>DAIMGK010000005.1:0-64946 GCA_036723985.1 Flexilinea sp.
AACTGTATCTTGCCCTGGTGGCGCAGGAGATCCGCTGGGCGACCCTGATGGAACGTCTGGACGCCACCGAACAGAAAATAAATGATATCCGTGAAGGAAAAGTGACCGTCCGCAAAAAGGACCGGAAAGCGGCAAAACCGGCAGGAAACCTCGGTGCGGATATTTCTTCCGTTTCCGTCAGCGCATCCGGACCTTCCGCGCTGCCGGTCGTCAATGAACTTCTGCCGGATGACGGTCAGAAACAGGAAACAAAGCCGCAAAAGTCCATCATTTCTGAACTTGCGGAGCCCGTCAGTGAAGAGACCGAAGAAATATTCCGGACCGTAATGCAGGAAATGGCGGAAGCCGAAACGGCGGACGAACCGGAAACAGACAACGGTGAGGTCAGCGAAAAAATGATGCGGGACACCCTGATGGGAGCGGGAGTGATCACGGGAAACCGGGAGCTTTACGAACTTGCCGCTGCCGCAGGAAGCAAAGAGCTCCGCTCCGTCTGGGACGACTTTATCCGGATCGAGGCACAATACGGCTATCCCACGCTGAACGCGATGCGGAAAGTGGAAGAAAGCCTGTACGACCCGCCGCCGGATGAGGATGATCCCATCCCCTTTGACGGGATCCGGATCCCGGAACCCGCGTACAGTTTGTAAAAAAGTGGTCAGTGGCCGGTGGTCAGTGGTCAGCGGTACTGATAAAACACGTAATGATGGGCCAAAGGCTCAAAAAAAAACAAATATCAGAAAATAAGCCGAAAACCGGAGGATTTCGGCTGTTTTCGGTTGTGTGCAGAAAGACGGGGACGGTTAACCCGAGGCGAAGGCCGAGGGGAACCGTCCCCATGGGAGAGTCCGTCCCCGTTGAATCGATTCTTCCAGTTTCGTGTAGTTGTGCGAAAAAATCCAAAGGAATAATTCTTGACATGGTGTGGGGAAAACATTATAATTTTCTCAGCAGTTTTATCTTTTTTTCAACCGGAGACCGGTGATATTTCCCATATTCCCTCCGGTTCCCGTCATTGTAAACGGGATCCTGAACAAAAAAATTAACAAAGGAAAATGATGAACGGGCTTTCCATCGAAGACAGAAGAAAATACGGCGCGATGCTTGAGCATAAGACGCAGGAAGAAGTCATGGCTCAGATTTCCCAATTCTCGGAAATCGATCTCCGTAATTCAGAAAGGACCGTCCCGGAGAAAAAGCAGAAACTGGGTTTTCTCGTTTTTAATATTCAATTCGGTACCCATATCCGGGAAATAGGCGATTTTTTGGAAAACTGCCCCGAAATTCAACCCTTTGACGTGATCCTGGCAAATGAACTGGATGACGGATGCCTCCGTTCCGGTTCGGCGGATACCACCGCGGTACTGGCCGGGCGGCTGGGAATGGACAGCGCCTTCGGACTGGAATTCATCGAACTTGCCGATGAGAAAGAACCAAAAGGGTTCACCGGCAACGCGATTTTTTCCCGTTACCCCGTCAAAAAGACGCGGCTCGTCCGTTTCCCGGAAGCGTACAACTGGTATTTCGACTCACAGAAAAGGATCGGCGGAAGGCTCGCGGTACTGGCGGAACTGGATATCGCCGGCGACCCGGTCGGCGTCGGGACGATCCACCTGGAAAACCGTACCGACGGCAAAGGCAGGGAAAGACAGCTGACAAGCGTTTTGGAAGCGGCGGAGACATTTTTCCCTGAAAATATGCCTGTGGTCCTCGGAGGAGATCTGAATACGAATACATACGACGGACGCGATAAGCAGGTCGTACTGCAGGTCGCGGCCAGTGAAGAACTGCGGAGACGGTGCCTGGAAGAAGTCCCCGAATGGGAAAACTGTCTCCGTGTGGCAGAGAGCTTCGGATATACACTCGTTCCGACAACGCCGACTCCGACACGGCGGAAGACCCTGCCCGACGGCAGCTGGCTGCCGCTCAGGCTCGACTGGTTCCTGCTGCGGGGCGTCAGCTGTGAGGACTGCCGGGTCGTCTCGACCCGCAGGGAAGACTGCGCTTTCGCTCCCGCCGGCAGCGCGTTAGAAGCTTTCCGGGGCGAAGAACTGTCGGACCATAACGCAGTTTGGGCTGAGTGCCGGTTGATCAGGTAAACACTGCATTTGCAGTTAAATTTTGTTTGCAAAAGAAAGGAAGATCTATGAAAAACAAAATTCGTTTGGTATCACTGATTGTTTGTCTGTTTGTGCTCTGCACAGCCGCCGCCGCGTTCGCGGACAGCAACAAGCTGACCGTGTATACGGCTTTCCCGGAAAGTGAAGTGATCTACTACTTCAACAAGTTCACAGCCGAGACTGGTATTCAGATCGAATACATCCGCCTCTCTGCCGGTGAAATGCTCACCCGTGTCGAAGCCGAAAAGGAAAATCCGCAGGCCGCTCTGATGTTCGGCGGTTCCACCGACAACTACATCGCCGCCGCCGACCGCGGACTGTTCGAACCCTACCAGTCCCCTGAACTGGCGAACACCCCCGCCACCTATCTGGATCCCACCGGGACCTGGAACCCGATCTATGTGGGCTGCATCGCTTTCGCCTGCAACTCCGACTGGTTCAAGGATATGGGTTATGAATATCCGAAGACCTGGGAAGACCTGCTCGATCCGAAATACGAAGGCGAGATCATCATGGCCCATCCGGCGACCTCCGGTACTGCTTACACTGTCCTGGCGACCCTGATCCAGCTGAAGGGCGAAGAAGCCTGCTGGGATTACATGTCCAAACTGAGCAAGAACATCAGCCAGTTCACAAAAGCCGGCTCCGCCGCCCCGAACGCCGTTGCACTGGGTGAAGCCGCCATCGCGCTGACCTTCTCCCATGACGCGCTGCAGCTGACTCCGGAAGGCTATCACATCGAACTGTCCTTCCCCGAAGACGGCACCGGTTTTGAAGTCGGCGCTGTTGCCCTGATCAAGAACGGCCCCGCCGATGAACAGGAAAACGCGAAGAAATTCATCGACTGGATCTGCTCCGTCGCCGGCCAGGGTTCCTATGCGGAAAATGACTCCTTCCGCGTTCCGACCAACACAGAGGCCCCTGTTGCCGAAGGTCTGGTAACACTGGACCAGGTCCCGGTCATCGACTACGACGCGGTATGGGCTTCCAACAACAAGAAGATGTACTGCGAACAGTTCGAAGAAAAGATCGTTGCCAAGCCTGAATCCTAAGGCATTGGATCGCAATTAACCTATGTAAAGACCAGGCTCCCCTCCGATCCCGGAAGGGGAGCCTTTCAATCGAACCCGCTGCATTTACAGCAAAGAGAGAGGATATATGGAAATTACCTCCAAGGGTTCCGGAAAAACCGCCGCTCAAATGAAACGGCTGAATGATACAAAAACCATCCTGCGCCAGCCGATCCTGCTTGCTGCTGTCATTATGACGATCGTGCTGCTTTTGCTTTTCGTTGTATATCCCCTTGCGAAGGTTTTTATTTTCAGCCTGACCGATGAAGCAGGTAATTTTTCCACAGAGAACCTGAAAAATATAATCACTTCCTCAAGATATTTGAAGGTTTTCGGCAGAACAATGCTGCTTGGACTTATCGTCGCGCTGCTGGCAACCACCGTGGGCTATATCTTTGCCTATACCATAACCCGTGTGAATGTCCCTCTGAAAGGATTTCTGACGACTATCGCGACGCTGCCGATCTTGTCCCCGCCTTTTGTTTTGAGCCTTTCCGTTATTTTCCTGTTCGGGAAACAGGGGCTTATCACAAAGAATCTGCTGGGGATCAGAGGCAATAATGTTTATGGCATGAAAAGCCTGATCCTTGTTCAGGTGATGAGCTTTTTCCCCATCGCTTACCTGACATTATCCGGCATTCTTTCATCCATCGACGCCTCTGTTGAGGACGCCGCCTGCAATATGGGCGCGGGACGCTGGAAAACCTTCTGGTCCGTCACGTTCCCCCTGTCCCTGCCGGGCATCATCTCCGGCGCCCTGCTGGTGTTCATCCAGTCCCTTGAGGATTTCTCAAATCCCGCGACCATCGGCGGAGAATACACGACGCTCTCCATTGAGGTATATAACATCATCACCGGTACCTACGATATGCGGAAGGGCGCTGTTTTGTCGATCCTTCTGCTGATCCCCGCTGTTACCGCTTATCTGCTCAATAAATACTGGGTCAATAAGAAGAGTTTTGTCACGGTCACCGGAAAGCCCACCCAGGCACGGAAGCTGATCGATGAACCCCATATCAAATGGCCGCTGTTTATCATCTGCATGATCTTCGCGGCGATCGTACTGCTGTTTTACGGCACCGTGATCTTCGGTTCCTTCGTGCGTACCTGGGGCATTGATTTCTCCCTGACGCTGGACCAGTACCGCCGCGCGCTGCAGTACGGCTTCGGCAGCCTGGAGAATTCCATCATTCTGGCGCTCATCTCAGCGGTGATCGGCGGGCTTCTGGGTATGATCATTGCGTATATCACAGCCAAACGCGATTACTACGGGAAGAAATTCATCGAAGTCGCGTCTGTCCTGATGTTCGCCGTCCCCGGTACGGTGCTTGGTATTTCCTATATCCTCGGGTTCAACACAAAACCGTTCCTGCTGACCGGTACGGCCGCGATCCTCGTGATCGTGTTTACCTTCAGAAATATGCCGGTGGCGATCGAATCCGGTACGACCACGCTTCTGCAGATCGATAACTCTATTGAAGAAGCCTCGACGATCCTCGGCGCGAATACCGGATATTCCTTCCGCCGTATCACGCTGCCGCTGCTGCGGAACGCGTTTTTCTCCGGCATTGTCTATTCCTTTACCAAAGCCATCACTGCCGTCAGCGCTGTGATTTTCCTGGTATCGCCCCGCTGGACACTGGTCACCAGCAAAATCTACGGGCTGTTCGACCTGGCAAAGTATGGTCAGGCATCCGCGTTCGTGACAATGCTGATCGCCATTCTTTTGATATTCATCGGCATTTTCAATGCACTGATCAACCTGCTGCTTGCACCGCGGTCAAAGGTGCCTCAGCCGAGCAAGAAAGCGGAGTAAAAAATGAGTCAAGCAAACCAAAAATCTGAATTCAGTAAGAAAAGTTCAAACGTTATCCTGAAGGATATCACGAAAATATTTCAGCAGCCCGATACAGGCAAAGATTTCGTCGCTGTGAACCATATCAACCTTGAGATCAATGACGGTGAGATGGTGACCCTGCTCGGCCCCTCCGGCTGCGGGAAAACAACGACCCTTCGTATGGTTTCCGGGTTTGAGTACCCGACCAGCGGGAACGTCCTGATCGGCGGACGCGATGTGGCGAAGGTCCCGCCCAATAAGCGCGGCATTTCGATGGTGTTTCAGAGCTACGCCCTGTTCCCGCACATGAATGTCTGGGATAACGTTGCCTACGGCCTGGATGTCGCGAAAGTTTCAAAGGATGAGATGATCACCCGGACTGAAAAAGTCATGGAAATGATGCAGCTCAAAGGAATGGAACGGCGTTTCCCGAATCAGCTTTCCGGCGGCCAGCAGCAGCGTGTCGCCCTGGCGCGTGCTGTCGTTATTGAACCCAGTGTGCTGCTGTTTGACGAACCGCTGAGCAACCTGGACGCGAAGCTGCGGGAGAGCATGCGGGATGATCTGCGAGCCCTGCAGCAGCGGCTGGGGATCACTTCCCTGTATGTGACCCATGACCAGTCGGAAGCCATGGCAATTTCCGACCGTGTCGTTATCATGAAAGACGGAAACATCGTCCAGCAGGGGACTCCGGATCAGATCTACGAACAGCCCGTCAGCCGCTTCGTCGCGAATTTCATCGGCAAGGCGAATTTCATTGACGGCACCTTTGCCGGCAAAGACGGGAACGCGGCTGTTGTTGACCTGGGGGACAAAAAGGTCAGGATCCCGGCGCCCGGCGCGATGCCCGGCGTTGAAGCCGGAAAGCCCTGCTGCCTGACTGTCCGTCCGGAATCAATTCATCTCGAAAAGGGAAAATCGGATCCCGATGCCCTGCCCGGTGTGATCACCAGGGCAACGTATTACGGGACAAAGATCGAATACGAGATCGATTATCACGGTAAGCCGATCATCGTTGAAGTGTATAATCCCCAGCTTACGGAACGATTCGGGACCGGAGATGAAGTTTCCATGAAACTGATCGAAAAGTGTGTGCGTGTGCTGCAGTAATTATTTACTCTGAGTATTAATTCGGAACGTATTGCCGATGGGGACGGATCCGGTGATCCAGTTTTGGATCACCGGAGATCCGTCCCCATTGACTTTCTCAGCGTATGACCGCGTTCGGGCAGTGTTCTTTGATGAAGTCCAGGACGAAATCAAAATCCGCGTCCTCCGCGTACACCTGATTGTGATCCAGTCCCTGGTTCAGTTTAATCGTATTCAGCCGGCGCTGTACCTTGACTTCCTTCACGTTTTTCAGCTCTGAAGAAGAACTGTTTCTCGTCGCCGTACTGATCCCGAGCCCCGCTGTTGACAGGTTCCCGCCCGACAACCCTGCCAATACCGTCAGCCAGCTCAATGCCTGGGCCTTTTTGAACTGCTTTGCCATCTGTGTATGGATGAGCTTCTCCTCGTCCATTTCAAAAAGGACCATATATTTCCCGCCATACATCCCGGCGAGGATGAGATAGCTGATCCCGCCGATAACGACCATGAACAGGATCAGGAACAGGAAATATTTCCAGGTAAAGTTCAGAAAATCACCCCATCCGTATTGGATGTTATCACCGATCGAGGTGAGAAAATAGATCAGGTATATGACGCCGCCCGCGATACCCAGTACATTCCACACCGTGAAAAGGATCGTCGGATTCTTCAGCATGGGGAACTCGTAATACCAGCGGTACTTTCCATCCGGGCAAAGATAGATATTCTCTGTTACTTTTTCCCCGTTGATCCGGCTGCCTTTCCGGAACGATGACTTCTGCTGCCCTTTCGTCTCCTTTATTTGGGCCTTACCCTCTTCGATGCTCCCGGCTGCCGGCATCAGGTCATCCTGACTTTCGTCCGCCATGACCGGAGATCCGCATTGCGGACAGAATTTTGAATCATTCGGGATCTCCTTCCCGCATTTTTCACAGAACATGATCATGTCTCCTTTCTCAACCGGTTATCCCCTCTTCGGAGCACTCACGGACGTACCAGCAGCACATCCCCGAACAGGCCGGTCTCTTTCACGATGATGCTTCCGAGCGCATAATCTTTTCCTTCATAAGAATAGAACGTTCCGATGGTGACCGCGGTCCCGTTTGCGGCGACTTCAACCTTATCCTCTTCCCATGTTCCCGTAAAAGGAACATATCCGACGGATGCATCATCCTCCGGTTCCACGTGGCTGCCGTAACGGATCATCCTCGGGTGCAGGATCAGTTTCGCCTGATCCCCGTCAAAGGATACCTCCGCAAGACCGATCTCATCGATCCTCTCCTCCCCCGGAATGGTGCGGTTGAAGGTCAGGCAGTATTTCCATCCACCGGAAATAAAGCCCGCCGGCTGCGGCACCGCGGTTTTCGGTATGCCGTTATTGTACACATCGTTTTCGTAAAACAGAAATTCATCGAACCGGGGATCCTCTTCGGGACCCGATTTTTCCTGCGGAATATCCCATCCCGCTATTCCATCTGAAGGAATCGGAAAGATCAGATCCATTTTCATATCCGGAAAATTCCGGAAAGCCGTGATCCCCATAAAAGCTGTCACCAATAAGACAGCCATTCCCGCCTTCTTCAACAATTCTCCAATATTCCTGCGTTTTTTCATCATCCCTCCTCTGTCACATCTCTAAACTCTGAACTCTGAACTCTCAGCTCTAATCCCATCTCGGCATGTTGTAGAGCCAGACGGTATCCGGTCCGCGGGTCCAGGTGTATTCGTAGATGTTGTATAACCGGTTCTCGCCGGATCCGGAGTCCATGACGCCGAATACCAGCCAGATTTTTTCCCCGTCTTCAACGCCTTCCGGGAAACTTCCCTCAACATAAAGAAAGCTTCGCTGAATGTCATTCCGCCAGCTCATGGTTTCTCCATGCGGCATCGGCCCGAAGGTTTTGACTTCCTGCCCATTATAGCCGACGCGGAACCATTTCCGGGGAGTCACCTTTACTCCATATTCTCCCGATGCAAAGTCCACATCCGCAAAAGCCAGGGAGCAGATCACGCTGCCGGGAATATTTTTTGCGTCCGCGTCAGCGAAGATCTCTATCTCCGGATGGAATGTGTCTCCCGCGTAATAGCGGATGTCAAAAGGCAGTTCCGGGATCGTGAAGGCGAGCTTTTCTCCAGAGCAGCTTTTCCCGTCTTCTCCGTGTATGCAATAAGTATACATGATATCCTGTCCGTCCACGCCGATCCTTTCAGAAAGAACGCTGATGTCCCCGTCCGTTTCGGTTTCCGCGCCCGTACCGATATACCGGATATCGGTCAGATCCCAATGACCCGTGTATGTAAAGGAGAGCCACTCGGGATCATCCGGGTCATGGGTTTCTTCCTCCGGCGGCTCAGGCAATTCCTTTTCCGGTTCCGGGATCCAGGAAAATTCCCATACATTCCGCATCAGGCTCAGTCCTTCGCCGCCGTCCATGATCTCCAGAACCAGCCAGATCTTATCACCGTCCGCTGTCAGACGGGGAAGATCGCACACGGGATGGTAATAGAAATCATCGGTTCCGTCTTTTTCCGCAGAGGAGCCGTCCCGGCCTTCGTCTTTGCCGATCCCGAAATGGCGAAGGATCGTCGGTCCGTAAGCTTTCGTCCGCTGCCGCGCGAAGAATTCGCGGACGGTGATCTCCTGCCCGAAGGCATCATCCCCTTCCGTGATATCGGCGAAATACAGTGAACCGTATACGTTCCCCAGCGGATGTTTCGGATCCGCAGCGGAGCGGGTGATCGTGAAGTCCACCTTGCATTTGCCGCCGGCAGGATAGCTGTTTTGGATCTCATTGGTGTGCACCGTGTAAATGGTCTTCCTGTCCTTCCTTTTCGCGGATGCTTCCGAGAACTCGAAAACCATATCATCGGCATTCCGGTCACTGCCGCGTTTTGCCGTGATCATCAGATCACCATCCTGCCGCAGCTCATGGACCGGGGTGAAAAAGGTCTCGCCGGTCAGTTCCCAATGTCCGGGACGGATCGTGGTGCTGTTGGAATATGCATGGCTTTCCCCCTGCCCAATGACAGGCAGAACGCTGATCACAGCAGAAAGTACTGCTGTCAGCAAAATCAGAATGGGAGTTTTTATTTTTTCCGTCATTATTCATCCTCCTGTTCGGTTCGTTTGAGCAGTCCCATTGTCATCGGACACCCATTAACCTTGACGCTAATAATTCAGGTAATGTTCCGTTTTCAGCATCCGGTAAAGATAATTTGACAAGACGAGTCGGACCTTCATCCCGAAGAGATATGCGTGACAGTCACCTCCGGCTCAATGCCGAGCCTTCTGTGACTGTCTGAACAAACTCTAAACTCCGAACTCTAAACCCTGAACTCCGATCGAATCAAAATGAAGTGATAAGCTGCCGACACGGCATTGAGTCGTTTCAGCTGGTTTATCTGTCATTCATATTTCTGAAATAAAATCTTAACATTATTTTTTCTTTCCTCTTGATTCCATTTTGATTGATCGGTTCCCAGATAATATGGTATGGGGTTTTGTCGGGACACTCATAATATCCATCACAACTGAACCCGATCTCAAGCCTTGTAAAGTCATCCATAAACCATATTTTCGGCGTCTTGCCAGAAAATGGTCCTTCATCAAAGAGCGTCATCGTACGGTATTCGGATCCTTCCGGTTCATCATCATTAAAAGATACCATTTTATTATGAAATATTCCTTCGATAGAGCAGCTCCCCTTATTCTCCTTTTGGTCATAATCGCAGGAAAGTTCAGAAACAAGATGGTAGTAATTTGTATCATTATGATGTACATTGCCGGAATAATGATCATAGTCTATGTTGATGGGTGAGCTGATATGGCCGTCTTTTGTTACTGTTATTTTCATATCTTTCAGCGCCTTCTCAAAGGCCCTTCCGATCCCGCCTGTATTCTTATTCCAGTAGATATCTTCGAAGATGTAAACACCCTCCGGCTGTTTCACCGGCTTCTTCGTTGTACGTTCCAGTACAAGCGTTACGGTTTTATTATTTCCCTCTATCGCTTTCAGTTTGATTTCATCCGCTATCATTCCCTTCTTATAAGCCTCTTCATTTTCATAGACCAGCAGTTTTTTCGGGGTGCCTGCCATCAGGTAACCGTTTAATGTGCAGGTCATGAAAGTCGGGGCATTCATATCGGCGACCCAGGGATCCGACAGCTTATACAATACCGGATTTGCATCGAAAACGATGTACTTCCCGGCATACTCGGTCTCATTAAAGGTCAAATCCTGATGATTTTTATCCACAAGCCGGTAACTGATCTTACGGTTCATTTTTGTTTTTTGAGATTCCCAGCTTTGGATATTCTTTTTTTCGGCAGCGCTGAAACAGCTGTCGGAAAAATTCTTGAACAGGGTCGTTTTCTTCAGCTGATAAAGAACATCCCCGATGATCGTTTCTGACGTAAATTGCGGATCGACATGGGGTTTGCCGAGGAGCACACAGCGGTCCCAGGCATACGCAAAGGATTCTTCGTCCATTTGTTTCAGATAGGATTCAAATTCCGGGAACCATTTTTCAGGCTCTTTTTTGTAAGTATCATTGATATATGTCAAAAGTCCCCGCCATCCCTGATAATACCATGAGTTGTATCCGGCAATATTTTTCCCCAATGGTAAAAAGTCGTCCCGGCTGCTGAGAAAAGCGGCTCTTTCCTTCTTGTATTTTTGATATATTTCCAAAAATTCTTCAGTGAAATAACTGTAAAAATAATCACCGCCGTATTTGACCTGGATCCTGCTGTCGGGATCGGGGTTACCGGTAGGATCTCCTTTCTGGTTGCTTATCTTTCTGTCTATATACTCTATATCAAATCCCAGGTCCATCGCTGTGATTTGATGCGTCTTTTTATTCCAGTACAGATGATTGTAAGGAGCGTTCCGATAAATAATATCGAAATCAGATAACGGTTTTTCCCGGATCGGGTCAAAATTACTGTCAACTGGATACACATTGTCAACGATCAGATTTTTAGCCAAAAGCACCGCGCCGGCAGCCAGAAGGATTTCGGGTTTTACAACAGCCGCCGGAATTAAGGTTAAGGAATTTATGCTGTTGAGAGCAAGTAATCCTGCCACGACATCCGGCCCTTTGAATAATCCCAGCGTTAATCCCAGATCCTGGTAATTTTTCGTGTACAGGTCTTTTGTCAGTCTTTTTCCCATTTCCGAAGAAGTCAAAAACAGGCTTGCGACCGTTAATCCGCCGCCGGCAAACTTAATACCCTCTTTCGCTGTCGGCAAACTGATATCGATCAACTTATCGGCAAACTCAACATCCGGAATGTCATCCAAATATTTCATGTAATCTGCCAGGGAAATGCTCAGAGAACCTGTATCCATGATATTTCCGATATTCCTGAAGGCTATTTCAAGGTAACCGTCTTTTTTATAAAGAGCGCTGCGGTCTTTGTCTGCCTGTTCTGCGATTTTTTTCAGATCCTTCAGAAGCCCTTCCAGTTCACTCCTGTTCTCTCCGACGCTGTGCTTGATTTGTTCAGCTGTCACACTGAACCTGAGAAAACGGCTTTCCCGGCTGCTCAGCTCATCCGGGCCATCTTCTTCTAATCCCAGGAGAGATAAGAAGAAACCGATGGGGGAGAAATGATCAACATACGCGGTCACTGTCCTGTTTTCAGGATCTATATCATAAGCTACGTACTCCCAGCGTCCCAGGGCTTCGTTGTAGTGCTGCGGCATGATCGTTTTGTATGGATCCTGTCCGCCCAGGTCGCCATAAGGAACGGTCACAGCTGCAGGAAAATGGAATTCCTCCTGTCCCGATAGTTCCAGATCCCAGACATCTGCGGAAAAACCATTGGCTTCATCGATCCTGGAAGGAAGTTTACGGACGGTCAGTTCGGCGGTCTCCGAATCCAGACAGCCATCTCCAAATTCTATCGTGATCCCATCCAGACGCGCAACGGGATCTTCTGCCGATACCCGGACTGTCACCGCCGGTGCGCTTGCGATCTCCTCCGCAGTGTAGGTGATGAGTGTCTCAACCCCGTATCCGTCCATCGCGTGATAGCCTGGAGATCCGGGGCCTTCCCCGGTGGCAAAATCTATACCCGGCTTCCCCGTGTGATATATGTCGCTTTCGTCATCAAACGTTTCTTCCTCGTCGTTGTTCAGCAGCTCATATTTTTTTCCGTTTTCTCCATCATCGCCATTTATGGGATCCTCTGCATTCGGTGTGGATCGGGGGGTGACGGGTATTTGCGTGGGTTGCTGCGTGACGGATCCGATTTTTACGGACTTCAGAATTCCGGGTATGATGAACACGGCAGCGATAATGGCTGCTGCTACAGCGGCAATGACCGGAAGGCGTATGGGATTTCCGCTTTTCTTTTTATCAGGTTTTCCCGCATCGGCTCCAATCACCGGTACGCCGGCGGAAGTTTTTTCCTCTGAAGATTTGTAAGCGGGAATTGAAGATACCCGGTCCGGTGAAGTATCGGAAGTCAGCGGCTTTGGTATCGTATCAGATTTCTCTCCACCCGGAGCAGGTTCTTTCGGGTCCGGATGAATGGCATGATTCGTCGGTGATCCGCAATAGCGGCAGAATGACGCGCTTTCCCGGATTTGTTTCCCGCATTCAGGGCAGAACTTCATCCCGGACGTTGTTTTCTCCCCCGGCTCCGCTTTGGCCTCAGGAGCAGAAATCGTATTAAACTTTGTGCCGCATTTTTTGCAGAACAGAGCGTCATCATTCACTTTCAAACCGCATTTTCGACAGTATTTCGCCATGTTCCCCCATGTAAAATAGTTATCAGGTATCAGGTTGGGACCGGGATTCAGGAATCAGGATGCAGGATTCAGAATATAAGGCGCCGCTTCGCGGCTTCTGTATTGTCCTGTCTGCCAGAGAATTTCTTACATCTCAACTCTGAACTCTGAACTTTGAACTCTGAATTACGGCCTTACCATGAAGACAGCGCCTTTAATGCCGTCCGGCCAGTACAGAGTTCCGACCGCGTATTCTTTACCGTTCAGGTAGTAGAATTCTGTCATTTCAACCATTCCGGGACCGGTCAATTCCATTTTCCCGTTATTCCAGGTACCGGGAAAAATTGAATCCGGTGAAAAGTCCTGATTGACCTCTTTTGTATTCCTGTTATACACATAATACCAGTGGAATGTGATCTGTGTGCCGCGCTGACCGAAGTCTACGTTCGCGCTGCACATCCGCTCCATGCCGGGCCCGAAGCGGTTGTCGGGATCATCCACAATATAAACCTTCCATCCGCCGAAGACCTCCGGAATTTCATTCAGCCGGACCCTGCCGCCGGGCAGATTTCCGTAAAGGATCTCTTCGGTGACCCACAGAAAATCCTCCTGCCGGGGATGTTCCGATGTCTGGAAATTCTCATAATCAAGATCCTGCGGACGGATCGGGGCTGCTGTAGAAAAGACGGGTGCCGGGGTATTTGTCGGGAATACAAAGGGAATCGCCGTTGCCGCCGTTGCTGCATTGGGGACCGATGTCGCAGGAGCGAATACCGGCGGCAGTGTAGTCGGTCTCTGATCAATTACGGGAACCGGTGTATCAGTTGATCGTACAGCGATTTGATACGGGGTGGACCGTCCCTCTTCTGTCGTAACAGGAGTCGGAACAAGATTAGCGGTCCCATCGCGGCTGTCCCACCATTCCCGAAGTTTACTCTCATACCACCAGTCACGGATCCTGCTGTCATACCACATATCACGAAGGCCGCTGTCTTCCCACCAGTCAGTGACTTTATATCCGTACCGCGGCCGGAGGAAATAGCCGGCGGCTGCCAGCAGAATGAGAATGATGATCAGAATGGGAGAACAGCCGGATTTTTTCTTTTTTTCTTTGAGTTTCGGAGAAGTTGTTCGGGAAGGGGCGGGAGCCGGAGGGATATTCGGCTCTTTTACCCGTGCGGCTTCCGCGGCAGCCGGTTCTCCGGACAGTTTTTTTCCGCACTTTTCACAGAAAACGGCATCGTTTTCCTGCTTTGTTCCGCAGTAAGGGCATAGCCGTGTCTCCGGTTCCGGCGGTAACGGTTTCACGGTCGGATCTTGTTTCGGCAGCTCTCTGCCGCATTTTTCACAAAAAACGGAATCCGCCTCCAGCCTGCTTCCGCAATACGGACAGCTGTCCATGACGTGTTCATGCACCGCTTCCGGCTGTTTTTTCCCGCATCCCGGACAGAATTTCGAACCGTCCGGTATAGTCTTGCCGCAGAATTCGCAGTGCATATACTCACCTCGTTTCTAATTTGAAAACCCGAAACATTTCGGCTATCCGTTTTCCATGACTTTCGGATCTATTCCCGGATCCATACGCAGAATGGCAGAAAAAATGCTGTGAACATCTCTCCAGGGCGCTCTGCTGAATTAGATCAGAGTCAGCAAAAACTGTCCCACTCCTGAATAACAGTCAATGATTGTTCAAATAAGAACTCTTATATGATTCCATTATATCAAATAATCCGATGCAAAGAAGCTTTCCTGAAAATGTCCGCAAAGTACAGAACTCTAAGTTATTGCGGGGTCCGGGGCGGTGCCGGTTTCCGGCGAACAGAGCCGGACTTAATTAATAGAAAACGGTCACGGCAGGGATCATTGATTTCCCGCCATGACCGTTTTACATACAGGATGCAGGTGTTTATTCTCCTGGATGAGCGGCCAGAACATCCGAAATTGCCGGGACGAGGACCTGTTTGCGGCCAATCCCCGGTTTCAGGACAAAGGATGTCCCGTCAAATACAGCCCTGTCCTCAAAAGCCGTTTGAAGCACTTCCTTCGCGTAGTCATCGGATGGCACCAGATAAGTGATCGACAGATCATCGTGGAAAATGGAGACCTGAGCGACGGCTATATCCATTCCGGTGGAGGGAAGTGTTCCCGGCAGGACTGCTTTCATGCGTTCTGCCATCTGTTTCGCCTCTTCTTCATCATAGACATTGACGACTCCGATGGAAAACTTTTTCCCGCCGCTTTCATATTCCTTATAATCGCTCAGGAAGATCTCTTCATCGGTTTTTCCTTCATAAGAAAGGGTTGCCTTGAACATATTCTGATAGAATGCGTTCGTATCATCAATACCGGCGGTTTCGCTCAATATTCTGACAGCTTCCCGATCCGCGGACGTGGCGGAGCTTTTCATGTTTACCGTGTCGGATAAGATCCCGCCGAGCATCAAAACAGCCATCTGTTTATTGACTTCCACACCATAATTCCGGTAACGGATCCATACGATCGTGGAAGACGCTCCGAGAGGACGTGCGTCATAGATCATGCGGTTGTTTGATATCGCGTTTCCGCTCCCATGATGGTCGATAATCGTAACGATATTTGCGTCATTCAATCCTTCGGCTGATTGAATATACTCATTGTGATCTATCAGGACCATGTTCAGTCCGGCGGCACTTTCAAGCTGCATGGGCACTTCAACATCGGCAGCATCCAGTATGAAAGCGGTCTCTTTGTTTACCGGTCCCAATACGACCGCGTTGGCATCATATCCGAGTTCCCTCAGCAGATTCGCATAGGCAATGGAACCGCAGACCGTATCGGTGTCCGGAGTTTTGTGGCCGGTGACGTAGATCGGTCCTTCAATTTCTCCCAGACCTTCCAGGTCACTGCGGTCCAAAAGGATATCTAATTCCTGATCCGCTTTGGCCTTTGCCAGATCTGCTTCATATTCATCCCGTGCTGTCAGGCAGGAATCCAGTTCTTCTTTATGGCCCGCATGTTCAGCTTCGATCACGGTTTTTGCCTTAGACTCCGCCGAATTTTTACCGCAGAAGTATCCTCCTGCGGCAGCGGCTATGACCAGTAAACAGACTATCCATCGGTTTTTCTTCATGAATTATCTCTCCTTATATAAATCCGGTATATAAAGACTGTCACCTTCGACTCATTTCTGATTCTGCGGTGACAGTCACGTTGATCCGGTTTGTTTATTGTCTGCTAATCGACCAAAGCCTCTGCCGGAACAGGTACTTCTGTTTCAGCGGTGCCGGAGGGTCCGAATTCTTCAATGAGTTCGTCATAAGCAGCGATTGCCTGATCAAAACGTTCCAGAAGTTCATCTTCGGGATAAAGGCCGTCCGGATTCTGTTCCAGACCGTTGAAAGCAAAATGGAACATGGCCGGCGGATTTTTCAGGTTCAGCAGGGAAAGGCTCCGCAGCTGTTCCGGCGTCTGGTAGACCAGGTCAAGCGACCAGAAAGCGTTTCCATCGGCATCCAGCCATTTGCTGAGTACCAGCTTGGAGCCGATCGGGGTCTTCTTTTCGATAGCACCCGGCAGGTCATATTCGACCACATCCAGTGCAGAAAGGACACTGCCAAGGTTGGAATCATGCCCGCAGAGGAAGGTGAAAACCCTTCCGTCCGTTGTCATTTCGGACCGGATCTCCTGAAGGAGCGGATGGGCAACATTTTTGGCAACCAGCGGTGCGGTGAATAAAACATCCCCGTACAGATCTTTGATCTCAGAGATCTCTTTCCATTCTTTGATCGTCAGGTCATGCCCGAAGGCGGCCTTTTTCGCGTAAGGTTCTTCATAATACTGCAGGACCAGCGCGTCGCTCACAGAACAGGCGGTCTTCAGAGAGCCTGTGATAGCGGGTTCAGCGCCTTCTTCAAGAATGATCCCGGTATCATCGACCTTAAAAAAGCCGGCATTCCCTTCCTGAAAAGCTTTTGAGTCGATCAGATCGATCACATCCGTGAGCAGCGCGTAATTATCCGCGAGTTCGTTGATTTTTTCCGTAAACATAGCTCGGATCTGAGCTTCAGCGTATTCTTTATAAACATCGGAGATGAAGGTCAGATTCGGGGAAAATACCGGATCCATTGTATCGAAATCCACATGGTATTCGATGGACATATTCGCTGTAGGCAGCAGTCCGGCGGTGAAATACTGAGCCGTCGCGATGGTCCGCTGTTTGGAGTTCGCGTAAATGCGGACTTCCGGTGCTTCCGGATGATAATTTTCCGGGAAAAGCCCTTCCGATTCCAGCCATTTCCGGAAATATTCTCCCATTTCTGTTTCCAGCACACCGCCCCGCAGGGAAAGTTCGCTGGGTTTGGAAGACCAGTTGAACCATTTATGCGGCGTGATCGTACCCAGCACGGAATCACCGCCGCTCAATGGGGAACGGATGTTGTGCCTGCTGAGCACGACTGCCTGCTCCAGTGTGTAGCCATCATGAGACAAAGACTGTACGGCTCCCTGCGCGCCCGCGGAAAGAACTGCCGCAAATACAAGCAGCAGAGCGGCTGTGAAGATCACAACTCTCATTTGATTCGGTCTATAGTTTCTCATCATAATTATCAAAGACCTCCTTTTCCATCTGAATTTGACATTATTCAAAATTATTATACACTATCTTTTCAGTTGTTATTTGGAATCCGCTAAATATCTGTTCCGTTTCTTCGTACTGTTGTGGAAGCCATCTTCAGCTCGATGCTGAACCGATGGTGAGTGTCACAAACAATTCATTGACAAAAAACGGGGACATCCCCCGGCGGCTCTGCGCAGAGCCCCGTGAAAGATGTCCCCATACTCGTTCTGAACAGATATGATTTTTATTCTTCCGACTGTTTCGGACGAGACATTTTTTCCGGTGTTTCCTCCGTTGGTGCGATCTCGAGGTCTATCTGTTCTTCCGAAGGTTCCGGCAGAACGATGTTTTCCAGTCCTGTGGCAGGAATTTCATTGACCTCACCGCCCTTGATCTCATATGTGAACAGGTCCAAAAAGTCATCAACGGATTTGACGCTGAAGATATTTTCTTTGACCCTGTTGATCAGATCCTGAACCAGTTCGCTGTCCATGACAGACGCCTCCGGTTCTTCTGTCGTTTCCGCAGCTTCCGGATCAGTCATGGCGGAGATATCATCTAACGGTAATTCATACCAGCGGTCATTTATATAGATCGCTACGACCATCTGTACCGGCATTTGGGAATTGTCCTGAAATGCCATGTGCATCAGCATCGGGATCGTGCGGCCCGGGCGGCCCATCATCCGGATCGTATGACTGTCCATTCCGGCTGCACCCATCGCACTATAGAAGTAGTCCACAAACTGCTCTATCAGCCAGTCGCTCAGATCATTGAGAGCGGCTTCCGTCTCAGGATCGAGCGTCGGTTCAGGGGTGGGTTCCGGAGTGGGAGTCGGTTCTTTTGCTTCTCCGATCCCGGAAAGAATACCTGCAAGCAGATCTTTCAGGCTCATTTCTTTTTCAGGCTCTTTGGCGGGAGCCGGTTCTTCTGACTGAGCTTCTTTTGCATCGGTAAACAGTTTCGCTACTGTTTCCGGCATATTGCTGTAGTCTTCGTTGACCAGCTGGTTGAAGATCTCCATCGCGGTATTCGCGATTCCGTGGATCTCCAGGCTCATGATCTGCATAGCCCAGTTGTTGTCTGTAAAGTTTTCATTTTCCGGCAGTTCCAGAACGATCAGAGCCCGGTCATTATCGAAGAAGTCCGGCATCTCGGAAATACCCATGCGGGTGGCGTCGATCCCGGCCTGCAGGGCTGTATCATATTTTCCCATTCTCTGTGTTTTCAGCACCCAGGGGAGGATCTCACTGAGCTGCGCGTAATCCGTTCCGGGGACCATCGCGCAGTCCACCGCGAACCAGAAGGCCCTTGCTTCTTCGAGGCTCATTCCGCCGTTCTCGACCAGACGGTATGCCAGATTGTTCAGCAGAGAGGAATTGCTGTGGACACCGCCGTTATCATTGATCGCTGTCGCTTTCTGTACCGGCGGAACATAGTAAAGATCCCAGCTGTATTCCGGCTGATTGTATCTGTGCGGATTGCTCATGCTGCGGATCGTGGTAAGGCTGTTATCCCCAATTATCCAGGGATGATCTGTGTCACCGTACATCTGTTCGCAGATCTCGCCCTGGATATCGCTCATTCCTTCATTGATCGCGCCGAAGTCATTGGTGTAAGCGTTATACGTCATCACTGTGCCTGTCACACAGTGCGTGAATTCATGGGCGATCACATCCAGACACTGCGCGAAATCATTCGCGCGGCTGGATGCGAACAGTGACCAGCCGAAGAAATTGCCGATAAAGGCCGCGTTATTGACCGGTGTGTGGTTTTCATCGCAGAAATCCTTGAGGATCATGATCGGCAGTCCGAGCCCGTTTCCGCCGATCCAGCCGATCTCCTTGTAATAATCATAGGCGCGGCAGTAATTATAGAAAGAAATCAGCGCGGTCTGCTCCCATTCAAGGTTATCCGGGCTTGACACGAGCCTGACTCTTCCGTTATTGTAGAGAAATTCGTAGCAGTCCGCGATAACGATCTTGCGTTCGATGTTGCCCAGATAGTACATCCCGGTGCGGGTGTCCCGCATGACGGTCACCGTCAGTTCCTTCTCGGAACCGTCGGAATAATCCACATAACCGGTATATTCGACCGGTTCCATAAACTCGAATATATATTCGCTGTCAAAGCCTGTTGAACCGGCGTTATCTCCGGGCATGATCGTGGCAAGGCTGTAGAGGTATGTGCCATCCATGCCGACATAATGGGCAAGATACGGCAGATCCGTACCCCGGTTCATGCCGTCGGGATTATTGGTGTAAACCACCCAGACAAAACGGGCGGATTCATCCGCTTCGTCATCCATAATATCCACAAGGAAGGGCAGAATGATTTTCTCCGTAAAGCCCTCCGCGATGTGCATGGACTCACCGGCTTCTTCTCCGTGCTTTATTACGATCTGTTCCGCTTCTTCCGCGGTGATCCCGTCCGCTTCATCCACTTCGGGCAGGTCGGATACGATACTGCTGCTGAGCCCGATCATATTTCCGTCAGCGTCGGTGATCACTTTTACCGCCCCGCCCAAAACGGTGGTTCCCGCATACATCTGCTGGAATACGTAGTAGATATTTCCGGCGGTATCGTTCAGTTCACGCCAGGGTATGAACTGAGTGCGGACATCTCCGCCCAGCAGCCCGATCATGGAGAGCACGACATTAGCTGCGTCATCCGAACTTTTCACCGGCTCTTTGCTGCAGGATCCGTCAACAAACGTGACGCGTTCATTATGAACGAAAACTTTTTCGTTCCCGTCATTCAGCGCCTGAATGTCCTCCAGGGTCAGCTGCCCTTCCAGGGCGGTTTCTGTAACCGTTTGGACATCCTGGGCAAAACCGGTAAATGCCGCCGCACAGCAGAATGCCATTACGGTCAGCAGGATACAAAAATATTTTTTATAATGATCCATTTTATTGTTCCTTTCATGAATTATTATAATTCTATCACCGGAATGATGCGGTACGTATTCAATTAAGCCGGCGTGCCCTGTACAGGTACCATACAATGACGGTATTTTTGCAGCCCTTTGATCACGCTTGCTTTTTTTGTTTAATATTTTATATCTGATCAGGTAATTAACGCCTGAACAGGTGAGGAAAAAAAGAGCATTTTAGGCGGGGGTATGGAGTCCCCGGAAAACGGCACAGAGCGAAGCTTGGAAACCGAACCATAATTCAGCACAGCGGTTTCTTACGGTTCTCGCATTTGCAGACAAAGGATCATACATTACGCGCCTTGTGAAGTATATTATTCCGCATAATAATATATCCGATCCTTCAAAAAAAAAGAGTGGCTGCTGTCTTCTTTCTTCAGACAGCAGCCACCCTTTTCAAAATCTGTCTGTGGTGACGGTTTCCGAAGGCTCTGCGTTGAGCCGGAAGAAATCGTCACCTTCAGTGCACATTAGTAAAGGCTGTTGATGTAGTCGGTCAGAGCCTGTCGGTCATAATACTTTTCAGGGCTGGTGATGACGAAGTCCGGATCCGCGCCGCGGTCCACATCATAGAAGGAACCGTTTTTCAGGAAGGAAATACGTTGGCGGCCGGAGATCTGGAAGGATGTTCCCCAGGGGGAGGAGACATTCTGTACCACGTTGCTGCCGCCGCCGGAGGTCCTGCCCATCAGGGTGACGATACCGGATTCCTTCAGGATGCAGGGAACCAGGTTGCCGCAGGAGAAGCTGAGGGGGGAGATCAGGCAGTAGAGCTTTTTGTCGGTCACGGTGTCTTTTTCGTCAAACACACGGTCGCGGTTGACGTCAGCCCGGTAAGTGGAAGTTGTCATGGCACCGGTCATGGTGTCTTTCATCCCGACGGACGCGTCACCCAGGAGCCAGGCAAGAGTAAAGATCGCTGTATCCGCGGCGCCGCCGGTGTTGCCGCTCAGGTCAAGCACCACATTTTCAATGGGGCTGTTTTCCCGGGTGATCATCGCGTGCGCCTTGATGATCAGGCCGATGGTATTGGTGTCAGCAAAGTCGTTCGGATCTTCCACACTATAGAAGTATTCGGGATCCATAATACCATCAAGGCTGAATTGATCGAAGGTGATATAGGCTGTGTTGCCCACTTCTTCATATCCCGGAACACCGTCAGGATAAAATTCTCCTCTGGCTCCCCAATACATTCTTGCCGTTTGTCTTAAACGGGCATCCGAAATACCCATGGGCGGTTCATAATCAATAGAACCGGTCAGGTAAGAAAAGGCATGCCAGGCGGTGTGATTGTCGTCAAGGTATTCGTTGAGCATGCGGTAGATAGCCTTGTCAGCAATCTCCACGCCAAAATCCTTCAGCGCCTGATCGAAGCCGACATTATGGAAAAGCTCATTAAAGCTTTCGATCTCATGAGTGTCCTTTTTCCCATACAGGTAATCCAGCATCATGCACAGTTCACCATAACCGAATTTCACCAGCTGCTCGCTGCGTTCACCGGTCGGTGCGGCGTAGTACAGCTCATCACCCGGGATGATTTGATCGGACAGGATCAAAACCTGCCCGTTATAGAAGAAGTTATAGCCCAGAGAAGGTGCCAGGAAGAAATCAGTGAATGTCTGCAGCGGGATCAGATACAGCCCGTCCTGAGTGATCATGTTAACGCCGTATTCTCCCAACGGAAGGACAACAGCATTCCCCACCCGGTCCAGAGAACCCGTATCAACCTTTTGCATTAACGAGGGTTCACCGGCTGCATTGAAGAAAGTCAGTCCGGTCACATCCAGCACTGTGGAAGCATCGGCTTTCATCAGGAACAGGTTGTAGTCCATGAATTCGATGGTTTCATTGTAAAAATCGAAGACCGCAAATATCCCATCATCCAGTGAATCCGGATGATGGCGGGTAATTGTTACCAGAGATCCATCGGTTTCTATCGTCAAATCGATTCCTTTGTCCGCATTGGCTAAAAATGATTTGAGTAAATCGTATACACCGTGTATTTCGAGGTAAGGCATATCTTTCACACCATCCAGGAAGTAGAGTGTCTGCGTTTCCCCGGTGTCCGCGCCCATCATATACATAGGGTAGGTTTCACTGGTGATTTCATGCGTTATGCCGTCATCGGCAAATGCGGTGCATGCCAGCAGAAGCATGGCTGCGATCAGCACCATAGACAAAAACATTTTTTTCATTTTTTTTCTCCTATTTTGTTTCAGAGGATGGTTCCGCCCGGCTGGGCAGAACCATCCCTTTTATTGACTATTTGCTCAGGATCTCAATGACCCCTTCGATGATCTCGGGATTCGGATAGCCTTCCCCTTCGGGGCCATCCATGCCGTAGAGTACCGCAAGCTTGAAATTATCCGCCATGCATTCCTCAGGGTCGATCACATAGCCCGTGTTTGTTCCGAAGACTTCATCGAAATTCGATACTTCATCTTTGGGATAAAACACATCCGTGCCGTCGACAGGGACCAGAGCGGTGGTTCCGAATTGAAAGAACATCTCGCCCGGCTGCTCAAAATGCTTCGTGGTTACAAAGGCGGCAAAGCAGTCGATCTCTTTTCCGTCGATCAGGAAGGTCGCCCAGGAATTGTGATGCTCCACATCGGGATTTACAATATAGTATTCCCAAACGGACGGCGGGATCTCAAAGTCATTTTCCTCAACGGTGAAACCGATGAGCTTATACATTTCTGCCCGGAAATCCGGATTGCAGCGGGTCAGGCAATGGAAAAGCTCATGAGCCAGAAGCGTCAGAAAACCATCGGGGACCTTTCCATCCGCGAAATCTTCCGGAAGGTATGACTTCATGAAATCATAGAGATAGATCTGCGTCCCGTGTGTGTAACCTGCCACGCCGTTCTCTTCCAGCATGGTGGTTCTGATGAAAACGATGGGATCCAGCGGCGGAATTGTCCATCCATTATTCGTAAAGATGTCCTCGAGGGCCTTCATGCCGCGGGTGATGATATCTTTTTCCTCATCCGTCCAATCCAGAACCTGTTCTCCCGCGAAGGCAAGATACTCTTCCATGGTGGCATCGTTATTCTGCATAACGTAGCCGATTTTATTTGGGGTGAACTTTTCATAATATGCTTCATTCGCGAGCAGCAGTTCGGTTCCTTCTTCCTTTGAAGCGAAACGGAACGGGATCAGTTTTTCGGATCCGGAGGGTTCTTCAGCAGAGTTGGAAGAACTGCCTTTTTCCTGCGGGAATCGGAATTCAAACGCGGAATTGTCGATATTGAACGCGTAGATATCACCGGATTCGGTAGAGTCGGAGACAGCACCGGTGTAATAGTCTACATCACGAAATGCCCGGTACGGATCCCAGCCGGTGATGACAAGCACTGCTTTATGACCGGGCTCGAAGGTATAGGAGGTGGGCTGGAGATAAATCGTATAATCATAATATTCTCCGGCTTTCATCGGTTCCTCGAGCTTTGTATAATCTCTGCCCTCATATCCGCCGCCATAGTTGGCAAGATCGCCGTGTCCAAAGGTGATGAGCTTTGCATCTGTATTGCTCTTGACGAATTCAAAAACCTTTGTCCGTTTCAGTCCGCCGCCCGTTTCCATCACGCCCAGTGTATGCTTCGGAACAAGATAGTTCAGTCTTTGCTTGGTAAGATAAGCCTTGAAATCCGTCTCTCCGTCGATCGTGTCGATCAAAAGCGCGGAAATCACCATGGTGTCCTTGTCCACATTTTTTGTAGACAGTTTCAGATGTACTTCGGGAACACCATAGAACGTATAATTGTCAGGAACATCAAATACGTAGAACGCGGCTGCACTGTCCGGAAGAGTGAGATAGTAATCGTCTCTGATCATCGGATTGCCGAAATCATCGGTGGCATTCTCATATTTGCTGTAATACACGCCGATCGCGGTCGTATCGACATGGGAGACATCGTCCGGGTTGACTGCTTTGTCATATGCGAAGGTATCATAATCGAAATCGCCCCATGTCTCATAGGTTCTGAAGGAACCATCCACGTTGCTCTGCACGCTTACCGTCGGCATGTTTTCGATGCCGTTGTCAACATCGTAAAGGTAATGAGACAGCCATTTGTTCATAATGTGCTGCCACAGGTCTCCGTTTACGATGGCTCCGTTGAGGAAGTTATGACCGTCCTGGTGCAGGACAAGCTTGAAGGGCTGGCCCGCCCGGGCAAATGCACGCGCCATCAGGTCGGACTGCTTGGTGGTGACGTTGAAGTCGTTCATCCCGTGAACGATCAGCGCTGAACAGTTGATCTTACTCGCATCAAGCGAGTAGTCCAGTTTTGACCAGATTTCATCGTAATTGCCGTTTGTGGCCTTCTGATCCTCTGAAAACTGCCAGAGGAAGGACGCGTAATCGTCATTGATGACCGTCCAGTCATCATCCAGATAGGCGGCACCGCTGTTGTAAGATGCGAGGTTATTTCCGTAAGCAGCGTCGAGATAAAGCGGTGCGCCCTGGGAATTGGTGTAGTCATACCAGGATGCGATGCCCGCGAAGGGGATGATCGTTTTCAGTCCCTTGACACCGGTGGTGGCTACTTCATAAGGGAGTGTTCCGCCGTACGAACAGCCCGTCATGGCAACGTTCCCATTGCACCAGTCTGCCTTGATCTCGATATTGTTGTAGGGATCGGTGTAAGCGACACGATCTCCCGTGAGCCATTCCACGACATTTTTATGGGCGTCCCGTTCGAGGTCAAAACCGCAGAGCTCAAAACCTTCGGAGCCGTAAGTCCCGATGCCGCCGGCTTCCACCACAGCAAAACCTCTGACAAGATAATAGTCATAAACCCGCGCGTATGCGTATCCCGGGGTCCCGGAATAAGGAACTTTGTAATTCCAGGTTTCAGGGTCCGCGATCTGTGCAGCTTCGAGGGTGGTCATGCTTCCGGCCGGCGTGCGCTTTTCGCCCGGTTCATACAGCTTGTCGTAATCGAAGGGGGCCGGATTGAACAGTCTGCTGCTGTCCATCGGGTTCTCATCCACCGTTCCGGCACCGTAGGGAGTCGGGTCGTAGATCGCCGCGGCCTTGTATTTTCCTTCAGCAGCCGCACGGGGAACCTGGATGAGTGCTTCCACGAGGTCCGCATTGCCGTCTCCATCGGTGTCGTGATCCGTTTCGACGTAAACGGTGAAGCGGAGGATATCGCTGCCTTCGTTTGTGTAATTTTCGTCTCTCAGGTTTGTGTATTTCAGGATGGGCTGGGCCATTCCGTTCTCAAAAACCAGAACCTCGCCGGTTTCATCTGCCAACACTGCTGAACAGAGATTCAGGAGCATCGCGAGTACAAGAAGAACAGGAAACAGTTTTTTCATATTTTTCTCATTCTGATCACAGTCGGGGACGGTTACACAAATCGGAACTGTCCGCCTGTTTTTGCAGAAATTTTCCAATTTTGGAAACTTTCTTATAATTGCCATGGACAGTCCCATAAAAAGACAGTCCCCTGGTTTCGAGGAAAATTCGCCGATTTGGCATTCATTCCCTGGCTGCAGCAGGACGGTTCCCTCTGGCAAAAGCCTTGGGGGAACCGTCCTTTTTTCACGATATTTATTTGATCGTATTGACGTATTCGGTCAATTCTTCGCGATCGTAGAAGGATTCCGGGAAGAAGAGCGGGTAATCCGGATCCGCGCCGCGGTCCACATCATAGAAGGAGCCGTTCTTCACGAAAGCCAGACGCTGCGGACCGGAGATCCGGAAATAGGTACCGTAGGCAGTGGTCAGCGGCAGCACCACGCAGCTTCCGCCGCCGGAGGTGTGTCCGATCAGAGAGACTTCATGAGAGTTCTTGAAGATGTTCGGGACCAGGTTGCCGCAGGAGAAGCTGTTCTGGGTAATCAGGGCAAAACGCTTCTTGCCCAGCAGACCGAGGTCGTTCTCGTCAAACTGGCCGTCCAGGTTCAGGTCCACATTGTAAACACCGGTGGCAAGAGCGCCGGACATAGTGTTCTGTACGGAGGCATAGCCGTCTCCCAGGAAGGAAGCAAGCACAAAGACGGCTGTATCGGCATCACCGCCGCCGTTTTTGGAAAGATCCAGCACCACATTTTCAATGGGGCTGTCTTCGCGCATGATCTGGGAATAGGCATAGGCCATGATGCCGATGGTATCCGTGGCATCCGCTGTCGGTGCGGTCTTATAATAATCCACACCTTCCGGGACCGGGGCGAAACTGTCAAAAGTGATGTAAGCGGTGTTGCCGATTTCTTCGTAGGCGGGGACGCCGTCAGGATAATACAACGCACGGGCCGCTCCATAGATCGCGTCCTGTTTGCCGGAGTCAAGAAGGGCGCGTCCGACACCGAACTGCTGGGCACCCATGCCAAATCCGCCTGTGGTAAAAGGAGACTGAGCCAGGACACAGCTGTGCAGGTCGTCCAGATGCAGCATGATGGCGCCAAACAGGGCTGCGTCCGCATAGTTCGGATCTCCGCTCAGGAATGCCTCACGGGCGCCCATCTGTAAAGCCAGATCGTTGAAGCTCTTGATGCCGTGGGATTCTTTCAGACCGTAGAGATTGTCAAAGGCAAGGCAGAGTTCGGCATAGCTGTAGTTGGCCATGGCTTCGCTGAGTTCCTTCGGTTCAACGCTGTAGAACAGTTTGCCGAATTCGGTTTTTTCACCTTCAGCGTCGGTAAGATTGCTCTCTTCGTCGCCCATTTTCACGAAGAAGAATGCCTCTCCGTTGTAGAAGGGGTTGACATACTTCAGGGAAAGCAGGAAGTCGCAGAGGGTCTGAACCGGGACGTAGACGCCGTTTTCGTCAGCGGCAAAGTCAATGCCATAGGAGCCGGCATCCAGGACAACCTGGTCGCCGTAGCGCTCATAGGAGCCTTCTGCACGGCGGAAGAATTTTACATCATCGTCGCCATGGGGGTTGTCCGCTTCCAGAACGTCGAGCAGGACGCGGTCAGCTTCGGGACGGATGAATGCATCATAATCGAGGAAGGTGATGGTATCGGCATCACAGTCGACGGTCATGGTGAAGGGATCACCGTCTGTGCGTGTCAGCGTACCGGTCTGGCCATCCTGGGAGTAGCTCAGGCCGAAGCTGATGTTCTGTCCTTTGTTGACATAAGTTTTCAGCAGGTAGGTGTAGAGCTCTCCGAAGTCTGCCAGAGACATATAGGGAACATCTGAATCACCGACGAAGTAGACGGTTTTGGTCTGAACATCATCTTGATGGATGAGGTAGAAGTCCATATCTTTCGAAGAAATGGCAGTATCTTCAGCAAATGCGGCGCAAGCCAGCAGAAGCATGGCAAAGATCAGCGCCAAAGACAAATACATTTTTTTCATGACAGTTCTCCTGAATTCAATAATAGATTTTGTTGCAAATGCAGGAAAAAATTATATCACACGCATAAAATTTTTTTATTTTTTTATGCGGGTGAATATACTTTTCGGTTTTCGGTTTTCGAATGTAATCTCCGAAAGTTACGGTCACGGGATCGTCAGTCAGGTACGGGCTTCGTCCGGCAGAGCGCTTCCGGGTACTGGACCCGAAGGTGTCTGTCCCCTCAGAAAACTCAGCTTCGACTCATAAGACCGCTCCCCGTCCAACCGTCCCGGCATAAACTCGTTTTCCGAGTCGGGAATACGTGTCCCGGGGTACAGCGTAAGCCAAATCCGAGGTGCGAATTTCGCCCGGTTTGGATTCGGAGCTTCGTCCTCTTCGGGTACAGCCGCGGTAATTCCGGATAAATCGCGGCTGTATTATTTTGCTTCGGCGGAGGAATCTTCCAATTTGTTTCTGTTGATCACCCTGTTGACTTCCCGGTTTGTGATGACCAGTTTGTTATTAGTTTCATTTGTGATTTCTGTGGTCCTTACGCCCATATTTGTGACAACACCTGTGAAGCTGCCAACCGTGACAACATCGCCGACATGGATAGTGCCCTCAAAAATCATAAAAATACCGGCAAGAATATCCATAACAAGGTCCTGAGATCCCAAACCGACAGCGATAGACAGTATCCCTGCCGAAGCAATGAGCGAGGCAGTGTTGGTTCCGAACATGGTCAGAATGTGTAAGAAGAGGAATATCGCCGCGGTGTAGGAAAGAGAGCTGTCGATCAGCCTTGTGACTGTTTTTTCCTTTGAGTTCAGCTGATCATCGATTTTGGAAAGAATATAGTGGAACAAAGATACCGCACAAAGCGTCCCGGAAAGAATAAACACGGCAGCCCAGATCGAAAACAAATGAACACCTTTAGACCATTGGTTGCTGAAGACTAAGCGAAATGTTGTCCAGTTCCCGCTGCGGTTCATAACAAATGCAAAAACGGCGAGGAGCGTAAAGAAAAAGCGATATCCGTACGAAAATGCCATCAGCGGATTCCATTGTTTTAAGAATATTTTTTGCTGACAATTCTGTACGAGCTCAGCACAGGAAACGACGGCTTTCGGATAATAGATACCGCACAGGATCACCACGATGGTGATGATCAGGCCGATATACGTGAAAATGGAATTGCTCATCTGATCATTTTTATCGATGATAAGGATATTTTGACCGTTTTCTGACCTTCCGGAAAGGTAGACATTGGAATGATCGTAGGATGTAAAACCATCATAATTCCGGTTTAGAACGGTGTCGCTGAGATAATCGGAAGCCGGTTTCCCTATCACGGAATGATCTGTGTGCGTGGTAAACCTCCCTGTTTCCTCGTCGACCATAGCGGCGAGCTGTCCATCCAGAACGATAAAGTTATTGACAGTATTTTCCAGGCTGATTTGATCCAGTGCTGCAACGTAATCATTCGCGTTGACGGCCATCAGCAGAAAGCCATCGGGCAATCCTTCCGGATCCGTGATCAGGGAAGCCACTGAGAACATATATATCCCGGTGATGGGGTCCATGGCGGGTTCCGTAACCATATAGGAATATCCTCTGAGGACAGGAAGATAAACAGCGTTCGGATCGGAGTTATTGCTGCTGACGGAATAACCCATAAAAGAATTGCTGGAACACAGTTCTTCTCCGCTTTTCCCGAAGATCATAAGATAATCGGCCGGCAGGATCTGACTGAATTTTATGAGATTTTCCCGCGTTCTGAGTTCCGGATGGTCTGAAAGAAGACGGGAAAGAATATTTGTCAGCCGGACAAAACGCTCCGGATACTCCCCGCTGATAATGTCTTCTTGTGCCTTGATGTAATTCGTCTCATAACGGATGGAATCATGCTGAGACATGCAGATGTTAGCGGTTGACGACATGCTTTGGAGCAGCAGAAAAATGACGCAAAAGAACACCGTGATCAGGATCACGATCAACAGTCCGGGAAGGGTATTCCTTTTTGCAATCTCGGAAATCATCTTTTTATCATCCGGAATCTGCAAAGGCTGAAGGCATTTGACACCGTAAATACAGAACATAGCCATACTGCAAGCCAGAAAAACTGCAAATACTGCTGTACTGAT
Source organism: Flexilinea sp. (assembly GCA_036723985.1). Classification (GTDB taxonomy): domain Bacteria; phylum Chloroflexota; class Anaerolineae; order Anaerolineales; family Anaerolineaceae; genus Flexilinea. The sequence goes on from DAIMGK010000005.1 coordinate 29,819, forward strand.
TAAGGATGATTTGAAGAAACCGGAATATGGGACCGCGATAAAAACTTCTGCATCCTGTTCCGGATAACTCATCTGCACAGAAAGAAGACTGCGGCCTCCGAGTTTAACCGTGGAAAAAAATTGTTTCCCTGTCCGGAGTAATACCGATTTTCATAAATTTTTTGACTTCTGATCGTAATATGTTGATAATATCATTTTCCAGAGAGTCCAGTTCTTCTTTAGAAAAAGAGTCGAAAGGATATCCAATCGTCGATTTTTCGTCTTGATATCGGATGAAAGCAACCCCACCCCTGCCTGACAATAAGCGTTCAACGATCATTTGCATGGTAAAATGCAGATGCGAGACATCCATTTGCTGTGTGTTTTCGAATACCGCGGCCAGCCAATGATCGTCTCCTTCCGATATGCGGTGAAGATAAACGGGCGGATCTGCTTCTTCTGAAGCCTTATTATCAGGATCATCACCGGAGGGTAAACCCATGAACCGGGATTCATCCGTCATCATCTCCTGAAGTATTTCCGGTGCTGGCAGTTTGTTCAGAACCGTGTCTGTGCTTTCCAGGACCTTTCCCTCCGCATCAAGTAAGGAAATACTTTCAGCAGATACAACATCCCGGATCAGCTGCAGTCTTTCCTTCAATTCAAGATCATCATATTCCTGATACAGCAGAACAGCCAGATTCCCGCGGATGTCCATATCGGTAAGGAAAAAATCTTCCTGTGTTTTGGCATCTTTTACCCGTTCATCGATAATGTTGGGAAGTGCCTCGATATATTTGTTAAGAAGGAGGACGGAATTATTAATTGAGTTGAACAACAACGTCGCGAAAACGATCAGAGAAAGTATAAAGACAATCACAGCAGAAAAAAGGAACAGTTTTGACCATGATCCTTTTCTCTCTTTCTCATTATTACCGCTTTCCCGCGTTTTTTCCATCGTTCATTCTTTGTTGCCGGCCTTTGATTTTAATTTATTTTAATACCGTTTTTCTGGAACAACAAACGAATCGCGCGGTTCACTTCCCGCTGAACACGGCGGAAATTCTCTTCACGGCATTCTGTGATTATCGAAAGTGAGTTATTATTCCCGTCGATCGCTATGACACCTTTGTAAATCGGGCCGTTGATCACCTGCGGGATGGATGCCCCGATTTTCGGCAGTTCCCGTTCCAGCATGGCTTCGATTTCTTCCAGCGGCTGGTCTGCGGGTACTTTCACCTGCATAATGTACCAGGAATTCAACCGGGACAGGTTCACGATTTTTTTCACACTCTGATTTCCGAAGATCTTGATGTTGTCTCCCGCTCCGATCAGCTTTGTGGACCTCAGTCCGATCTCCATCACCCGTCCCCGGTATCCGTCGATTTCAATGATATCGTTGACATGAAAATTGTCTTCGAAAACCAGGAAGACCCCGGCAAGGATATCCGCGACCAGGTCTTTTGCACCCAGAGAGATCGCCAGGGAAAATGCACTGAAAGATGCCAGCAGAACGTTCGCGTTGAAACCCAGATAGGTAAAAATAAAGTACAGCAACAGGATGAACAGAAAATAATGGATCAGGTTCACCAACAGCTTCCAGATCGTCAGTCCCTTCGGATTCAGAATATTGGTCATCACTCTGGTCAGGGAGTTATTGAAAAGGACCAGTACCAAAAACATCAGCACCAGCAGGATCGTCCCGCTGAACGACAGCAGGTTGATGCCTCGTTTCCAATTTCCGAATAAAATGAAGTTGATGACCGACGATGATCTGAACATGTACAAAACCATCAGGATCAAAAAGACAGCGGAAAGGAAAAACTCGAATACCGCGGTGACCTGTTTTTCAGGTGTGAGGTTTTGCAAATGATTTTTCAGTCGGAAGAATAAATGATTCTTTTTGCCGTTCTCATTCGGGTGCGCATTTTCTTCTTCTTCTGTGATCATCATTTCGCTTTGTGTCTCGGTTTCAATGTTGACGGTTTTTTCATAAATATCCGCTTTATATGGAGCGAGCATAAATACGCCGATAACCGCAAAGATAACAGTGAAACATAACGCTGAACACACCGAAAACGGAATTGTATTTAATTGAATAAGCCCGGTTTCCGTCAGATAGAAAAAGTGGTAATTGTCATTTTTTTCAAAGGTCCCGTAATAATGCTCACCGTTTACATTGAAAGAATCAAACATATAGGAAACATCAGTTTCGGTACTGAGCCCGACATCCTGTGATGTTTTGCCGACAAGCCCCTGATCGCTGGCGTATTGGATCTTCCCGCTTGCCGGGGATTCGATCACACACAGATTTCCTTCCGGCGTGACCATTTTGATAAAATCCGATAATTCATCTTTATCGGATAACTGCCAGGTGTTTTTCGGATTGATGGCGAGGATCAGCGCTCCGTAATTGTTTTCATCAAAGGGAACAGCGGTACCGATCATCTGAACATAACGTTCGGAGTTTTTTTCTACAGTCGGTTCATGAACGATTGTGGGCATACCTTTGAGCAGTCTGCGGAAATCGGTGGTGTCGTCATCCTCTTTGGTCCCCAATGAAAACTTAACAAAGGAATTGCTGCTGACCAGTTCATCTCCGTTTTCATCATACAGCATAATATAGTCTGCGCCAACAATATTACTGACCTCTTCAAGAAACGTGTGTGTCCGCAGATCCGGATCCATTTCCAGCAGTTCAGCGATCTTTTCCGTGTAATAGACAGACCATGCTTCCTCGTTCCGCCGGTTTTGGGAATCCTGTTTTTCGCTGTTTTCAAGGCGATTCATCACGATATCCAAAGATTTATCGCTGGATGTCGCTTCAATGTAAAGATTAATGATCGTCTGGCTGGATAAGGCAAAGATAAAAAACAGGATCACACTGATCACACCCATAGAGACCGTCATCTTTCTCAACTGATGCGGATGGTATGCTTTTCCCTGCTCCGCGGTCAATGCGTGATCCTGAACATAACGCTGTACCAGATAAAGCCAGAAGATGACGGCTGCCATGATGATCAAAACGATAAGCACCACCAGAACCACACTGATCAGTGAATAATATAAATCATTTCTTGCGTTCAGCATCAGAATGACAAGGACATCATGGTCCGAAAATGAAGTGTTTACATATCTGACAATGTATTCCGTATTATTGAAATCGATGATAGGTGTCCGGTTGGAAATATCGTCTTTACTGATCCCGATATCGGAAAGGGTTATTTGATCGGTACCAAAATCATCTGACCAATACATCACCGGCAATTCGGGATCGCTGGCATCGATCATGAATATATAGCCGCCGTAAGATTTTTCGGTGTCGTAAAGCAGCTTATTCATTTTTGCCAGTTGATAGGATGAATTGAAAAATTCTTCTTCCTCCGTATAGTCCGCGAACCATGTGTCTTTTGTGATCTGACCGAATGCCAGAACATATTTTTGCGGGACAGATCCATCGTCTTTCAGCATTTCAGTTTGATGAAAATGATTATCCAGATCCTTCGGTTCCAAACCGCTGAAGGCAGCGGAAAAACCCTCCGGATAAACCAGTTCATTATTTTTCACACGGAGTACAACGCTTCCGTCAAAAATTTCCGGACCTTCGTAACCGTTTTCCGTTACATATTGTTTCAATGCGGCACACATCATTTTTACGGTATTCCGCGTCTTATTTTTTTCTCTCTCGTAGTCAATTTTTATTCCTTCGCTGAGTTTATTGATCGTATTGACAGCACCCTCGAGTTTCATTTCATTTCTCAGTTCGGTTTTTATGATTGTTGAAACGGTGGAAACGTAATACAGAAGGGCGCCCATTGCTGCCAGCAAAAGGATGAGAAGCACGAACGCGAATATGGGATTGCGGACCTTATTCTTCATAAAACAGACCTCATAATTCTAATATTCACTTCAAATAATAATCCAAAACGTACTCATATAAATGATAACCATTACGGCAGAATCGCTGAAACTGTCAGCATGAAGTATGTGTTTTGATATAAATTATTTGCGTTATTTTGTAATAAAAAAAGGCTGTAACAAAGGTCTATATTTCGAACCGATGTTGCAGCCTTTTATTTCAGTCAGATACACCTGTTTCCTGTGACTTGCTGATTACTCCTTTAGTTTGAAGAGGAAGTTGTTGTACTTGTCGGGGTCGGGAAGAACGGTTTCAGGGCTTGAGCGACCTTGGCGATCGGTTTGGTCTGAATATAGATCTTCCCCGGTCCGGTAACGATGGTGTTGAAAATGTGCTCTGCTCCAAACAGCACATTCATGGCGCCTTTCACGCTCTGTATATCCATCTGGCAGGTGGCATCCATGGCGGCCAGGAATCCGGTGCTCAGGATCATCTGCTGACCCTGCTGCAGGTCAAACTGTTCGCAGTATCCGTCGATTTCTACGAAGACGATACCGTTGCCGGAAAAACGCTGCATCACAAAGCCTTCACCGCCGAAAAAACCGACGCCCAGTTTTTTCTGGAAGAATACAGACTGTTCGATATTCCCGTATGAGGCCAGAAAACCGGTTCTCTGGACAACAAAATCTTTGCCAGGCTTGATCTCAACAGCAAGGATCTGACCTACAAAATCACTGGCAAAAGCAATGGAACCCTGTCCACGGGCAATGTATTTGTTAATGAAAGCGTTCTCACCGGAAAACATACGGCCGAAAAGTTTCCCGAGTCCGCCGCCGGTGGAGGTCTGCATTTCCATATTTGTCGACATCCATGCCATCGCGCCGGTCTGACACTGAACTTCTTCACCGTTGTTCAGATTCATCATGAGAACCGGAAACGGTTCATACTTGATCTCGTAATTCATAATTTTTTCTCCTCAGATTTTTTGGGAAGGAAATTTTTTTTCCCATTAGTAATAATTTTATTTTACAGCATTTTTCCCTTTTATTGAAAATATCATTAATTTCAGAGCTGATGAAGGGGGTATATCAGATAAGAGTATAATTCAGTAAAGCGTCAGAAATATGGCGGAAAAGATCAGTCGTTCCGGATTTCCGATCCCATGACGATCGTTTATAATAATTCATGATAACCGAGGTGAGCTATGAGATTTATCGAGACAAATATGGGGAAAGATCCAAAGGTTTTGGTTAAAGCCCACTATGACCGTATCCTGCTGGCGCCATTTATTGTTCTGGGAGCGCTGATCGTTCTGGCTGGGTATATGCTGAAAAAGGCAGTTCCCGGTCTGATGGTCAGTTTCGCTGACAATCCTGATGTAAATATACCGGAAAGTCTCTATGGCGTTTTGGGAAATATCGTTTTTTTCATTTTTCTGATCGCCGGGGTTTGTTATGCCTGGGTCATGATCGTGCGGACGACCGAAATCGAATTAGCCGCTACTGACAGGCTTCTGATCGGAAGATACGGAAACGACGCAATGTGCGTCCCGCTGGAAAAAATTGAAAACATTGCCATCTTCAAGAATTTTCTCGGAGAAATATTTAAATTCGGAACGATCACGATCGGGACTCCTTCCATCACTATAAAATTTCCTTTCATAGCCGAACCTGAGAAATTCAGAGATAAATTGCTCGAATTGCGGGAGAAAAGATTATCGTAACAAACAGCCGTTTCCGGTCGATATCTGATTTGAAAAGGCTGTTCCCGGAAAAATCAATGCCGGAAGTTCCGCGTCACTGACCGTCATGATGCGGAACTTCTTTATTATCGTAATGATTCGGAAAACCGCCGGCGGTGACGGTCCCGGCTTTACATCTTTCGCGAAAAAGCTCCGCGGATGGAACGATCACCCGGGTGGGACGGTTTCCGTTGAATTATATAAACAAAACCGGGCGGATCTGTCCGGAAAAAACAGATCCGCCCGGTATTTGTTTTATTGATGACCGGTTTACTGTCTCTGAATGCGCATTTTCTGATTATTCCGGTAGTTCCGCATGAACTCATAGAATTCATGGGCACATTCATAACCTCCGCGCAGTTCGCTGTCATCAGGATTCCATGAGGGAACCAGATCGGCCTCGACTCTGGTGACGCCGAGACCATTATCCATAAGGTATATCCTCAGTTTGGCTTCGGTGAGAAAGTCGCCTTCGGGATACTTCGGCAGTTCATCATACGCGTAATTTGTCCAGTCAATACCCTGTGCTGTTTCATCAGCTTCAGGGCGTCTGGTGACCAGGTGCATGTTGAAGGTGTAAATATCATTCAGGTCATAAACCCAGCCGTTATTATGCGTCATATCCCTGAACCAGCCGTGGTTTTCATCAATTTCGATGCAGTCTCTGCTGCGGTATGCGCCGGCTTTTAACTGGCGGGTGGCATGGAATTCCTGCACGGCTTTCCGCTTGTTTTCCGCGGCAAAAGCGATGTTTGCTTTTACGGCATCTGCTGTCATGGATTCGATTTTCAGCTCGCCGGGAGTGCATTTATCACGGCAGCTTGAGCAAAGGTGGGAGCCGTCGGCGAGGTCGTACCAGAACAACCCGCCTAAAAAGCCCGATTTCGATCCGCAGATGACACAGTATTTATCATCACCAAACAGACCCATTTTCTCTCCTTTCCGTTTATTTCTTCGGGTGCGGTGACGGTTTCCGGCTGCTCAGAAATGAGCCTGAGGGAACCGTCACCGTTGAATTTACCCGGTTTATTCTGCTTCAGCTTCCGCTGTGCCGAAGACCGCGGTCTCACCGTCCCACTCCAGATCAATGAAGTCGGAAGTGTAGACTCTGTCCAGCATGTCGCTGAGAGAATAGCGCAGTCTGTACTGACCCGCAGGGAGCACTTCATCGGTAATTTCCATATCCATGCTCATGGTCATCGGAATATAACGATAATCGCCGACTTCCTTCTTATAATCGCTGTAGACCGCTTCGCAGAGTTCGACCTCTTCCCCGTTAAGATCTGCCATGGAATAAGTGTTGCGGTCGGAAAGTCCGGTGGAAGAATCATAGCCGTCCCAGATCCCGGTCAGCAGATAATTCACGGTACGTTCGGTTTCAGCTTCTTCCGCGGCAGTCCCATCCATCTGTGACATCATGCCATCTGGATAATCGGCAAGGATGCGCAGCTTGAAGATCCTCTGTCCGAAGAGACGTACCGGCGACTGCATCAGGACAGTGGTTTCTCCCTGCATATCCTTGGTTTCCACGTTCAGAAATTCACCTTCCAGAGAAGGCCACTTGCCGGTAAAGTTGGCAGAGAATGTGATGTTTCTTTCTTCTTCGTTGATGGAAATAACTTTGACATCCTCGCTCTGGCCGAGGTCGAACCAGCTCTGGGTCTGTTCGTCATAGCGCTGCAGTTCGTAGCGCACAAAACCGCCGGTTTCGATACCGGAGTAAAGATGCAGCATGGTCTGACTCCGATCTTCGGAGACCTCTGTATCAAAATTGAGCGTATAGAGCTGGGCTTTCACCTGCGGGATCTCACCGGTGATATCGGTGACCCATTCCGGGGCATCCCATTTCAGATTGACGGCATCCAGGAAGGCCAGCTGCCAGGGATTCTGGTTGGATCTGATCAGACGGTCCAGTTCTCCCTTATTTCTGGCGGTATCGCTGTAGCGCAGGTAGACGGAAAGACCATGGGCATAAGGGTGATAGGATCCGCGGATGTTGTAAACCACGGCTTCATCTACCGCGTTTTCCAGTTTCAGCACTGTCTCTTTGGATATCCCGCTGTTCATGGACCGGCGTGCCAGATCATAAAGATCCTTCATAAAGGGGTTCTGATAGCGGTCTGTTTTGCTGATCGCGGCCAAAAATTCGCCGAAAGCCTCAGGATCCTTGACCAGTTCGACAGCTTCCTTCATCAGATCATTGAAGGCTTCTGCCACAGGGCCGATCTTGCTCAAATCGGTGATGGAGAAGGTCAAACCTTTCAGAAAACTGTCATCACCTTTTTCGGCATACATTAACTGAGTCGCGTCAGCGATGATCCGTCCGAGACGGACGGGACTGCAATCCGGTTCATCATACAAAGCCTGCAGCCATTCCGTATAGTAGCTTCCATATCCGGGCATGACTTCTTCGGAAGCGGCAAGATAATCTGCATAAGGAGCAATCGTCTGAGCCATTTCCAGGTTAGCCATCAGACAGGTGTCGGTCATCAGAAGGTCAAAGTGGACACCGCCGTCTTTCAGGGCGCGGCCCAGACCTTCAAGGCTCATTTCCGCAAAGTCATGCAGTTCGTCTACGATCAGCCCCATCGCGCTGCCGCTGCCGTGATCCCAAAGGAGCAGCATATACTTTTCAGCCGGATAATTTTCGGCACTCCAGCGGATAAAGTCGGAAAGGGTCGTGTGTTTTGCCATGTTGGCATTTTCCAGTTCCTCTACCAGGGTATAGCCTTCTTCGCTGTAGGACCAGCGCTGCAGTTTGTCTTCAGCGATATCGATGCCGACGCTTTCTTCAGCGTTCCATTTCTTCGTACCGCCGGTCTCGATCACCATATTGACCGCGCTGTTGGCTGTCGTATTCTTGATCATCTCGAGGTTGGCTGTGGCCATCGCGCCGTCGGATTCCAGATCCGTACCGCAGAGATAGAACATCACTGTCCACAGTGCCGGTTCCTTCGGGCCTTTTTCTTCTTCAACTGTTTCTTCAGCTGTTTCCTCCGCGGTTTCTTCAACTGTTTCTTCCGACACCGGCTCTGCGGCCGTTACTTCTTCACCGGTCTGTGCGAAGGCAAAAGGCGCCGCCGGGAGCAGCATGCACAGGACCAGAATGAAGGACAACAATTTTGAGATTTTATTCATATTTCTCCTTTCCTTGAAGGGCGGGACTGTCACCGGAAACTCGTACTTGAGTCGGAGGTGACTGTCCCATGATTTAGTGATATAAAAAGGGACTGTTCCCTCGGGTTCGGAAATGAGCCTTGGGAAACCGTCCCCGTTATGCATAATTATTTGATGGTGTTGATGTATTCCGTCAGGGCTTCTCGGTCATAGAAGGATTCCGGGAACATGAGGGAGAAATCCGGTTCCGCGCCCTGGTCGATATCATAGAAGGAGCCGTTCTTGGCGAAGGCCAGACGCTGCGGGCCGGAGATGCGGAAGTTGGTGCCGTAGGCTGTTGCCAGAGGCATCACCACGCAGCTGCCGCCGCCGGAAGTACGGCCGATGAGGGTCACTTCATTGGAATTCTTGAAGACAGAAGGAACCAGGTTGCCGCAGGAGAAACTGTTCGGCGTGATCAGCGCAAAGCGTCTCTTGCCCAGCAGGCCGCGGTCATTCTCGTCAAACTTGCCGTCCAGGTTCAGGTCCACATTGTAGACACCTGTGGCGAGCGCACCGGACAGGGTGTTCTTCACGCTGGCATAGCCGTCGCCCAGGAAGGCGGAGAGCACAAAGATCGCCGCGTCAGCTTCGCCGCCGCCGTTGTTGGAAAGATCCAGTACCACGTTTTCAATGGGGCTGTCCTCGCGCATGATCTGGGTATAAGCGTAAATCAGAAGGCCGACGGTGTCCGGGGCATCGGCTGTCGGTGCGGTCTCATAATAATCCACACCATCCGGGACGCTGTAAAAATCGTCGAAGGTAATATAGGCGGTGTTGCCGACCTCTTCATAGCCGGGGACTCCGTCCGGATAAGCTTCCGCACGGGCTGTGGAATACAGCTCCATCTGGCGGACCATCTGTTCGCGCTGCTGTCCGTATCCGATTTTTTCGCGGAATTCATCCAGCAAACCTTCGCGGCTGAAAGGAGAAACTCCGAGGAAAGCGCTGTGCATGTCGTCCATATGTTTCCAGATCATGGTGAACAGGGCTGCGTCCTTCTGGTTGGGATCCGTACCCATCAGGACTTCGCGGGCGCCGATCTGATCTGCCAGATCCGCGAAGCTGTTGATCCCGTGGACTTCCTTCAAACCGTAGAGATAGTCAAGCGCGAGGCAGAGTTCCGCGAAACTGAATTCACCCATAGCCTTACTGAGGTCTTTCTTTTCAACACTATAGAATTTCTCACCCAGCGGAGTACCGTCCAGGCCGCTCATAACGGTAATGGCGACGATCTCACCGTTGTAGAAAGCATTTATATACTTTATTCCCAGCGTGAAGTCACTGAGGGTCTGAAGCGGAACATAAACGCCGGTCTCATCGGCAACCAGGTCGATTCCGTAAGCGCCGCAGTCCACGACCACCGGGTCACCGTAGCGTTCGTAGGATTTATCGGTGCGCTGGAAAAGGCTCTTATCTTCATCCGAATGTGCGCCGTCCGCTGACAGCACATCGATCAGCACACGATCGGCTTCGGGGCGGAGCCAGGCGTCATAGTCGAAGAAGGTGATGGTATCGGCAGCGCAGTCCACGGTCATGGGGTAGGGATCGCCGTCTGTACGGGTCAGCTTGCCGATCTCGCCAAACTGGGAGAAAGCCAATCCGAAGGGCTCTTCTCCTTCATGGGGCTCGGATAAACTCTGCATCATGAAGGTGTACAGTTCGCCATAGTCTTGCAGAGAGACGTAGGGCACGTCCGACTCACCGATGAAGTAGACGGGCACAGGCATTGAATATTCGTCAGATATGAAATAGAAATCCATATCTTTGGAAGTAATTTTCGTTCCTTCCGCAAAAGCCGTGCAAACCAGCAGAAGCATGGCAAGGATCAATGCCATTGATAAAGACAGTCTTTTCATTGAAATTCTCCTTATTTAATATTGAATTTTCAAAAAATCATGAAAATTATATCATCTAAAAATGAGATTTCAAAAATTTTTTATTATTTTGACAGAAATGAATATGTGTTTTCGGTGCTTCATGTCTCAGACTTTGTTTCAATTGAAAGAAAGAGTCTTTTTTTCATTTCCGACAGGGGGATAGAACCGTTTTTTACATTTTTATGATGGCGCCTGTCTGACATATTGACTATGCCTTTGTTATTGTTTATAATTTGACTGATTTGAAGTTAACAGATAAATTTATGAGAAAAATTGCGGAAATCATGATCGCATATTTTTATAAACGAGAACGCCGCGAAAGCGTGTGAGTCTTATAAAGAGCCTGATACCTATTAAGCGGGTCGGAAATCATGCGGGGGCGGAGCGCGGGAGCCGGATCATAATTCAGCGCAGCGGTTCCTTACGGCTCCCGCGTTTGCAAACACACGAATTTATGCTCCCGCGCCTTGCGAAGCATATTATCCCCCATGCGGTGGGTAAATACAAACTGAGCTCTTATCGTAAAGGAAACATATAAAATGGAGATGAAAAAAAAGAGATTGAATTATGTTGACATGATCAAGGGACTCGCGATCCTGGAAGTCGTTCTCTACCATCTGCTGGCGCCGAACAGCTTCAAGACCACGGTCATCGATCATATTCTGTTCCCGCTGCTGGCCGCGTTTTTTATCTTTTCCGGTTATTTTTATAAGCCCGGGAAAAAAACCTTCAAGGAAAATATTCTTTCCAGAGCCAGATCGCTGCTGATCCCGTTTGTGAAATACGGTGTGATCTTCTGGTTTGTCGGTTCCGTCTATATGCTGATCACCAAACAGATCAACCTTACGGAAGCGTTCGGCTGCCTGCGGAATTTCTTCGGCGGCGTCATATGGAACCGCGTGATACAGAACTGGTTCCATTGGGAATATTACAAGCTGGGCTCAAGGTATATGTACCTGGCGGGGTTATGGTTCTTGCCGGCTATGTTTTTCGCAAGTGCGCTCTTTTTCCCGGTCGCTGACCGCACGCTGGGCTCGGATAAGAAGACCATCGGTGCGGCGGTCCTGCTGTTTGCCCTTACCGGTATTCTGCGTCAGTTTAAAGTTGACCTGGTCTATAACCTCCAGATCGTTCCTTTCTGGGCAGCCTTTATGCTTCTTGGCGCTTTTTCCCGGCAGAAGAACCTGTTTGAGCAGCCTTCCATGACGGGGGGCAAAGGCTGGGGCATTGCCTGTGCAGTCCTGGCAGCGGGTCTGGGGATCGCTTTCCTGCGTGAACCGGTACTCAACACCTTCCGCGGGAATTTCCCTGAACCTGAAGCTCTGAATATGGTTTTCTGCGTTATTTCCTCCCTCCTGTTCAATTGGGGCCTGGGTGTTATCTGCCGCCTTGCGGAAGAATCGGGAACCCGTGTGAAGGAACTCGCCTGGATGGGGTCCCATTCCATGACCTTTTATATCTGGCATTATTTCGTCGCCTGGGTCATCAGTACGATCTTTGGCTTTTCGCTTCGCTATCAGACTCCGGCGGCAAACGATGTCTTTTGGAAAAGTGCTGCAGTGACGCTGGCATCCCTGGTGATCTGCTTCTTTATCGCGGTCCTGGAAGAAAGATTTGCTGAAAAGAAAGCCTCTTGTTAATATTCCGGCTGACACAGGACAGTCATCCGCGGTTCGGTTTTGAGCCATAGATGACTGTCTTTTTCTATACGGACCGGCCGGAAAGTTTCCTGCGGGTCTTGCCTGATGGCTCCGGGGCGGTCCGGTATCCCGTATCAAAGACAGAATCGTGATTTTTCCTGCTTTACAGAGAAACTTTAGTATAATGATTTTCGTTTTAGAAAATGATCCGACCGATGATTTATCCGGATCTCTTCAGTCAACCTGCTGGAGATATATTTATAAGGAGAGAGGACGTATAAAACCGTCCGAAAACTATGAAAAAAATATCTTTTCTTTTTGTCGTTATGGCTCTGGCCATGTTTTCGTTCGTTTTCGCCGCAGCCGCCCAGACTGCCGAACTTCCGGCGATCGATGAAGCTCAGGCTGAACCTTACCTTGGCGTATGGTATATGGAAAAAATGTGCTTCGGCGAAGAATGCATGGATCTTTCTTCATTTGGTTTGAAATCAACTTTGACTCTGAATGCTGATAACACCATGACTATGGAATCCGAAGGTGAAGAGCCTCAAGTCACATATTGGTATATGGAAGACGGTACCGCTTATAACGTTGAAGAAATAAATGGCGAGAAGAAGACCTATGCGATGGATATTGATGACGAAGGACGCCTGACATTCGGAACGGAAGAAATGTCAATGCATTTCGTTCGTGATTTCGCACCGATTCCCGGCCAGGGTGAATTGAAAGCCGATGCTGCCGCGGAAGATTTCTCCGGAGAATGGCTTCTGAACGGGATCATGGCCGGCGGCGGAGTCCTTCCCGCTTCCCTGTTCGGAATGACCGGTACACTGACTATCGGTGAATCTACGCTCAGTGTGACAATAGTTGAGGAAACTATGGCGGAAGACGCTGCTTTCGAACTGAAAGACGGAAAGATCTATACGTCAATTGAGACAAAAGATGAAGCAGGGAATCCTGTCACACAAAATATCATCCTTGAATATCATATGGATAATTCCGTACTGATGATTTTCGAAGGTTCAGAACAGGAGGGCGCTATTGTCTTTGTCCGTGAAGCGGATATGGGTAAGTAAATCCAGTCCGTTTCTCCCGGATCTCATTTCCGACTGACAGATAACAATTAAGATCAGAAATTTTTTCCCTTTCCGGCTCCATACCGGAGGGGAATTTTTTTCCGGAGGGATTTTTGACTGATATTTTGACCGACGGAGAAAGGCCGGAATCAGACGTAAGACGTTAGATGTCAGACGTAAGATGGAAGATGTCAGTTTGGCGATTCGCGCCTCTTCATGAGCGTGGATCACCGTTGTAATTTTGAAAAAGGGACAGGATTTCATCACATATTGAAGGCCGGGATGCTCACATTCATAATGTATAACATTCCATATTCACTTCCGGGGATGATCATATATTCCTGTATATAATAAATGCTATGCTGAAAAAACGAATTTTAAACGTCTGGAAAAATTATCTTACCAGTCAGTTTCTGGTAACGATGTTTGTTTTTGCAATGACCTGGGCGGCAGGAGCCATTACCGGCCTGCGTTTTGCTTTTCTGAACGCGCTGGCTGCCGGTGTCTGTGAATGCATTCCCAACATCGGCCCGATCGTCTCCGGGATCATCTCCGCGGTTTTGGCTCTGGTTTTCGGATCCTCCAGACTCGATATCGCCAACTGGCAGTTCGCGCTGATTATCGTCGGGTGCTGTATATTGATCCAATGCCTGCAGAACTGGCTTATCAGCCCTCTGGTCATCGGGAAAAAGATGGATCTCCATCCCGTGGTCGTCTTTTTCGGGATGCTCCTGTTTTCCGCATTATTCGGCTTTTGGGGAATGATCCTTGCCGTACCGATCATGGCGTCATTCAAAGAAGTGAAAAAATATACCGAGGAGCAAAAACAGTCAGAACAGCGGGATGATCCGCAGCATGTCCTCCCGCCGGAAAATGATTTGACTGAAAAAGAACAAGACTGAATCATCCGCGGGCGGCGGATATACGCGAGACAGCAGCCTGTCCGGAACGCTTAATTCCGGCAGAGTGCGTCTGCACGTTCGAATACGGAAGCCACGCTCCCGGTACCGTCATATTTCGCCATGCCGCAGACAAGGGCTACATCATCCCGATGGCTTCCCTCTTCCAGTTCGAGAGCTAATTCGTCGGCATTCTCATAGTCATGCCCCTGCGCGATCGCGGCAAACTGATCCCCTGCCACCCGGAATACCGGGCTGTGTTTAAACGTGTTGCAGATGATGGCGCAGGCTTCCCGGAGCAGCTGATCTCCCGCTTCATGGCCCTGTGTCTCATTGATATGTTGAAGATCCCTTACACGGCACAATGCTATCGCGTATTTGACAGTCTGACCCAATTCGATCTGGTGCGCCAGCGTCTGCGACATATTGTCATACGCTGTTCTGTTCTTCACTCCCGTAAGTGTATCGAGATTCGCCCGGCTGCGCGCGGCGGCAAGCTTCCGTTCGTAATCCTGCTCCCGTCTGACCAGGTCGTCGACGTTGTTCACACCAATGATGAGCTGCGGACCGTCCTGCTCTTCTACCAGCGCGGCCTGTAACGTACAGTATTTCGGTTCACTGCCCAGGTTCATCCTGTACTGCATGGTAAAGATGCCTTTTTCTTCGATCTCTTCCATTACTTTGTCCCGTGTCATAAGGGTCTGGAATTTTTCAATATCCTCCGGGTAAATATGCTTTATGCTGTTCTTTTGGGAAACTGTCCAGAAATCGTCCCCTTCTTTATCAATGTCAAGTCCGGCGTAATCCCTGGCGGCGCTGTACTCAAGGAAATGTCCTGTAACGGGATCGACTGTATAAATACAGATAAATCCCTGTGTGAGTGCTTTTACACGCGAATAGGTTGTCTGTTCAGCCTGAAGCCTTGCCATTGCTTCCTTCTGACGCATCTGTGCATCTACATTGCTGACACCGATAATGATGTGTTTCTTGTCCGTGCGCATACGCACAGCCTTCATGCTCACATAGGTCGGGTTCCCATCCATCAGCAATCGATAGCTCAGCGTGAAAGTGCCGTGCTCATTGATCATGCGCATTACGTTTTCTTTTGTGAAGGATTCAACAAAATAATCTTTGTCTTCTTTGTAGATAAACAGCTGCGCGTCTTTGGCGCTGGCGCTGAAGAAATCCGAACCGCGCCGTTCCACGGCCAGATTCTCATGATTGGCGTCCGGGGTATATTCAACGAACTGTTCGGTTTCAATATCCACATAATAGAGGTTAATATAGTCCGAGGACAGCGCCCATGTGACGTCCGCAAAGCTGGCGCCGGTATCTGCATCCTTTTCCAGGATCGCAAGGACTGCGACGGCAACCGCGGATGTACCTGATATGGGATTTACAGCTACCCGCCGGATAAACGTATGGATCGTGGTTTTTTCATCGATCGGTTCATCAATTATCGCGCGGTTTCCGTCTTCGGCGCAGCGCAGTACTGCGCCCAGGAAAACATTGGAACTGCCGGATGGATCGGAGGCGTCAAACTCCCAATCCGTAACATCGACTCCAAAAATTCGTTCAGAAAAGTCACGGTAAGACTTGTTGCAGCGGGAAAAATATGCCTTTCCGCCATTGACCTCCATAATAGCCATTGGCAGGGTATCGAAGAATCGGCGGAACGAATCATCCCCCTCACCGGCAATTACAGCCATGTCATACAGATTGATTCGCCCCAGCGTTCCATAGTATTCCGTTTCTTCCGGATTCTCGAGGCGTATATCCTTTCCGCTCTCATACATTTCGAGAATCGTTTCGAAAGGTATTGGTTTGTTGTAGAGGAAACCCTGTGCCTTCGTACATCCGATCTCTTTCAGGAACTCGACCTGTTCCGCTTTTTCCACACCTTCGCATATGGTCTCAACACCCAGCCCAATGGCCATCTTGACCAGTTCGGTCAGGATGATCCTGCATTCATCACTGCTGTTGAACTGCTGCATGAAACGCATATCCAGCTTGATCAGGTCAAAATGGATACTCTGCAGCACGTCCAGTGAGGAATAACCGCTGCCAAAATCATCCATCCAAACCTGGAAACCCAGCTCCTGGAACCGTTTTACCTGTTTTTTCATGAAATCAAAGTCACTGCCGATCACGCTTTCCGTGATCTCAATGGTTATCAGGGAGCGGTCGATACCCGCGTCATCCACACGGCGGCGGATCTCCTCAACGATATCGCAGCTGTCGAAATCGGAGCGCGAAAGATTTACGGACTGCGGGATCATGTACATACCCACTTCAGCCATCTTCTTCAGCTTTGCAATGACCTGTTCCACAACGAAGAGATCGAGCTTGTAGATAAGCTTTGACTCTTCCAGTGCCGGAATAAAGTCAGCAGGGGAGAGGAAACCCCTGACCGGATCGATCCAACGGGAAAGGGCTTCTTCGTCACATACCCTGTCGTTGGAAACCCTGATGATCGCCTGGTAATAAACCTTTATCCATTTCTCCGCGATCGCCCGGTCGATGTTTTCGATGATATATTGCTTTTTTTCCTCGTCATCATTCAGTTCCTGACTGTAATAATTCACAGCCATGCCATATCTGCCTCTGAGCGCTGTACAGGCAAGCTTCGCCCTGTCACAGGCAACGCTGGTATGTACGCTTTCCGGCTGCCTGCGATAGACGCCGACATGCAGCGGGAGCGTTTTGCCGCCGTTCATCTCTCTGCATTCGGCAAACATGGCCTCGATTTTTTCCTCGAGTCCCGTTTCTTCTGTCTGGACCGCGAAATGGTCTGCGCCGATGCGGCAGCAGCGTTCTGCTCCGAAAATTCTGATGATGATCCTTGAAAAGGCACGCAGCAGTTTGTCCCCTTCCGCGAAGCCATGCCGTGTATTGAAGAATTTCATGCCGCTGAAATCCATGTACAATAACGCGGGGTTATCGCCCTTTTCCCGGATCTCGTTTTTGCTGGCTTCCGCAAGTTCAAAGAAGTAGGTCATACTGGGAAGACCTGTCAAAAAGTCGTAATAACTTGCCTGCAGGATGCTCTCCTCATGAAGAGCGTGCCGTAATGATTTGCTGAGTTCCGTCTGTTTACGGTTTTTCTCTTCGCTGTATTCACCTTCATCCGCGTACCAGATCTGGGCAAGCCGGACACCGGTTTCCGTATAGATGTGTTTGCCGTAAGCATGGATGATGAGGTAACCCTGTTCATTTTGTTTCTTCAGCCGATAAACGGATTCGAATCTGCCGCCATCCCTCATGAATCGGTAAATTGCATTGCCGAGCCTCGCGACATCGTCCGGATGAACATTCCTGTATGTGTCATGATCCATGGCGGCATAGACTTTCGCACGGTATTTTGAGCCCAGCAGGTCACAAAACCCGTTGGAAACAACAAGCGTCACAATGCTCTGATCGACGAACTGAAAGACCGCGAAAGGCACTTCCATGCTCTCCATGAGTGATTGTTCCTGTGCTGAAAAATGATATCTTTCCATTGCTGACTTTCTATGATGCCCGGATCATTCCATCCGAAAAAGCAGTAAACTCAACATTGTTACGGAAAACAGGGTTTTCAATAAAAGCCAATACAGATCATTATGTGTTTTATTTTAAGATCGGATTCTGTATTTTTTTGAATTTATCAGCCGCTTTTTTCGTAAAACAATATCTGTTTTGCTGAAGTATATCACGTTTTGTGCCAAATATCCAATATCCCTGAAAAAATCTGAAACAGCACTGTTTGTATTTGAGCAGGTATTCTGTTCCGGACCAAATGATCTGATCTTCTGTTTCCGGCGTAGTCTCTGGCGGTGATGATCATCATCAGCATACTTCTCAGCCGGGACCTGGGCTTGGTGATCTTTGCCGTCATAAAATTGATCGGAAAGATCATTATTTACATCAGGGCAAAGCTTTTGTGACAGAAAATAACTGTTGATACAGATGTGCTTGAGATTCAGGAAGCCAGAAAACGGATGATAGAAGAATCATTCCGAAACACCGATGGTCAGGTCTAAGACGCGTTAAATAACAGATGAGGGGAACAGTCCCCGTGTTCTGAACAGTTGCGGTAATTCTGGCTCTATATGCGGGCAAATCATTATCAGTGTTTCCTTATTGGGTATTTCAGCTCTGTTCTTTCAACTTCTGATCATCCCGTCCGTACCGGTCTATCTGCGGATCTATCATACTGAGACCGAAAATAATACGATTCGTACCCTGTATGCGTGTGATCTTCAAATTGACATACATCGGGACACCGGTGTCGATCAGCCGGTATGTCGAAGTGATCACCCTGTGACGGTCCAGTTCTCCGATGATATTCTCTTTTGTAAACCATTCCAGAAACGAGGGCCTGTCTTCTTCATAGATCCTTAACATGGCATCATGCCTGGCTGATTCAAAAAACTCCGTTCCATGGCGTTCCCTCGCCGATCCTTCTTTTCCATCCGGGGATGAATACTCGATGTAACGTTCTGTATCGAGATCCGCGACATAAATAATATAGTAATCGGCAGCAAGAGCTCTGGCGATATCCGCATAGGACTCTTCTTCACCCGGATCGGAAATTGAAAGCACCGCGACAGCGATGGCGGTTTCCCCTGTGACCGGATTAGTCCCAATCCTGCGGGCGAAGGAATGTACAACAGAGCCGTCCCGCATCTTTTCATTATAAAAAGTCCGGTTTCCCTGTTCGCAGCATTTCTTCGCGACATTGTTCATGAAGCCGGCGTTGTATTCGACAAATTCCTGCTCCATATCAGACATGTTCATTCCGAAGAACCGTCTGATAAATTCCCGATAGGAGGGGTTGCTTCGCAGAAATCGGGCTGTTTTCCCTTTTACTTCAATGATTCCGATGGGAAGTGTATTAAATGTATGCCGGAATGGGCCTTCTTCCTGACTTGCAAGCATATCCAAATCATAAAGATTGATGCGGCCAACCATATCAAAGTAATCGGAAGCGGCGGGATCTTCAAATCCGATCTGACTGCCTTTGTTGTACCTTTCCAGGATCTCCCCGAAGGGGATCGGTTTGCAGAAGAAATAACCCTGCAGTTTTGAGCAGCCGATCTCCTTCAGGAACTGCACCTGTCCTTCCGTCTCGACACCTTCACAGACTGTATCCACATTCAGTGCCGCTGCCAGCCTCATCATTTCAGTCAGGATTATCTTTGCGCTGTTCCCTTCATCCAGTTTTTGTATAAAACTCATATCAAATTTGATCAGGTCAAAACGGATCCTTTGGAGGACATCGAGAGATGAGTACCCGCTTCCGAAATCATCCATCCAAACCGGGAAACCAAGCTGCCGGAACCGTTCAACCTGTGTTTTCATAAATTCAAAGTCACTGCCTATAATGCTCTCTGTGATCTCGATCGTGATCAGTGAACGGCTGATGTTCGCTTGATCCACGCGCTTTCGGATCTCTTCTACGATATCACAGGCATCGAAGTCAGATCTGGAAAGGTTGATGGACTGCGGAACGATATGCAGTCCGGCTTCCTGCTGGTATCTGATCTTCTCAAGCACCTGTTCCAGCACATACAGATCCAGTTTGTAGATCTGCCCGGATGTCTCCAGATAGGGGATGAATTCCACAGGCGATAAAAATCCTTCCTCAGGATCGATCCAGCGGACAAGAGCTTCCTCTTCGCATACTCTTCCGTTGACAGCCCGGATAATGGGCTGATAGTAGACCTGGATCCATTTTTCAGAAATAGCCCTGTCAATGCTTGCCTGAATATGCTGGCGCCTTTTTACGATCTGCCTGATCTCGCTGCTATAGTACTTGAAGCTTGATGTGTCGGATTTCCGGATCAGATCACATGCCATTTTTGCCCTGTCATAAGCGGAAGTGATCGGCACATCCTCAATGCCGGTCGAATAAATTCCCACTCTGACCGGGAGATAGTTTTCGATCTGCTCAATTTCTTTAAAGAATAAACGCAGCTGCTCCTTCAGCCGGTCTTCTGTTGTGGAAACTGCAAACCGGCCCGCGCTGATGTGGCAGCAGTTATCTTTTCCAAAGGTTTTGACAAGCAGACCGGCATAAGTCTTCAAAAGCCTGTCGCCTTCAGCGAATCCGTATTTATGGTTATAGTAAGTCATTCCATTCAGGTCTATGTAAAGAAGCACGCCGATTTTTCCTTCACGGAAAACCTTTTCCTTGCCGATTTCACACAGGCTGAAAAAGTACGCCAGATTCGGAAGCCCGGTCAGCGGATCATAGTGTGTCGCCTTCAGGATGCTTTCTTCATGCAGGATGCTGTTAAGTTCCCGATTCATTTCTGAGCCTGAGGCTTCATCACCTTCCACATACCGGCCTTCATCCATGAGCCAGACGTGGCCAAGCCGCACGCCCGTTTCCGTAAAAATGTGCTTCCCATGCGCATGGATCACCTGATAATCCGAATCAACACCGGCCTTTGTGCGGAATATTGCGTCATATTCGTCACTGTCTTTGCCTTGTGCAAAACGAAAGGCAGATTTTAAGGCCCTTTCTTTATCATCCGGATGAGTGTACTTATACATATCATGATCCTGATCATAAACAGCCGTGTTTCGATCCGCATATCCCAGCAATTTGCAAAAACCTTCGGAGACAACAAGTGTGACGATCCTGCCGTCCACAAACTGGTAGACAGCGATCGGCTGCTCCAAACCCTCCAGAGCAGACCTTACTTCGTCCGGATAGCGGTATCTTTCCGAATAATGCGGTATCTGTGTCAGGCTTTCATGCTTGCATTTTTTCTTGTTTTCATACATCAGCTTATCCGCCCGTTCAAAAACGTCCTGAAGGTGGATATCTTTCGAAGGATCAAATTCAGATATTCCGAATGCAAGAGGCCTGAGCCCGGAACGCGTTTGTTTGTCCAATGCCTTTTCAAGCTGTTGGATCAGTTCATCACGGTGTTCATAGTCTCTTTCTGTCAGCAGCACCGTGAACTCATCCCCGCCGATCCTGAATACGGGACTGTGGGTGAATACGTCGCAGATGATGAAGCATATGTCCCTGATAAATTTGTCGCCGGCTTTGTGCCCCAGTGTATCGTTTGTCCGTTTCAAACCATTCAGGTCACAGACCAGTATCGCGAAAGGCGGCTGATCTGATCTGCTGATCCGTTTATCGATCTCAGATTCCGCCTGGGCATATGCTCTTTTGTTTTTCACACCTGTCAGAGGATCCCGGTTCGCCATATTCATCGCATCCTGGTAAGCCAGTTCCATTTTTTTTGCGGCGTCAATGTTCGCGATGGAAATAATAATGTGCTCCGGGTCATCATTGGCCCGGACAGCGTATAGTGAAACATACTGGGGCTTCCCGTCGATAATGAGACGGTAATTCAGAAAGGTCTTTCCATAGGAAGAAAGCGCGCTGAGCAGGTTTTCCTTCTGCATTGCCTCTGCCATCATGGGCAGATCATCAGGGAAAATTTCCCTCTGCATGTTTATCTGTGTTTCTTTGAAAAAATCTTTTCCTTTGGCACCGGCTTCCAGCCTGGCATATTTTTCGTCGGCGCTGTATTCCGAATATTCATTCGTCCGGATGTTGACGTGATAGATCACTTCATACTGCTGTGCCAATGCCATGGAAATATTACCGAATATCTGCCTCTGTTCATTGATGGACTGTTCCCGCCTCACCTGCAGATCCGTATTTATGACACCGATGACGATGTGGTGTATGTCATTTTTGGGCTGGACCACCAGCATATCCATATACCGGTGCATTCCGTTCAGCAGCTGCCGGTAAGAGAGAGAAACGGTCCCGTTTCGCTGCAGATCCTTCAGAAGCCGGTCTTTGCTTAACCTTTCAAGCAGCTGAGGTACATCATCCGGATGAATATAGACCCGTATGTCCGCTGCGGCGTCTGCGAAGAAATCCTTACCCTGTTTGGTGGTCCCGAGTTTCGCATACTGTTTGCTGGCACTGTACTGGATATATTCATTTGTGTCGATATTGATATGGTATATGACCTCATACCGGCTCGAAAGAGCACCGGCGATCAGCTCATATGTTGAGACAGCGGATTCGTTTTCTATCTCCTTGCGCTTTTGGTCATCAATATCCCGCAGACTGATGAGAATGCCGCTTTCGCCGGCCCGGGTGGCTTTCAGAAGAAAATAGCGCGGGACGCCTCCGTAATTCACACGGTATGTCAGTGAAAACGGCTGCCCGTTTTCCAGCGCGCACATGACTGCTTCTTTTTGAAAAGAATCCAGAAAAAAATCCCGGTCTTCGTGCCAGACCCGGTCTTCGCGGTCCCGGCGTATATCCTGAAAGAAATTATCTCCGCTGTTTACCTGAACAAGCCTGTTCTCTTTATTATCCGGTGCATATTCAACATAGCTGTCATCTTTCGAATCTATGACAAAAAGGCTGCTGCAGTCATTTGCGAGAGCAAGCGCTATGCCGGCAAATGACAACGGTTTTTTTTCTGGTTCCATTAAAATATCTCTCCTCCGCGTATCGGCTCTTTTCTTTCTTCCGATATGTTTCCTTTGATCATATCATAAACACCTGGAACAGTCCCGGAACAGGGGTATGAACGGCTGCAAAATATTATGATTTCTGTCTGCGGCGATCAATTCTCCGGTGATCATGCTGAATTTTTGACCTTTATCATCTATCATCAAATTTTTTATGAATTTTTTACGACTACATTCATGTATTTATATGGGATCTCAATATTGTTAGCGATAAGAGCTTCAAAGACAGATGTATTGATTTGATCCCGTACTCTCTCCGTTGGGGTTGAATGATCATAGTAAACAGTGACAGACATGACAAGTGCGCTGTCGGACAGTTCAATAAAATATACAGGAGCGTAATCGATACTGCCATCCGGCATCTGCATCCCGGGTATCGTTAAAGATGATTCCCGGACTACCTGTTGGATCACCTGTTTGGTTTTGGCTATATCCGATTTGTAACTGACAGGGAACTTCAGCATGACGGAGCGGGGAACATCACTGTAACTGTAATTCAGAATGGAAAAATCGTTCATCTTGCTGTTTGGGATGATCGTACGGATCGTATCGATCCGTTTGATGACGACATGGCGCATTGTGATGTTTTCAACGACTCCGGTGATGCCTTCCAATGTCTCGATCCTGTCTCCGATATCGAAGGGCTTGTATATACTGATTTGAATTCCTGCGAGAATATCCTTGAGGATGTCCTGTCCGGCAAAGCCGATCACTGCTGTCAGGACCGCCGCGCTGCCGAAAACAGAATTCCCGATATCATCCCAGTTGAAAGGCAGGATCAGGAAAAAGAATGTGATCCCGAACGAAACCAGTTTTTCCATAAAATCCAGGGACATGGAGCGTCCCTTTTTTTTACTGATCATTTGGAATATCTTATGATTCGCATTTTGTCCGAGTTTCCATAGAATGCAGCAACCGACGGCTATGCAAAGATAAAAAAAGATGGTCAGAATTGTCGATAAAATAAGGGAATGCGTTGTACCGATATCATACTTTACCAGAAAACTATGGACTAATTTGATCATATATCCCCTCCGAAACACATGAGAGCGGCTTTCAGAATGGCAGTAATTTCCGTAATTAATTAAAAAAACGGCAGCAGGCGGGCAGCAGTCAGCGGAATACAGCGCCGCTGCGCGGCGGTCATTATGGTTTGTGGAAGATCAGCTGCCCACCTTTGAGTGATTATTAATTATAAACGTTAAAACCTGAAATCGCGGAAATCGGCTGTTTAAATAAAAATCGATCAGATGTGAGAAGGGTGTACGGCGTTTCCGGGATCATTCCCATTCTACTGTTCCGGGCGGTTTTGAGGTGATATCATATACGACGCGGGAGATGCCTTTGACTTCATTAATGATCCTGTTACTTGCCCTTTCAAGCAGCTCGTAAGGGAGCCTGGTCCATTCCGCGGTCATGAAATCGTCAGTCGTAACGGACCGCAGAGCCACAGTGTAACCATATGTTCTGGAGTCTCCCATGACGCCCACTGTTTTCAGATCAGTCAGCACGGCAAAATATTGATTTGCTATAGAGGCAAGACCGTTTTGTTGAATTTCGTCCCGGAAGATCTGATCCGCATCCCTGAGCATGGACAGCTTTTCTTCCGTGATCTCCCCGATGATCCGGATGGCAAGACCCGGTCCGGGAAATGGCTGACGGAATACCAGTTCGTCCGGTATGCCGAGCTTTGTTCCGACTTCCCGGACTTCATCTTTGAACAGGTCCCGCAGCGGTTCAATGATCCTTTCGAAACGCATTTTTTCCGGCAGCCCGCCGACGTTGTGATGGCTCTTGATGACCGCGGCGTCCCCTTTCCCGCTTTCGACGACATCCGGATAGATGGTCCCCTGTGCTAATATATCGATCTGTTCCAGCTTCCCCGATTCTTCTTCAAAAACACGGATAAATTCCTCTCCGATGATCTTGCGTTTTGTCTCCGGATCAGTGACGCCGGATAATTTCTTCAAAAACCGGTCCTGTGCGTTTACACGGATCAGGTTCAGCCCAAATTTATTTCTGAAAGTCATCTCGACCAGATCCGCTTCATTTTTCCGGAGCAGGCCGTGGTCGACAAAAACACAGTACAGATCATGCCCGATCGCTTTATCCAGCAGGACCGCGGCAACGGAGGAATCCACTCCGCCGGAAAGTGCCAGCAGAACTTTCTTGTTTTGAAGTTCTTTTTGATATTTTGCTGTGGTATTCTCGATGAAGCTTTCCATCTGCCAGTCCCGGCTGCAGTCGCAGATATCGATGACGAAGTTTTTCAGGATCGTTTTGCCGTACTCTGTATGGGTCACTTCCGGGTGGAACTGGACGCCGAAGATCCTGTGTTCCGCATCCTGCAATCCGGCACAGGGACATTTGTCTGTAGAAGCGGTCACCTGACAGCCTTCCGGAATTTCACTGATGAAATCTGTATGGCTCATCCAGCAGATGCTTTCTTCCGGGACATCCCGGAACAGGCTGCTTTCCCGGACACGTAAAAGCGTTTTTCCGTATTCGCTTGAGTTTTCTGCGCTTTTGACGGTACCGTTTTTCATAAACGCGATCAGCTGCGCGCCGTAACATATGCCTAAAACAGGTATGCCGGTCTCAAGGACAGCCGGATCAAAGTGAGGGGAGGAAGGGTCGTAGACGCTGTTCGGTCCCCCTGTGAAAATGATCCCTTTATATCCTTTTTCCTTTATTTCAGCGACTGTGATCCGGTCATACGCCCGTATTTCTGCAAAAACATGCATCTCGCGGACTCTCCGTGCGATCAGCTGATCATATTGTCCGCCAAAATCCAGAACCAGTATCTTATCCATAACACCTCTTCTTCTGATTACCGTTTCCTCAGTGAATTATTCGACTGTCACCGATTTTGCCAGGTTCCGCGGTTTATCAACATCCAGCCCCCTCGCGACACTGGTATAGTAGGCCAAAAGCTGGAGCGGTATAACAGCAAGGCTCCCGGCAAAATGAGGGTCTGTTTTCGGAATATAGATCGTAAAATTGACCGCATCCTCAATGGAATAGTTGCCATAACTGGTCACACCCATCAGGTAAGCACCTCTGGCCTTGCATTCCGCCATATTGCTGACCGTTTTTTCGATCAGCTCTTTTTGTGTCAGCACACCGATAACCAGCGTATTATCTTCGACCAGGCTGATCGTCCCGTGTTTCAATTCACCGGCGGCATATGCCTCTGAGTGGATATAGGAGATCTCCTTCATCTTCAAACTGCCTTCGAGGCTGATCGCGTGGTCAAGACCCCTGCCGATGAAAAAGATATCACGCGCGTTCGCGTATTTCGCGGAGAACCATTGGATCCGTTCCTTATCCTCCAAAACTCGTTCCATTTTGTCAGGAAGCGCGTTCAGTTCGCAGATCAGACGTTCATAAGCGGTCAAATCGATTTTCTTCCGTACCAGAGCCAGATGCAGGGAGAGACAGTACATGGCTGCCAGCTGGGCACTGTAGGCTTTTGTAGTCGCGACGGCGATTTCCGGACCCGCGAGCGTATAAAGGACCATATCAGCTTCTCTTGCGATCGTTGAGCCGAGAACATTGACTATTGCCAGGGTTTTAATCCCTTTTTCTTTGGCGGTACGCAGCGCCGCCAGACTATCCGCTGTTTCGCCTGATTGGGAAATCACGACTGCCAGCGCGTTTTTATCCAGAAGCAGTTTCCTGTATCGGAATTCTGAAGCTAATTCCACCCGGACCGGAATTTCAGCCATATCTTCGATCAGATATTGTGAAACCATTCCGACATGCCAGGCGGATCCGCAGGCGACAATGTGGATCGATGATAAGGATTTCAAAAGTTCATCGGTAATGCCGGCTGTCTCAAGGTTGACCCTGTTTTCTTTGATCAGACTGTTGAGTGTGTCCCGGACAGCTTTCGGCTGCTCATGGATCTCCTTGATCATGAAATGTTCAAAACCGCCTTTTTCAGCCGCTTCCGCATCCCAGGTGATCAGAACCGTATCCTTTTGGATCTCATCTCCGTTCAGGTCGAAGAACGATACGGCTCCCGGAGTGATCCGGGCGCATTCCCGGTTTCCGATATAGTAAACATTTCTGGTGTATTTCAGAATTGCGGGGACATCCGATGCGAGGTATGATTCTCCGTCGGAGATCCCGATGATCAGCGGGGAGTCTTTTCTGGCAACATAGATTTCTCCGGGAAAATCTTTAAACATTAAAGCCAGGGCATAGCTTCCCCGGACCCGTACCATCATACGGTTGATCGCGTCCACAGGACCGATCCTGTATTTTTTATAATAATAATCAACCAGCTTGATAACGACTTCAGTATCTGTGCCGCTGTAAAAATGATAACCGTGGTGCAGCAGTTTCTGCTTCAGTTCATCAAAGTTTTCGATGATACCGTTATGGACGCCGACGACTTCGGATTCCACAGGACCGGATGCGGATGATCTCGCGTTACCGCTGACATGGGGATGCGCATTGACCTCGTTCGGCTCTCCATGGGTCGCCCAGCGGGTGTGTCCGATACCGCACGTGCCCGGAAGTGAATGTCCGTTATCTGTTTTTTCTGCGAGATTCCGCAGTTTTCCTGTCGCTTTAACCACTTCGGCAAGCTGTGTCCCGTTTCGAACTGCCAGCCCTGCTGAATCATATCCCCGATATTCAAGCTTTGACAATCCGTCCAGCAAGATCGGTGCCGCTTCATGATTTCCTGTGTATCCTACGATTCCGCACATCTCAAACTCCTGAATTTATATCTGACGGGTTACATTCCTCAGCATCGTTTATAATCCGAAAATTCTATCGATAGAATATCGAAGAATCGTTTTATGACAAAACCAGTAACAACGAAATATAACTGTCCCCGGGATTTGCCCGAAAAAAGGATGACGGTCCTATCCTTCGAACAGTGACCGTCCCCTTCTGTGTTTTCCGAAGCCTCTATTTTTCTCTGCTGAGCCAGGCATGCATCTCCATTGCCGCGGCTCTTCCGTCTGCCAGTGCCCGGACGACCAGTGACTGGCCGGTGCGCATATCTCCCGCGGAAAAGAAGTGATCTTTCAAATGATGGGAGCGGTCCTTCGGCATCATGTTCCCCCTCGCGTCCAGATTGATATTGAAGGCTTCCGCGGTGCTTTTTTCACAGCCGGTAAAGCCTGCCGCGATCAGCAGCAGGTCGCAGGGCAGTGTTTCTTCCGTTCCTGTAACCTGCTCAAAACGTCCTTCCGGTGTCCGTTTCAGCCGGACTGTCTCCACGGCGGAGATCGTTCCGGCATCATTCGTTATGATCTGTCTGATGGTGGTTTCATAGATCCGCGGGTCGGCTCCCTGTCTGGCGATGGCTTCCGTCTGCCCGTAATCCGTCCGGAGGGTGCGCGGCCATTCCGGCCACGGGTTGGATGAGATTCTGTTTTCCGGCGGACATGGCATCATTTCCAACTGTATAACAGATTTGCAGCCCTGCCGCAGCACAGTCCCCGCACAGTCGTTGCCGGTATCCCCTCCGCCTACGATGATTACGGATTTCCCCGCGGCGGATATCGACGGGGTATGATTGCCGAGAACTGCTTTAGTCGAGGCGGTCAGGAATTCAACGGCAAAGTGAACACCCTGGACCGTATCATTTTCCACGTTAAGTCTCCGCGGCTGCTTCGCACCACCGCAAAACATGACCGCATCAAAATCTTCCAGCTTTTCCGGGTCAGCTTCGGTGTTCAGAAGAAAATGGACACCCTCTTCCCGCATGATATTGATCCGCCGGAAGATAATTTCCTTCGGCAGTTTCATGTTGGGGATTCCGTACATCAGCAGGCCTCCGGGACGGTCCTCCCGTTCAAAAACCGTTACCTCATGCCCCATGCGGTTCAGCAGGTCGGCAGCAGCCAGGCCGGAAGGTCCGCTGCCGATCACTGCCGCTCTTTTTCCGCTGTGAACGGTGACACGCCGGGGCTGCACCCAGCCATTTTCAAAGCCTGTTTCGATCAGATACAGCTCATTGTCCCGGTTTGTCACACCGTCATCGGCGAGGTTGCAGGCTTTTTCACATAGCGCGGGACAGACACGGCCGGTAAACTCCGGAAAAGGCGCGGTCTGAAGCAGACGCAGCAATGCCGCGTGTTCATTCCCGTGCCAGAGCAGGTCGTTCCATTCCGGGATCAGGTTATGCAGCGGACAGCCATAGTCGGATTGGCAGAAGGGAACGCCGCAGTTCATGCAGCGGGAGGCCTGCTGCTTCCTGTCATCGACAGACAGAGAAACATGCAGATCATTGAAATCCGTAAGACGGTTTTCCGGTTCCCGATATGGGTTCTCTTTTCGCGAAAATTCCATAAATCCTGTTGTTTTCCCCATACTGTCACACTCTCTTTCTGTTCAGATATTCCAGATATTCGTCAGATATCACCGTCTTGAATGCCGGTAGCCACATTTTAAACGCTGCCAGTATATCTTTTCCGAATGTGGAGTTTGTATATTGAACGTGCATCTCAAGCAAATGCCGGAGCTCCGCTGCCTGTTTTTCCGGAACATCATGGATCCGGACGATATCGTTATTGATGCGGTCAGCCAAAGTCCCGTCTTCGTCCAGGACCCAGGCAATCCCGCCGGACATACCGGCGCCGAAGTTTTCCCCGACGGAACCCAGGACCAGGACCCGTCCGCCGGTCATGTATTCACAGCCATGGTCGCCCACACCTTCAACCACCGCGGAAGCGCCTGAGTTCCGCACGGCAAACCGTTCGCCGGCTCTTCCCGCGATGAAAGCGTATCCTCCTGTGGCTCCGTAAAGCGCCACATTGCCAATCAGGATGTCCTTCCTTTGCCATACCGCGTCTACAGGCGGACAGATCGCCAGTGTACCGCCGGACAGTCCTTTGCCGAGATAGTCATTCGCCACACCATAGAGCGAGATCCGCTGTCCTTTTTGAAGGAACGTGCCGAAGGACTGGCCGCCGCATCCCTGTGCCTGGATCTCCCGTTCGCCCTGCAGCAGTGTGCCGAAAGCACGGTCTGTGGTGGTCAGCTGCACATGGTTTTGAATGAGCCGGGCATCTGTACGCTCATGCAGGGCAAAATCATGCTTCGCTTCCGGCTGCATATGGATATTCATAGAGAAACCGGTCAGGTCCGACAGGTCGATTTTTGCTCCTTCTTTCTCCCGCAGCAGGTCGCTCCTGCCTACCAGCTCATTGACCGTCCGGGCTCCGAGCCCTGCCATGATCTCCCGCAGTTGCTCGGCGATGAAGATCATAAAACGTTCCACATATTCCGGTTTTCCTTTAAACCGCTGCCGCAGTTCGGGATTCTGCGTCGCGATGCCGAAAGGACAGGTTCCCAGATGGCATACCCGCATCATCCGGCATCCCATGGTCACCAGCGGAGCCGTCGCAAATCCGAACTGTTCCGCCCCTAACAGCAGCGCTACCGCTACATCATGTCCCGTCATCAGTTTGCCGTCTGTTTCCAGCGTGACGGTCTGCCGCAGACGGTTGCGGCACAGTACCTGATGTGTCTCAGCCAGACCGATCTCCCATGGCAGCCCGGTATGATGTACACTGCTCATGGGGGCCGCGCCGGTACCGCCTTCACCGCCGGAGATCAGGATACCGCCCGCTCCGGCTTTTGCCACGCCGCTGGCGATGGTCCCCACGCCTGTGGAGGAAACCAGCTTTACCGTGATTTTCGCGTTTTCGTTGGCGCACTGAAGGTCGTAGATCAGTTCAGCCAGGTCTTCAATGGAATAGATATCATGGTGAGGCGGTGGGGAGATCAGGGAGATGCCGGGGACGGAACAGCGGGTCTTTGCGATACTGTTCGTTACTTTCGCTCCGGGAAGGTGGCCCCCTTCACCGGGCTTCGCTCCCTGTGCCATTTTGATCTGGATCTCATTTGCCGAAAGCAGATAATCCCGGGTCACGCCGAAACGTCCGGATGCGACCTGTTTGATGGCTGAATTCAGCGAAGTCCCGTAACGTTCCGGCAGTTCACCGCCTTCCCCGCTGTTGCTCCTGGCTCCCAGCCTGTTCATGGCGGCAGCCATGCATTCATGCGCTTCCTGTGAGATTGACCCGTATGACATAGCTCCTGTCCGGAAGCGTTTGACGATCTGTTCTGCGCTTTCCACCTCTTCGATCGGGACCGGGCTGCAAAGGTCAAAACGGAAATCCAGCATGGAACGGATCGTGCGCGGTCCCTCATTTTCGACCAGTCCGGCATATTCGTCAAAGATCTTTTTGTCGTTCGTCCATACAGCCTGCTGGAGCAGATGGATCACTTTCGGGCTGTAAAGATGCTCTTCCGTATCCGGACCTGTGCGCAGCTTGTGCCTGCCGATGCCGGGAAGCTCCTTTTTCAGCGGATCCCTGAAAGCGGAATCATGATAGAACCGGCTGTCCGTTTCGACTGCGGAAAGGTCTGTCCCTCCCAGTAATGCCGGTGTGTTGGTAAAGTACAGGTCAATATACTGCTGGTCCAGACCTATGGATTCAAAGAGCTGTGCGCTCTGATAAGCCTGCAGTGTGGAAACACCCATCTTGGACGCGATCTTCAGGATCCCGGCTGTCAGGGCATGATCATATTTTTGGACTGATTCCTCAGCTTGTCCGGAATACTGCTGCCGGATACAGGCATGTGCCAGATACGGATTTACCGCCCGGGCACCGTAAGCGATCAGCATCGCCATCTGATGCACATTCCTCGGTTCCCCGCTCTCCAGGATCACAGAGACAGCAGTGCGTTTTTTGATCCGGATCAGATGCTGTTCCAGCGCCGAAACCGCAAGGAGGGAAGGGATCGCGAGGTGGTCCGTATCCAGGCCGCGGTCCGAAAGGATCAGAACGTTTACACCGTCCCGGCATGCCGCGTTGCAGCTGGTGAAAAAGTTCGCAAGAGCTTTCCGCAGCCGCTGCCGGACCGGATAGAGCAGTGATACGACCCGTACATGATAGGCGGGATGGTCGATCAAACGGATGCGTGATAATTCTTCATCGGTGAGAATAGGTGATGAGAGTTCCATGATATTACAGTTTTCGGGTCCGTCCGAAAGGAGGTTCCCGTCATCGGCGATATAGATGGAACAGTCTGTCTTGCATTCCTCCCGCAGCGCGTCAATCGGCGGGTTGGTCACCTGGGCAAAACGCTGCTTGAAGTAATCATAGAGGGAAGGATGGGCTTTTGAGAGGACTGCCAGGGGTTCGTCCGCGCCCATGGATACGATGGGTTCCGTACCGGTTTCCGCCATGGGGAACATTGTATCACAAAGGTCCTCATAAGCGTATCCGAAGGCTTTGCACAGGGTTTGGATATCTTCCGGCTCCCTTTTCATATTCGTTACGGGCAGATCACTCAGGTGAATGATATTTTTGACCCACTCGCCGTATGGATGCAGATCGGCAAAATATGTTTTGAGCGCTTCGCTTTCCGTCAATTCTCCGGTGGAAAGATCCGCTTTCAGAATATCTCCGGACTTCAGTTTCCAGCGTCTCCGGATATGGGCATTTTCCTCAAATAATACTCCGGCTTCGGACGAAAGGATCAGCCGTTTATCATCTGTCAGGGCACAGCGCAGCGGACGCAGCCCGTTCCGGTCCAGCGAGGCGCAGACACAGTCTCCGTCTGCGTATAATATCGCCGCGGGTCCGTCCCAGGGTTCCATCATCGCGGAATAATAGCGGTACAGATCGCGCCAGGGTGTTTCCCGCTTCTGGCCCTGCCACGGTTCGGGCAGAAGGATCATCCCCGCCAGCGGCAGGGGAAAACCGTTCATCGCCAGAAATTCAAGTGTGTTGTCCAGCATCTGTGAGTCGCTTCCGTCCGGGTCGATCACAGGAAGTGTTTTCCGCATGGCGTCACCCATCACTTCGGAACGCATGGTCTCTTCCCTGGCTTTCATGCGGTCGTGATTGCCCCGGATCGTGTTGATCTCCCCGTTGTGGAGAAGCATTCGCATCGGATGGGCTTTGGACCAGCTGGGGAAGGTGTTCGTTGAAAATCGGGAATGGACCATCGCCATCTGTGAGACGTATCGGACATCCTGCAGATCATCATAGAAGGAGCGCAGCTGGTTTACAAGCATCATCCCTTTGTAAACGATCGTCCGGCAGGAAAGCGAGCAGATGTAGGTCTCGGTATTCTGTTTTTCAAATATCCTGCGCAGGATATACAGCTTCCGGTCAAAATCGATTCCCGGCTGTATTTTCGCGGGACGTTTTAAAAAACACTGCCGGATCCGCGGCATCGTCCGCCTTGCGCCCGCTCCCAGCTGGGCCGGGTGGCAGGGTACATTCCGCCATCCCAGGACCGGTATTCCTTCTGAGACTGCCAATTGTTCAAAGATCCTGCAGACATTCTGCGCTCCGACCTCATCCTCCGGCAGGAAGAACATCCCAACCCCATAATCTCTCGGTTCTCCGAGTGTAATGCCTTCTTCTTCCGCCCAGCCCTTGAACAGATCATGCGGAATTTGTGTCATAATGCCGACGCCGTCACCTGTTGTGCCCAGCGCGTCGCTGCCTGCCCGGTGAGCCAGCCGTTCCACGATAGTCAGGGACTGGTCGACCGTCCGATGGGTGGCTCTGCCGCTGAGGTCGACGATCGCCCCCACTCCGCAGGATTCATGTTCAAATTCAGACCGCCAAAGCGGATAATCAGGATCACGCATAGCTTTCCTCCTGTTGATTGCTTTAAATAAAAAGGCGAAGAAATCCCCTTACGAGACTTCTTTGCCTTGCTTGCCATTAAATTAGCACAAGCCAAAAAACCTGTCAAGAAAAGAACTGAAATTTATGACAGAACAGGGGGAGGGAATAGTGAATAGGGAATAGGGAATAGGGAAGAAGTAAAAGGGATCAGGGCTCAATTAGGTTTTAGGTGCAGGGAGTAAGGATTCAGGATTCAGGGTTCAGCCAATCAATTATCAACAACCACCAACTAACTAACTAACTAACTAACTACAATCAACTATTGACTAATGACTATTGACTATTGACTATTGACTACTCGTACGTCTTGATTATCTCTTCCGCAACGGCGCGGCGGGAGATGCAGCGGTCCATGGCCTGTTTTTCAATGAAGCGGTGTGCCTGGGGTTCTTCCATTTTCAGCTCGGTGATCAGGAGCCATTTCGCCCGGTTGACCAGGCGGATCTCCGCCATCTTTTCTTCAATGGAAAGCGTTTTGTTTTCCATTTTTCGAAGCCGTTCCCGGGCGCTCATCATCCAGTCCAGTGCGAGCGAAAAAGTCTGGGAGGAAAGCGGTTTGGGCAAGTAAAAGACACCGGAAGCTGTAAGCTTATCGCGAAGCGTTTCGAGGATATCAGTACGGACGATAACCAGCGCAACCGTGCTTTTGGAGCTGCTGACATCAATGGCGAATCCGGTCCCGATATCATCCGGGAGCGGTGAGTTGATGATGACAAGATCAAACTCCCTTTCGCTCATGAGCCTTTTTGCGGCGCTGATCCCGCTGACATACCGGACCGGGTCAAAATGAGAGGCAGGCAGCAAACCGGAAAGCGCGTCATTAAAATTATCTGACGCGGACACGACGAGAACGCTGTAGATCTGCTCTTTCAAACCCATTACAAACCACTGACTGCTGACTGATGACTATTGACTGCTCAAATTTTCCCGCAGTAAATATCCAGAATTCGGGAAGGTACATGCGCACGGATAAAGCCACTGTTTTCCGCGATTTCCCTTGCCTCCTGAATATTTTCCGGCAGCCTTTGAAATCTGCTGAGGGTTTTCGGATCCGCTTTGAACAGATTGATGTTTGCCGGTTCCGGCAGGATCAATTTTTCTTCGATTCCCTGAAGTGCCGCATAGATCATCAGGGTAAAGGCAAGATAGGGGTTTGCCGAAGGATCTGCCGAACGAAGCTCTGCCCGCCGGAATTCTCCGACTGCCGCGGGGATCCTGACCAGCTGTGAACGGTTTTCCGCGGACCAGGAAATATATCCGGGTGCTTTGCTGTGCCCCATGCGGAGATAGGAATTTTCGGTCGGATTCAGGAATGCGGTCATGGCTCTGACATTGTGCAGAATGCCGGCGATCATCTGCCGGAATTTTTCTTCGTCGTCCAGCGGCCTGAGAGACATATTGATATGGAAACCATTCCCGGGTTTGTTTTCTATAGGTTTTGGTGAAAAATCCGCGGTAAGTCCGTTCCTGTGGGCGACCGTCCGCGCGACCCGCTGAAAGATCATGGTATTATCCGCGGCGGAAAGCGCGTCCGAATAACGGAAATCGATCTCGTTCTGTCCGGGGCCTTCTTCATGGTGTGAGCTTTCCGGATAGATCCCCATCTGTTCCAGCGTCAAGCAGATCTCCCTGCGGATGTTTTCTCCCCGGTCATCCGGCGCGATATCCATATATCCGGCTTCGTCATAAGGAATTTTGGTAGGATTGCCTTTTTCATCCA
>DAIMGK010000006.1:0-45320 GCA_036723985.1 Flexilinea sp.
TGATGGAAAACGCGTTCCTTGCGACATTTGATAAGGTGCAGGCTGAATTTAAAAAGATGTTCGTACGTCTTTTCGGCGGAGGGAGTGCCAGACTGCTGCTGTCCTCTCCGGATGATGTGAATAGTTCCGGCATTGAAATCGAGGCAAAACTGCCGGGACACCGGGAACAGGAGCTTTCCCTGCTTTCCGGCGGTGAGCGCAGCCTGACTTCTGTTGCGTTGATTTTTTCACTCCTTCGGGTGAGTCCCACACCTTTCTGTGTGATGGATGAAGTCGACGCGGCCCTGGATGAAGCGAATGTGGGCAGGTTCTGTGACCTGTTGAAGGAACTGAGTGCTGAAACGCAGTTCCTTGTGATCACTCATAACCGTAATACTGTGGAGGCTTCCAATGTGATTTACGGGGTAACAATGGCTTCTGACTCCACATCCCAGATCGTCAGCCTGAAACTGGATGAGATCAAAGCGGATATTCTTAAATAATTATCATTTATTATTGCAAAAATTTGTATAAATTGCGCCGGATAGTGCTGTATGGCGCTGCCGGTCCATGTTCAGCCGCCGGATTATCTCTGATATCGGATCACTGTAGGAAAAATCTCATTCACTTATTCGTACGCAGTGATTCAGTGCATTGTCTTACCGTACATTCCGTCTGTATTTTCCGGTACGGAGCGGGTACTTTTTCCTGTTAATTAGCAGTTGATAATAAAAGATACATCGAAAAAATAACTTTGACAGCATAGGAAAAATGCCTTCGTAATATCGTGCTTCGCAGCGGTGCGGGAGCGTGTATTTTGTTTGTTCGGAAACAGGAGCCGTAAGGAACCGCTTCGCTGAA
Organism: Flexilinea sp.; assembly: GCA_036723985.1. Classification (GTDB taxonomy): domain Bacteria; phylum Chloroflexota; class Anaerolineae; order Anaerolineales; family Anaerolineaceae; genus Flexilinea. The sequence continues at coordinate 841 of DAIMGK010000006.1, forward strand.
TTACGGTTCAACTCCCGGGCTTCGCCCCGCATCTGATTTCCGGGGGATAAACCTCTCCCGTAAAGTGCGGACTTCATCCGGTCTGATTCGGGGCAGGAGCTTCGAACACCATACCCCCGATTACGAATCAGGAGGTTCTTTTTTTGACTCATCCGCTCAAGCGGCAGGTACCTTTTATAAATATGACGATGTCCATCGCAGAATATGGATAAAAAAAAGCGGAAAGTTCAAAGGATGGAACTTTCCGCTTTCGATATTATGATTTGATCACGATGTTATCAGTTCATCAGACTGTCAAGATCGTCCAGGGATTCCGGAGCATCTTCGCCGTCATCATCGGAATCTTCATCTTCTTCCGGTTTGGGGGAAGGTACCGTATTCCAGGAAAGATCTATAGCGCCGAGTCCGGCAAACGGCTGGCTTGGGACTGCATTCATATCAAGTGATTTGGTGATGTTCAGAAGGTCATCATCCAGTGAGTTGCCGGCATTGGGTGAGAGCAGACCGCTTTCAATGCGGGGTGTCTTCACCTTTTCTTCATCCTTACCGAACTTAATGGTTTCTCCCGTATCCAGGACTGCTTCCACTGCAAGGCCGAGGGACTGCAGCTCTTTGACGAGAACACGGAAGGAAGCCGGTAATCCGGGATCCTGGATCTCATTGCCCTTAACGATCGCTTCATAAGTCGAAACACGACCCTGGATATCATCGGATTTGACAGTAAGCATTTCCTGAAGTGTATAGGCTGCGCCGTAAGCTTCAAGGGCCCAGACTTCCATTTCACCGAAGCGCTGACCGCCGAATTGAGCTTTACCGCCCAGAGGCTGCTGCGTCACAAGACTGTACGGACCGGTAGAACGGGCATGGACTTTGTCTTCGACCAGATGGTGGAGTTTCAGCATGGTCATGACGCCGACAGTTACCGGCTGGTCAAAGGGTTCGCCGGATTTCCCGTTGATCAGGACCTGTTTCCCGACGATCGGAACCGGATGTCCTGTCCGGAGACTGATATGGGCTGCCTGATTGCGAAGTTCAGTCTCGTCATCGGAAACCGGTACTTCGCCTTCAGAGGCGATCCACAGTCTCAGACATGCCAGGATCGCGGCTTCATCTTTCGACAGCTTCATCGGAGCGTTCGGTTCAACATCCGACCAGTCAATGATGCTGTCCGGATCATATCCGTTATCCCGGAGCCATTCCGCCATTACAGCATGCTTCAGGAGTACGTCTTCATTGAGATCATCCATCGGGATCCCGCGTTCGCTGAATAGTTCCGCGACATAAGCACGGCGTACTTCATCGTCGTCTTCAAATGTCGAGGTCTCGAGTTCCTGTTCGTGAGCCCAATCCCAGGCTTTGTTGCCCCATTCTTTCCATGCGGTATCAAGGATCCAGGCGCGCGCGAGTTCGGATTCGATCTCATATTCCGTTGCGCCGTCGAATACCGGCGTGATCGCGCGGAAACCGAGGCGCAGGGCTGCCCATCCGAGGTGGACTTCCAGCACCTGACCGATGTTCATACGGCCGGGGACGCCCAGCGGGTTCAGAATGATATCGACCGGCGTACCGTCTTCGAGGAACGGCATGTCTTCGATCGGAACAACACGGGAGACAACGCCTTTGTTCCCATGACGGCCTGCCATTTTGTCACCTGCCGTCAGTTTGCGGCGCTGCGCGACGGAAATGCGTACGCGTTTGTTGACGCCGGCATTCAGTTCAACATTGTCTTCACGGCTGAATACCTTGACATCGACAACTTTTCCGCGTTCACCGTGGGGCATACGCAGTGAGTTGTCTTTGACATCACGGGATTTTTCACCGAAAATTGCCCGGAGCAGACGTTCTTCAGGGGTCAGTTCCTTTTCACCTTTAGGCGTGATCTTACCGACGATGATGTCATTGGGGCCTACTTCAGCACCGATCCGGATAATACCGTTCTCGTCCAGGTCTTTGATCGCGTCGTCACCGACGTTCGGAATGTCCCGGGTGATCTCTTCCGGACCAAGTTTTGTTTCGAGCGCGTCATGTTCATATTTTTCAATATGGACGGATGAGAATTTGTCATCCATGACAACACGTTCGGAAATCAGGATCGCGTCTTCGAAGTTGCCGCCTTCCCAGGAGACAAAAGCTACGACCACGTTCTGTCCCAGTGCAAGCTGTCCGTCAATAGTTGATGATGAATCAGCCAGCACCTGGTGCTTTTTAATTTTCTGCCCTTTGGTGACGGCAGGACGCTGATCGATACAGGTGCTCTGGTTGGAGCGCTGATATTTCCGCAGCTGATACGGATGGATCGTCCCGTCATCAGACTGGATAATGATCTGTTCAGCATTGACAGAGATAACTTCCCCGTCTTCATTGGCGGTCAATACCTGGCCGGAATCGATGGCTGCATATTTTTCCATCCCGGTGGAAACAAGCGGAATATCCGGGTTGATCAGCGGGACAGCCTGTGCCTGCATGTTGGAACCCATCAGCGCGCGGTTGGCGTCGTCATGTTCAAGGAACGGGATCAGGGCAGCGCTGACACCTACTACCTGCTGCGGAGAAACATCCATGTATTCAATGTTTTCGGCAGTTGTTGTCGTGAATTCGGAGTAGTGACGGATGGAGATCAGCTTTTGATCAAATTCCATATTCGGCGTCATGCGTGTGTTGGACTGCGCGATGCGGAATTTGTCTTCTGCGTCAGCGGAAAGGTAGTCCACCTCATCCGAAACAAACGGGGTGATCAGCACCTTGTCAATATCGAGGTCCTGGATCCGGTCAAAGAGTTCCTGATCAACGCGTGTGCCTTTTTCAGCGATGGTGTTCCCATTCTGATCATTCAGGTTTTCACGAAGTTCACGTCCGATCATCCGATCATCATCCTTATAAAGGAAGTTGAACACACGGCGGTACGGTGTCTCGATAAAACCGTATTCATTGACTTTCGCGTAGTTTGCCAGACGGCCGATCAAACCGATGTTCGGACCTTCAGGCGTTTCGATCGGGCAGATACGTCCGTAATGTGTATGATGGACATCGCGGACATCAAACCCCGCACGTTCACGGCGCAGACCGCCGGGACCCAGCGCTGAAAGCGTACGCTTATGACGGAGTTCCGCCAGCGGGTTGTTCTGGTCCATGAACTGGGACAGCTGGGAAGAGCCGTAGAATTCACGCAGCGCGGAGATGACCGGGCGGATATTTACCAGGCTGATCGGGGAAACATGTTCCTGGTCATGGATGGACATACGTTCTTTGATAACGCGTTCCATGCGGCGCAGGCCGATGCGGAGTTTGTTGCCGATCAATTCGCCGACGGTCTTAACACGGCGGTTGCCGAGATGGTCGATATCGTCCTTTTCCTTTGTACCGTTGTTGATCTCGATCATGTGGCGGACAAGGTTGACAACATCCCATTTCGTGACGTTGCGGTGCTGGATCGGAATACGTTCCGTCAGGTCCAGTTTCTGGTTCAGCTTATAACGGCCGACACGTTCCAGATCGTAATGGCGCTGATCAAAAAGCTGTTCTTCAAGGAATTCTTTCGCGTTTTCGAGATTGACCGGGTCACCCGGGCGCATTTTCTTGAAGAATTCGATCAATGCGAGTTCGCCGATCGTCATTCCGGTAGAGGTATCCCACACAGGTTCCTGTTTGAAGGTAGCTTGGATATACTGACGATCCTTGTTGTTGTCCACATCACCGAACAGCGCGAGAAGTTCTTCGTCTGTCCCTTCTTTGATCGGGGATTCATCGATCCCGTCATTCACCGCGGCTAATGCGCGCAGGAAAATTGTGATCGGAACTGTGCGTTTGCGGTTGAATTTCAGAATGATATAGTCATTCTTGCGTGTTTCGAATTCCATCCAGGCGCCGCGATCCGGGATCAGTTTGGCCATGGCCTGGCGATGACCGGTGGAATGGTCGATCTGGGCTTCAAAATATACGCCGGGCGAGCGGATCAACTGGGATACGACGACACGTTCCGACCCGTTGATGATAAAGGTACCGCTTTCGGTCATTTCCGGAAATTCACCAAGAAATACATCCTGCTTCATCGGCTCGGCAACAGATGGGCCGGCCAGCAAAACAGAAACGTATAACGGTGATGAGTAAGTCAGATCCCGTTCAACACATTCATCAACGGTCTGTTTGGGCTCTCCAAACCAGAATTTCAAATTCCACTGGCGGGATTCATCCGAATTGCCGGGGAAGTAAAGCTTCATTCCATGGTTAAAGGATTCGATCGGAGAGATTTCATCAAGAAGTTCCGCAATGCCGTATTCCTTGAGGCGGCGAAAAGAATCGAGCTGAATGTCGATGAAACCGGGAAGCGGGTAGACATTCGGAATGCGTGCATAGGATTTCGTATGCTGTGTAGTAGCCAAATTGACCTCCATTAATAAATTTTGACAATTTCTACCACCACAAATCAGCGCAAAAATACGACCCGCCGAATAGCTGGTAAAATTACAATGACATATTATTATACCATTCCATTGCAAAAAATAATAAATCACCTGGAAATAAGTGATAGTGAAAAATGCTGAGAAAAGTGCTGTGAAAATGCTGTAAATAGTGCTGCTTAGTTAAGTCATAATACCGCTGCATTTGGATCTGACGGCAGCAGGACTATTTCTGCTGTTTTCACTGTTCAGTTAAACATCCCATAAAAAAAATTCCCGGGAAAATGAGGAGTATAATAATTATGTTTCCGTATAATTTTCGGTAATTTCAGCGAAAGGAATGATTCAGAATGAGCAGTCAGAGTCGTATGACGGAAGGTTCGATTCCCGGAGAGATCATCCGGTTTGCTATCCCGTTGTTTCTGGGGAACCTGTTTCAGCAGATGTATAACTCTGTGGATTCGCTCATTGTCGGGAATCATCTTGGCAATAACGCGCTTGCGGCAGTTAGTGCCACCGCTACGCTCATCCAGCTGATGATCGGTTTCTTTCAGGGTGTTTTTCTCGGTGCTGGTGTTTTGGTTGCCCGCTTTTACGGGGCAAAAATGTATGATCTGATGCGCAGGGCGATCCATACGACAGTATCCATCGCGCTGGCTGTCGGTGTGATGCTTTCCCTGATCGGAATGGTTCTCACGCCTGTTATATTAAAATGGATGGGCACCCCTGAGGATATTTTTGAACTTACTGTATCCTACATCAGAGTGTATTTTGCCGGGTCGATCGGTTTCATTCTATATAATGCCTGTACCGGTATCATGCAGGCTGTCGGAGACAGTAAGCATCCCCTGTACTTTCTCGTCATTTCCTCGGTCACGAATGTCATTTTGGATCTGTTTTTTATCCGGGTCCTGCATTGGGGGATTTCTTCCGCGTCACTGGCTACGATCATTGCGCAGTTTCTCAGCGCTTCCCTGTGCGTCATTCAGATGCTGCAGGCGGAGGACGAATCCGGTCTGAATATCAGCGAATTGCGCTTTGATCCGGATATGGTTCGGCAGATATTAAAATTCGGACTTCCTTCCGGCATGCAGAACTCCATCATCAACTTCGCCAATGTGATCGTTCAGTCTAATATCAACGCGTTTGGAACGATGGCTGTCGCCGGCTGTGGGGCATACGGAAAAATTGACGGGTTCGCGATCCTGCCGGTTACCAGTTTCAATGCGGCGGTAACGACATTTGTCGGACAGAACCTCGGCGCGAAGGAATATGAAAGGGCAAAGCGCGGCTCCCGGTTCGGGGTCCTCTGTGCCATGACAGTCGCGGAACTGGCGGGCATGATCCTGCTGGCATTTTCTGTTCCGCTGATCTCAGCCTTTACGCGGGAACCGGAAGCGATCGCTTACGGTTTGCAGAAACTGCGGATCACAACTCCGTTTTATTTTCTTCTGGCGGCTTCCCATGGCATTGCCGCGGTGCTGCGCGGGGCGGGAAAAGCCAATATTCCGATGCTGGTGATGCTGGGCTGCTGGTGTGTTTTTCGTGTAGCCTTTATTTCCGTACTGATCCCGATCACTCATTCGATCAACGTGATCAACTGGGTATATCCGATCACCTGGAGCCTGAGCGCGGTCATTCTGCTGATCTATTATTTCAAAGCCGATTGGGTCCACGGCCTGGACTGGAGCCCTATGTAAATCGGTTTCCGAAATCGGGCTGCTTGACGAACAGCTTTATTTCTGCTGAAAGCGTTCACTTCATTCTGTAAGCGTGATCGTGTGATCCGTAAGACATAGAAACGAAAATTCGTGTAGATTAAAAATAAGAGCCGAAATGAACCACTGCACAGAATTATGATCCGGCTATCGAGCTTTGCTCCATGCCTGTTTTCCGGCCGCTTCGACTCCTGTCCCTCGCTTATCAAGGTTTCAGGCTCTTTATCAGCCTCACACGCTTTCGTGTCAGTCACCTTTTTTCTAACGTTTGGAACATCAGGGGATTGTCCCAAAAGCGCATGTTATAAATAGATACATCTTTTTTTCTATTCAAATTAAGCTATAATGTAAACATGAATACGTTCTGGAAAATCATGTTACTGATATTGCTGAATGTGATCGTTTCGGCTTCTGTGACTTACGGCGTATTGTATTATTGGGAAAATATCCGGAAGTCCGATAAGCCTTACCAGTTGGTGACCATCAGCGACAGTCAGATCGCGGCTGCGGATAATGATCTCACAAAAACGGAAACCGTTCCCACGGAGCTCCCGATGACAGATGAGATCGTACCGACGTCCGAACCTGTTGTCGAACAGCCGGAAACTGAACCGACCCCGGTGATCAGGGGTGCGTCAATTGAGATATCGATCATCAGGTCGCCGGGCGTTTTGTCAAGCGAAGCACTGCGGATCGTCAGCAATTCCGATGAGGTCGTATCACTGGAAAACTGGACGCTGGAAGACGCTGAAGGCAATATTTTGAAATTCCCGAATATTCAGCTGCTGCGGAAAGGGATATTCGTAGAAGTGTATTCACGCCCCGGACACAGTACGCCTTATGAAATTTACTGGAACCGGGATGAAGCGGTCTGGCAGTCCGGTGAGACCGCGGTGATCAGGGATGTTTTCGGACAAATTCAGGCAACCTATCGGGTTCCATAAAGGAAGAGAGAACAGCATTGGCAAATCAGGCATTATACCGAAAATACCGGCCTCAGGTATGGGATGACGTTGTCTATCAGGATCAGGTGACCCGGGTACTGAAAAACGCGATCAGAAGTGACCGCGTTGCTCATGCCTATCTTTTTTCCGGTCCCCGGGGGACGGGAAAGACGACGGTGGCGCGGATCCTTGCCCGGGCGGTGAACTGCCTGGATGAAAATCTGGAAAACCGCCCATGCGACCGCTGCGCGAATTGCATGGCGGTCAATAACGGACAGTTCCTGGACCTGATCGAGATTGATGCGGCGTCCAATACCTCCGTGGATGATATCCGTGAACTGCGGGATAAGATCAATTTCGCTCCGGGCGTCGGCAGGAAGAAAGTCTATATCATCGATGAAGTCCATATGCTTTCCACCGCGGCTTTCAATGCATTGCTGAAAACTCTGGAAGAACCGCCTGCTCATGCCATGTTTATTCTCGCCACAACGGAGATCCATAAAATTCCGGCAACGGTCCTCTCCCGCTGTCAGCATCATGAATTCCGCAGGATCCCTGTGAATGAGATCGTGCGCAGGCTGTCAAAGATCTGTGAAGAAGAAGGCGTTACGGCAGATGAAGCCGCGCTGACATTGATCGCACGGCAGGCGACCGGAGCCATGCGGGACGCGATCTCCATGCTGGACCAGATGACGGCTGCCGGGAATGAGATAACGCTGGCGGAAGCGCAGGAGATCCTGGGCATCGCGACAAACCAGTCCGTTGTCGACCTTACGGATGCGATGATCGCAAAAAATCATGCCGGAGGGATGGCCGCGATCCATGCGGCTCTTGATGCCGGTACGGATCCGAGGCAGTTTGCCCGGCAGACGGTGGAGTATCTGCGTCAGCTGCTGGTTTTGAAAATGGGGACCAACGATGTATTGGACGTGACGGCTGAAGTGCGTGAGACCATGGCAAAGCAGAGCCAGAATATCAGCATCGACCGTCTTGTGGATGTGGTGCGTATCTTCAACCAGGCGGCGACGGACAGCCGGATCGACTGGCATCCCGGATTGAACCTTGAACTGGCATTCGCGGAAAGCTGTGAAGAGAAGAAATCTTCCGAACAGGTCGTAAAAGTCATCGAAAGAGAAGTTGTCCGCACCGCTCCCGCGTCGGGACAGGCAAATCAGGCTGCTCCCGCGGTAGATAAGGACCTCGAAGAAAACATCAAATATGTTCAGAGCAGGGTCTTTATTCGCAAAGGACAGACGCCGGATCCTTCGGTGACGATGAATGAGATCGCGAAGAATTGGGGCGCGGCCAGAAATCTGATCCGTGAAAATGACGCTGTTTTGGAAGCGACTTTGGCACGGGCGGATCTGCTTGAGGTCAAAAACGGTGTCCTGTATCTGGGCTTCCCTCGGGAGACCATTAAGAAAAAAGTTGAAGAAAACCATCGTTTTCTTGTTTGGACGAGCGCGGCTATATCCCGGGTTTTGGGAAAATCCGTCGGGATATGCTGTACGGTCCAGGATGCATCCGGACGGGCGGCCCTGTCCGGCAATGCACAGCAAAGCGAAACGCTTACCGCTGCATTAAATTTGGGCGGCAGAGTGGTCGTTGAAAAAAAATAATCAGAATAAGAGGTAATTAATATGGCAAAAGGTTATGGAAAAATGGGCGGTCAAATGGGCGGTATCGGCGGCATGCGGAACCAGTTTCAGAACCTGCAGAAACAGATGATGGAACAGCAGGAAAAGATCGCTGAAATGGAAGTCTCTTCATCGGTTGGCGGCGGTGTGCTGAAGATCACAATGAGCGGAGATCAGGTCTGCAAAAATGTTGAGATCGATCCGGATTTTCTGAAAGACGCGGACGCTGAAATGCTGCAGGATATGCTGCTGACGGGTATCAATTCCGCTTTGGAAAAGAGTAAGAAACTGCAGGAAGAACAGATGAATTCGATCACGGGCGGCCTGACCAGCAGTCTCGCCGGTCTGGGATTGGGGTTCTGAGATCATGCCACGAATTCCGGAACCGGTGCAAAACCTGGTCGACGCCTTTTCCCGGCTGCCGGGCATTGGACCCCGTACGGCTTCGCGCCTGACTTTTTATCTGCTGAAAAATAATGAGGCTGCCGCAAAGCAGCTTGCGGAAGCGTTGGAAAACCTCCACGCGCAGACTCATTTGTGCAGCGAATGTTTTAATATCACGACTTCGGACAAGGATCTGTGTGATATTTGTGCGGATGAAAAGCGGGATCAGGATGTTATTTGTGTCGTTGAGTCTCCGATGGATGTTATCGTCCTGGAACAGACAGACGGTTTTCACGGGAAATATCACGTACTCCACGGTTTGCTTTCTCCGATAGAGGGTGTGAACCCTGAAGATATCCGCATCGCTCCGCTGATCTCTAAAGTTGCGGAAGGCGGTATCTCCGAGGTCATCATAGCGACTAATCCTTCTTTGGAAGGGGACGCGACTGCCCTGTATATTCAGCAGAAGCTTACCCCTTTCGATGTACGGATCACCCGTCTTGCCCGCGGACTTCCCATCGGCGGTGAACTGGAATATGCCGATCAGAATACGCTGCTGCGGGCGCTTTCCGGAAGACAGAAAATGTCCTGAGACCTTATGGAATACTTTATTGACGGGCATAACCTGATCCCGAAAATGAACGGGATCAGGTTATCTGATGAAAACGATGAGCAGGAATTGCTGGAACGGCTTCAGGAATATTCCCGGCTGTCCCGCAGAAAATGTACGGTATTTTTTGACAAAGCTCCGGAGAATAAAACAAAGGACAGTCATTTCGGTACACTGAAAGTCGTTTATGTGACTCATCTCACGAAAGCGGATGAAGAGATCATTGCCCGGGTCAATAAAGCGGGAAAAAAGCGCGCGGCTGAGATCACAGTGGTCTCATCAGACCAGCATGTACAGTGGCAGTGCCGTCAGGCAGGCGCCGCAACCATGGGCTCGGACAAATTCGCGGAAGATATGGAGCGGATTTTTTCTTCCGGGGGCAGTTCCCGGAAAGGAAGCCGGCTGCCCCGCCTGGAAGCCAAACTGAGTCCGGGAGAAGTTGAGGAATGGCTTGCGATCTTTGCCGGGAAAAAATAATCAACTGAATTATAAAACAGCCGCCGAAAATGGCGGCTGTAAATTTTGAATGCTTCAGATATCTGTACGGAAAGTACATTACGGGTCTGTCCCGGGAGAGCTCAGGCTTCGGACAGATACGGTCAAGGGAAAAGGTTACCATCGCGAAAGCGTGTGAGTCTCATAAAGAGCCTGATACCTATTAAGCGGGGGTATGGGGCTCAGCTACTGTTCTGAATCTGACCGGGCGAAGTCCGTACCTTGTGAAGCAAACTATCCTTCATACGGAGGGCAAAAACAAACTGAGCTCTTATAGTAGATCAAACGAAAATCAACTAAACTCTTTACGCGTAACTCTCGACTCAGAATTCAGGAGAAACCACTTTTTACTCAATTCTGAAATCTGAACTCTGAACTCTAATTCTTAACCACCAGTGTAATGCAGAGGTACAGAGTATATGCCTGCCAGACGACCATGGAAGTAAACAGATATCCGCCGTACCGATGGATCAGAAGGTACATAAACCAGAGGACAATACTCAGGACCAGTGACGCGATACTGACAGCCAGTGCGCCGGAAAGGTTGGCATTGACGAAGAGCATATAATTCCACATAAAAATTGCAATAACCAGGATCAGTCCGTTCAAAAAAATATTCCGCTGCCGGCGCGGCCGCAGTTGGACTGAAAATACAAATCTGCATCCGAGCGCCCAAATCAGGAATAAAATCCCCCAAATGACAAGAAGCCCCGTAATGGTGGGAAATCCCGCCGGTAAGATCAGCCCGGAAAGATTTACGGTACCTGTACTTTTCAATAACCGGAAAATGGCTATATACCCGATAACGATCCCCAATATGCTCCAAATACCAAACGGACTGTTTTTCTTCATGCTCCTCCTTTATTATCCTGCATCCTTTTCCGCGGGCGGAAGAGCCGCCTGTGGTGAAAGGATCTGTCTCCCGTTCCCGGTCTCTGTGTTATGGTTTCCCGGCAGGAGATCCTGTTATTTCTCTCATCCGAAAACGTGCCGTCTTTTCATAAGACTCGAAAAAAAGACGCTGCGGTATTCCGGAAAAAACTCTTCGCTGCGTTTTGACATGCTTTGATGTCGATAGCTGACTTCCAGCTCATAATTATAACGCTGAACTCTGAACTGTTTTCAAAGAACAGTCACCTCCGGCTCTATTTTGCGTCTGCGGCAGTACCACACAACTCTCAACTCAGAACGCTGTTAAAAAGGGTACGAGCTGAGATAATAAATACTTCCTGTTATTACGGCAAAACAGAAATATGATATTTTCCGATCCGGAACCGTACGCAGCAGAAGGCTGCTCAGACAGGAATAAAAAACGGTCAAATGTAACATACGGTGTGAAAAAATCCGGCTATCGAAACCCTGCCCGGTGATTTTTCCGGACATTACCATCAGGGCTCCCGTGATAAAGATAATTACACCGGCAAGTGCGATGATGTCAGCAGGGAAAAGCGGCCGTCTGTTCCGCCGGAGAGGAATACATAAAAAAATACTTACTGTCAAAAATGCGATGAAAACAGGAAGCGAAAACTGTTTCACGATTTGTCTGATCCCCGGAAGATAATGAAACGGGGTGCCGATCCGGACAGAAACCATGAAGAAACTCATGACTTCCGTGATGACCAGAAAAAGGACCAGCGGCAGGACGGTGCCGGCGGCTGTTTCCCGGACCGCATTCCCCTTTCCTTCGGTCAGAATGGCGCTGAGGCCGACGCAGAGGACAGTCAACAGGATCAGCAGTGCGAACCGGATTCCGATCAGAAGCCCGGCTCTTTGAGACCCTGCGTTAAACCAGAACGGGGAATCGTTGGGGATGGCAAGCGCCTCATGGAATTGTTCCAGAAGCGCTCCGATCAGGTCAGAACTTACGATCATTCCCGCATGTGAGGCAGGTATGACGCGGATCTGATCTGTGTCAGAAGGGAGCCTGTATTCTGCGGAAGTCTCAAACTTCGCCGTATAGATTTCGGTATTATTTGCAGCCTTTTCCGCGGCGGAGACTTTGGGTTCGACGAATGCCCGGGACCGGTATTCCGGAAACGCTTTGGAATCCAAAGCTTTATCCGCGCCTTCATAAAACGCTATGATCCCGATCCGTTCATGATCCGTGAAAGATCTTGTATTTAAAAATGTGTATCCCGCGTCAACAAGGTTTTCTGTCTCAAAGTCCGGCTCTGACGCGGTCATTCCCTGGGCGAAATCCTCCATCGTGAGAGCGACAAATCCACGGCGTGCGAATTCCATGGCGATGTGGTCGCAGGTATATCGGTCCGCTGTCCTGCCGGGGATCAGCAAAACGGAAGGACGCTGATTCAGTGAATTGGCCTGTAACGGACGAAACAGCCGGGCACCGTAAAAAAATCCCTCCCAGCTTTCTGTTTCAATATCGTGGATCAAAATATTCCCGGAGTCAGTCTCAAGATAACGTGAAAAGCCTGCCGCGATCAGGAAGACCGACAGCAGGCAGGTAAGCGCTGTGCCTGAAAGACGAATTCTCCGCGGATTCATTCAATGACGATGGAACTGACGTAATAATCCAGTTCCTCAAGCGAAGGATAGAAATCCGTTCCGCTGACTGAATTCCAGTCGATCCCGGAGACGGGTTGATTGTCCAGTCTTGAACACCGCAGCGGAATTACGGCGCTGATGTAATAATTACCGTCATCCGTGATGCCCTGGTATGAGTAATACAGATTCGACCGGCTGGCTGAGGATGAGATCGAGTCCTGAAATACCGCTAATGTGCGGATACCGGAGCCGTTTTCAAAATCGATCTTTTGCGGAAGCGCGGCTGCCTGCCGTTCTTCTGCCTGGTAAGGAATGAAGGGGACTCTTGTATAAATATTCTCCAATGCCGAGTAGCCTGATTTCACATTGCTTATGATGTCGGAAAGATCCATGGAAAGGTCAACCAGGTCGAAGGATGTTTTCGCGAAATCATCTGTCGCATAGAAGATGACCTGTGGCTCGATCTCACTTGTGGGAAAGTCAGAAACCGGGAAGGCTATCGCTGTATTAGCGACCTGTGCATTTGCAATTTCTTCCGGTGACGCTTCTTCAGAAACCGGGATATTGCCATCGACCTGATAACATTTCATGTTTTCAGAAGGAACGTTCATTGTGAAACGGTCACATTTTACCCGAACCGATCCCTGTGCGAAGACAGGAATGCTTTTCAGCAGGCATAAAGTTACGCAGACAGCGAATAAAAGTCTTTTCATCTCATCCCTCCAAACGATGTTCATTCATGTTAATTGTAAGCGGATTTTTGCTCTTTGAATGGCTCGGGCATAGGTTTTATGTGCTGTTTTTTTGCTTCTTTCCTGTAATTCGGAGGATCCTGCCCGCAAAGCAGCGCATTCATGGATACTGTGAACGGTCAGGAAAGGTCACGCAGCAAATAATAATCTCCCCGGTAAAAACCTCTGGATTCGTAATAATGTCTTGTCCCTATAGCGGCGATAACGGCGATCCGCTGAAATCCTTTTTCGGAAGCGATGCGGCATGCTTCTTCGATCAGCCGGCTTCCCAGACCGATGTGCTGAGCGGCGCCTGATTGTTCCGCCCCTACCGGCAGGCTTTGGCCGTAAATATGGACTTCCCGGATGACCGCGCATCCGTTTAGTTCCGCGATCGGTGCGTCTTTCTCCGGAAAATCGGGTAAGGAGAGCCGCAGATAGCCCGCCAGACGGTCATCTTCGGTGACATATTGCAGAAAATGTTCATCCGCATAAGCCGCGTGATACCGATGATCCAATATCGTCAGGTCTTCGGGCCGGACTTTATGGCCTCTGATCTCACGGCACCGGATACAGCGGCAGACAGTCCCGTTCGCTTTCATGAGGTCCTGGACATCCATCCGCAGGCTGGAGCGTGTGTTCCCGGCAGCCACATGATGCGAAGGAATATCCCGGATCACCCGGTTCACTCTGCAGTAAGGTTGTATCGTCGGTTTGATGTCCGCAAGCAGACGGGTCAGTGTATCCATATCGTAGGGGCTGTAATTCCCCTTTTCCCATTCCGCGTACAGATCAGTGCCGCGAAGCAGCTGTGTCGGATAGATCTTCAGCTCATCCGGGCAGAAACCATAGCCTTCTTCCGGTGTCTGCCAGAAATGACGGAAATCTTCCCTGTCGCTTTCCGGTGTCGCACCCAACAGATTCGGCATCCAGTGCAGTACGATCTTGAATCCCGCTGCCCGGGCTAACGCGACCCGCGCCAGTGCTTCATTAACACTCAGGTTCCGGCGGTTCAGGGACAGGATCCTGTCATTCAGGCTTTGGATCCCCAGCTGGATCTTGGTGACGCCCAGAATACGCAGTTTCCTCAGGGTGTCCTCGTCCAGCAGGTCCGGCCTCGTCTCGATCACAAGGCCGACGTTGCGGTGTTCCGTGTCTTCGTTGATCCGCTGTGCCTGCAGAAGACTTTCCGAATCGCAGCCGTTCATGGCATCAAAACACCGCTGAATGAAATGCTGCTGGTATTCCCAGGGATAACTGGTCCACGAACCGCCGAGGATCAGTAGCTCGATCTTATCCGTGGGATGCCCGACAGCTTCATAAGAATTGATGCGGGAGGAAACCTGGAGATAAGGGTCAAAGTCATTCTGAAAAGCACGGGCAGCGCCCGGTTCATCAGGCAGATAACTTTTCGGCATTCGTTCATCGGTCGGGCAGAAGATGCAGTTTCCCGGACATGGCCAGGGCGCTGTCAGCACGGTCACGGTCGTAACGCCGCTGAGTGTCCGGCTGGGTTTCATACGTATTTTTGCCAGCAGTTCCGGGTCCTCACTCAGTTCCCCGTTTTCCACCATTTGATGATATGCCAGGACGAGGGTGTATTTTGAGATATTTCCACGCCCGGGCAGTGGATTTTTCCGGATCGTTTTAAAAACATCAGCGCCGTCTTTGATCATCAGCAGCATTTTTTTTGCCTCGGAGATATCCTCCGGGGCATCCCGCCGGGAAGCTTTCCATTCCTCGACGCTGCGTGTTTTGAAATAAGACGGGTCTCCGGTATCTGTCATTTTGCAGGCCCTTCGATTTTTGAAACTTTGAAGATACGGTTCAGCAACGCCGCCCGGTCATCAGTTTCCATATACTGGCTGAGCGCATTATTCATGAAGCGGATCGTCAGCAGTTCCGTGTTGAGATAGCGCCCTTTGTAAAATACATGACGGTCAATAAAAGCTTCCGCGGTCTCAGGAAGGAAAAAAGCCTGGTCGAAGAAAAGATTTCCCAGACCATAGTGGACGAAATCGGTGCTTGAAACGTCGAATTCCATGGGAATATGGGATTGGGACCCGCTGACGATGACTGCTCCGGCATCCCGGACAGCTTCAAATTCAGCTCTGACAGCATCGATCGGTTTTTCCTGATAGACTTCAAGGTGCTGGAAGGTAACGATCGGGATGATGCCCTGGGAACGCAGCCCGGCGATCTGCTGTTTGATCAGCTCGATGTCGCAATGGACCGCTCCGGGGCGCGTGTCAGAGGCGGCCGCGTATCCGATCTCTTTCCCGTTGCATCCGATAAAGCCGAATGAATTTCCGTTGTGGTTGATGATCAGAGGCTTCTGTGCTTCCTTTTTATTATGGCCTCCCCCGTAATACGGGATCCCCGCTTCGTCGTACAGATCAAGCGTATATTCCACTGCTTCATCGCCGTAATCCTGAAAATGGTCGCCGTCCAGTTCCACGATATCGGTCCCGATATCCTGCAGCAGTTTCATATAGGCAGCCTTACTGCAGAAAACCAGCCCGGAATAATGATCCTGGATATTGCATTTCCGGGCAAAGGGTACTTCATTATTGACGTGAAGAATATCGGCATCGATCAGCGGTTCGCGGATCAGTGAAGCCGGATAGAGGACATCCAGGTCCATATAGCTGGCTGTGGCACGTACCATGGCGGTAACGCCTGTCAGGACAACAGTTGTCAGTTTGGATGCGTCACGGTTGCTGACCGGCAGGTCCGAAACGGATGTTCCCGGCAGAAGTTCGCCGATAACAGCCGTCAGCTTCCATTTATCCGGATCGAATTGGTTTGAAAGAATGTTCTCTCCGTCCAGATGGAGTATTTTGCGGCGGGGTTCAATATCTTCAAAAGGAATGATCATCCATGACCTGCGAAGATTTGATTCAGCATAGAGTTCTGACCGCGGTACCACGTGAATGTGCCTTGTATCCGGTTCCCCGCCAAATACAGACGCAAGCGGCTCAAGCTCCTCCTGCGCGATGGAAATATCAGTGACAGTATCAGTCCCTTCAATGGAACCGCATGTCCCGTCCCAAAGACATTTCAGAGCTTCAAACGAAACATCGTCTGTTACCGTAAAATATGGGGCTGCCGGAGCGTAAACACGGCGGCTTGCTTCCGTTCCCTGCCCTGAAACCATGCCGGTCAGGGTGAAAAATATGAGGAAGGTGAAAATAAGAATGGTTCTTTTCATAAATCTCCATGAAGAACGCTGCCAGCCGCAGGCCTGCGGTCATTGTCGATCCCGCGTAAACAGGCATTCGTTTTTGTAAATTTTTATTTATCTTAATATTTCTCAATAAATGTGTCAATGATCCACCATCGATTCCAATAGAGAAGGAACGAAAGAAGAAAGGGAAACGCGATATTCAGCATATTCACAGGATCTTTCCAATCCGGGTAAACAAACAGCTGAAATATCCATGGGATCACGAACATCAGCGATCCCAATATCAGTCCGTATATATCTCCCTTTTTCTCCCATCTGAGCTGCATCTTGTCGATAGCATAGAGCCCCGGGATCCAAAGGATAAAAAGATGTTTCCCGATATTCGGGATCCCGATCATAAATCCGACCGATATCGTGATCGCAAGGACCCATTCAAGCGCGTTCACATCCTTTTTCATATTGAGGATCCATTCGATGACCAGGACTAAAAGAAGGACACCGGATATTGCCCAGCCGATCCTGCCGCCAAGCTCGGGCTGCCAGTTTTCAAGTAATTTGGAAAGATTGGTGGGATTCAGGTATTTCAGGTAATAAACGATCGAGCGGAGGTAAAGCATGAACCAGTCTGTTCTGAAAAGCATTGCTATCAGGAAAAGCAGCGCGAAGACCATCCCCGTCCAGGCGGCGACCAGTCCCCCCCGGTGGCACAGGCACCATAAACAGATCCAGAGTACCGGCAAAAGGGCTACGCTGGATTTGATGGTGGAAAAGGCAAACATGATACCAGCCAATTCTGCTTCACCATCCTGAAGCGCGGCCATCCCGATCATCAGAAATGCGATGGCGAGTATGGATATGTCTCCGTCGGTGATCGCTGAGATCGCGTAATAGTTCAGCAGCAATAACGCGGCACAAAGAGGAGCGGGTGTGAATCTGTTCTGGATCCGGAAGGCTTGTATCAACCGGAATCCGGCAAAGATCAGCGCAGCCTCAAGAAGCAGCCGCCACAGGATGAGGGCTGCGGTGAAATTGTTGATGAACGTAAACGGAATTACCGGGAGGATCGCATAGAGCGGCAGTGAAAAACCGCTTATGTTATGATCCTCCGGATATCTCAGTTTTACCTGTTCAAACAGCTGGTCATCATACGGGTTTTGCCCCTGGGCAAACAATACACGACCGGTAAGCCAGTAACTGTAAAAACCGGATCCGTAATTGGTGTTGAGCGCAAACAGAACATTGGGAACGATCAGGATGACTGCGATCCCTATGCCGATCGCCAGCATGGAAGGCCTGAAGGTAAACAGTTTCCGAAGCGGTGAAGCGTTCATTGCTCCTTAGATCGCGACCTCATATACACGGTGCCGTTTGATGGGCTTCAGCCCAAGCGTTGCCATTTCCTGCTGAACTTCAAGCGCCGTATCTGCCATCTGGACCGCTTCAACGTATTCGTATTGCGGATTTTGTTTCAGAATGTCCATCATAGAGCAGTACAGAAGCGCGTTGCCGCCGCTCTTATGGTATTTTTCAAGCACGCCCAGCCCGTTCATGGCACAGTGATTGGTCCTTTTCATCTCCAGAGCCATATCCACGAGAAGTGCCGGATTCAGGAGGCTTCCGCTGTGGCGCTGCATGGCGGCTGAAATATCCGGGAAGTTGACCAGAAAACCGACGATCTCATCTTCTTCATTGGTGATGAAGCGGAGCAGTCCCGGGACGACAAAGTTCAGCACGTTATCTACAAAGAAGTCGAATTCCTTCTCTGTGAGGGGAAAATATTCCCAGTTGTTCTGGAAGGAATCGAAATACATCTGCGCGATTTTTGAAGCGTCTTTTTTGACCTCGGACTTGCTGCTGTAGGTCTTGATCTTCAGTTTTCCGCGCTTCTGGACGATTTCCGCAACTTTATATACCTTTTCCGGAAAATCAAATTCACTCACTTTTGCCTGCATGGATGTGTATTCATTGATCCGATAAAAGCCGTAATTTTCGTATAGTTTTTGATAATATGGGTAGTTATAGCAGGAGAAATTCATGGATTGTCGCTGTTCGAAACCTTCCACCAGAACACCGTATCCGTCAAAAAGGGAAAATCCTTTCGGCCCCTTCAGTTTATCCAGCCCCTTTCCGCGGGCCCATTCTGCAGCCGCGTTAAAGAGAGCATCAGCCACTTCCTGGTCATCGATCGCGTCAAACAGGAAGATATCGCCGCTGTTCTGATTGTGATAGTTATTGTAGGCTGTATTGTTCAGAACGGCTGTGCGTCCCACGATCTTCCCGTCTTTCCGTGCGGTGAAGAAATCGGCATCGGAATGCTCATAAAAGGGATGCTTTTTCTTGTTCAGCATCATCTCGATATCATTGCGGAAGGGAGGTACCCATTGCGGGCAGTTTTTATACAGGTCATAATGGAACTGTACGAACTCTTTGACTTGTTTTTTATCCTCGGTATTGACCTTGCGAATTTCTATCATAATGAATACTCCGATTGTAAAAAATATACCGGCAGTCTGTATTCAGAAACCGGGTGATGATCTGTTGTATAAAACCTCCCGTTACCGGGATTATCTTTGCATGGGCATTTGTATACAAATGTCCATGAGCAGAAATAATTTTAACGCATTAATGAAAAAAAGATGGATCATAAATCGTTAAAGGTGAAAAAAGGGCATCAAAACGCATAATGATCCGGAGCCGGCTGATGCGGACTGTCCCTTTATGGGACTGTCCGCAAGGCACATGCTCTGAATTGCTGCGGCAATATCACTTCTCCGTTTTCAGATCATCTTCCGTTCCTGAATCCTGGACCCGGATCCCGGATCCAATTTCCCAAACCCATGATAATTAAATATTAACTTCCAAATAAATATGTAAGAAGCCTGAATCACCACCTACCGTCTGATGTCTGACGTCTAACGTCTATTTCCTCTCCGCTGCCTTTCTTTCCCTTCTGTTCATCATCCACACAGAGAAAATGATCGCAATAAAACCGCCAAGCAGTTTTGTGACCATGTAGGACGCCATGTGTTCCGGGGCATTGTTCAGAATGAAGGAAAGCTGGGCAGATAATCCGGAAACCGCGAAAACCACGAAAGCCGCGTTCAGTTCGATCCCCCTCAGGTCAAAATCCTGCATGGCGATAATGCCGGCGGTGCCGCTCGCGACTGTCATGATCGGGTCAGACAGGGCTTCCGGTGAGGTGTTGATTTTTTCCGCAAGGCTGGCAAGTGGCTTCCGCAGAATTTTTGTAAGGAATTCCGAAAGCGGAAGACAGCCGAGCATGGTGACGGTGATCATGGAGATGATGCGCAGCGCGTCAAGGATCGGTGTGATGATCGTGACTACCTGAACGCCCGCCAGTTGTTGGAACGCACCGATGGTGATCCCGATGATCCCGATGGCGCGCAGGATCTTTGAGAAGACGGAAAAGATCTTGATCATCAGCGGCAGGTTCTTCCAGATACCGAACAAGACCAGAAATGACAGGACCAGGATCGGCAGACTGTGCCAGATGATTTCTCCAAAACCCAATCCGGCGGTCAGACCGCCAAGGATCAGTGCGATCGGCATAATGACGAGCCCTTCCAGGATCCCCCGGGCGAAGGCATCCTGCTTATCTTTATCCTTCAGGACTTTCATCCCCATCGGGATCGCGAAGCTGAGAACCGTTCCGAAGGTACCGGCGACATTGATCCCGCCGTACAGACCCAGACGAGGATCAACGGCCAGATCTTTGGCAAGGAAGAATCCGCCCCAGTCGATGGGGATCAGCCCGCCGAATACGCCGGGGTCAAAACCGATTTTCGCGAACAGAGGGACGATCGTCTTTTGCAGAGCCAGCGACAGTACCGGTACCATGACGATCACACCTGTGATGGAGGTAGCCAACGGCCCCATCAGGGAGAGCCCCCGTTCAAATTTGCTTCCGAGCCCAAGCTTGTTTCCGATCAGATAATCGATACCGCCCACCAGCGCGAATATTGCCAAGATCCATGAAATAACAACGTTCATAAAATCACCTTTATTTTTAAAAATATGGCGTAATTATAATCTGCGGATGACTCAGCCCGGTAAAACCGTGACGAAAGAGGATAATTAATAAATAAAAATTGCGTATAGAGATCAATTCCTTAGGCGTCATATCTGTGTTTAATGAAAATTGATGAACAAGCATGTCATAGTCGATTCCTCTTGATGCCTGATCTTTATATGTTCCACTGCCTGATTTAGAAATCAGTAGTTATGAGTTTTTTCTCCGGGTAAAACAGACACGCAATTGTTTTAAAGGGACAATCAACTTCTCACTCAGATCTGAGCGTAAAGCTCAGTCTCACTCTGATCTAAATTCTAAACTTCTAACTCTGAGCTCTGAACTCTGTATGAACGGGTATAATAAAAACGGATGAGGTATGATGAAAAATCAAAGCTACAACATGGAAATTGCGTGTATATTAGATATCGCTGAGATGCTGCTTTCCAACGGGGCTGATGTCAACCGCGTGGAAGATACCGCCATGCGGCTTTCCGCAGCTTTCGGCTTTCGGGATTGTCAGGTCCACGCGATCAATTCCAGTATCATCATGACCGTTACAGCTCCTGATGATTCCGTAGAGACGCAGGCACGGAGGATCCGGCGGATCGATACTGACCTGAATAAAGTAGATGAATTGAATTCGCTTTCCCGGAAGATCTGTTCCGGAAAAATAGATCCGGAACAGATCCCCGCGGAAATGGAACGGATCAGGAACATTTCTCCGTATTCCCCGTTTCTGATCTATATCGCATACGCTGTCTCGGCAGGTTTTTTCACAGTATTATTTGGCGGAACGCTGCATGATGCGCTGTATTCGGTCCCGATCGCGCTGGCGATCCGTTTTGTGAAGGTCCGGCTGAACCGGTTCAACGCGAACAAAATGGTCGATAACATTGTCCTTTCCGCGCTGCTGACGCTGATGGCTTTGGCGGGACAGAAAGCCTTCCCGGCATTGAACAGCGACATGATCATTATCGGAGATATCATGCTGCTGATCCCGGGGCTGGCCTTCTGCAACAGTATCCATGACATGGTTATGGGCGATACGATCAGCGGCGTTCTTTCCATGGCTGACGCGGTTTTACGGGCATTGTCCATTGCCATCGGCTATGCCGCGGTCTGGGCGGTGATGGGGAGGTTCTTATGAGACCGGAATTACTGCAGGTCCTGGCAGCCGGTTTCTCCGGGATCGGCTTCGCGATGATGTTTCATATCCGGCCGCGGCATTTGCCGGTGGCTTTTATCGGGGCGGCGCTGAGCTGGGTGCTGTATCTGGGCGCGGGACGGATCTGGGATTCCCATTCCATAGCCATGATGGCGGCAGCGTTCGGGGTGACGGTATATTCGGAGATCGGCGCCCGGGTGGTGCGTATGCCGGTTTCCGTTATCTATACGCCCGCGATCATTCCTCTCATCCCCGGAAGCCACCTGTATTACTGCATGCGTGGATTCGTGACCGATTCCCGCGAGATATTTTTGGAACAGGGCAGCCTGCTCCTGGAGGATACGCTCAGCATTGTCCTCGGTTCCATGATCGTTCTGACCTTCGTTTCGGCTGTTACTTCGAAACAGAAAACTAATAATATTACCCGATAGATAAAGAGTGTATTGAAATCTGCGCAGCTAAATGGTAGAATAATCTGAAAGGGGAAAAATATGACGGCAGAACAAATAGAGCATGATCTTGAATATATACCGCTGACAAATGATTTACTACTATAAGAGCTCAGTTTGTATTTGCCCTCCGCGTGCAAGATGGTATGCTTCGCAAGGTGCGGGAATGTGTGTTCGTGTGTTTGCAAAAGCTATTTCCCGCACCTGATTTCCGGGGGCTTGCAGCCCCCATACCCCCGCTTAAGAAGGTATCAGGCTCTTTATTAGACTCACACGCTTTCGCGGAGGTCACCTTTTCCATATGGTTTTTACAAAGAATGAGAAAGCTTTGAGAAGTTTGCTCAGCAGTATACTGAATATTCCCGAAAAGGAAATTATCAAAATCGTCATATTGAATCCTATGCAGTACACGGAAGCTATTGATACCAAAACGACGATATTGGATTTGAGACTGCATCTGAATGGTGAAAAATATATCCTTGTGGAAATGCAGGTTCGGAACTATCCGAGCTGGACGAATCGTACGCTGGTTTATGCCTGCCGGCAGGTCGCAGATCAGGCAAAAGGCGGAGAATTCAAATACAGTAAAATACAGCCGGTGATACAAATCGCGATCATGAATTATTCTTTGTTTCCGGATCATAAAAAGTTCTTCGCAAAGTATAATTTAAGGGATGAAGACGGTTATATTTATTCGGATAAGATTGAATTTATTGTGGTGGATCTGACTGAAATTGACAGAGCTAACGAGCAGGAAAAAGAACAGGGTCTGGCTGCATGGGCAGAAGCATTTAAAGCCGACGACTGGCGTAAAGTCAGTAAGATAGAAAACAATGGCGTAAAGGAGGCAATGAAAACGATGACGATGATCATGGCAAACCCAACGGAAAGAGACTTATTATGGGAAAGAAGAATAGCTGAAATTGACCGAAGAAGCCTTCTTGAAGATTTAAAGGAAGAAAGTATGGCAGAAGGCAGAGCAAAGGGCATGGCAGAAGGCAGAGCAGAAGGCATGGCAGAAGGCATGGCTCAGGGTATGGCTCAGGGAAGAACGCAGGGCGAGAACAGAATGAGTGAGTTGATGAACACATTGTTTGAGCTTAATAGATGGGATGATGCCAGAAAAAGTGTGGTTGATCCGGATTTTCGGGAGATAATGTATCAGGAATTTCATCTGTGATAAACCTATAATTTTTTGGACAAATAAACGGCACCGTTGTATAATAAATGTATACGGAGCCGTTTTTTTATTAAGTCTGCTGGGCAAAAGTGATATTTGTCATTTTTTGATATGACGATTTAGTGGTATTAAATACTGATTTTTTGCGATAAAATAAGATTGTCTGACAATATCCGGAGGGATATTGTGTAAATTTGTGGAAATGATATACGTTTGTATATCTTTAAAACTTACAGAAGATCTGTAAGAAAACAAAAGGAGAAATGTAAGGATGAAAAAGTTTTTGTCGTTGTTTCTTGTGTTGTCTGTCCTGCTGATGGCTGTCTGTGCAGCCTCCGCTGACGACTTCAAAGTCGGTGTTATCCTCGTCCATGATGAAAACTCCGGTTATGACCAGGCTCATATCGAAGGTGTTCAGGGTGCCATGGAACGTCTTGGCCTGACCGCTGATCAGGTAATTTTCAAATATAATGTTCCTGAAAGCGAACTGTGCTATGATGCTGCTGTTGACCTTGCGGAAGCCGGCTGCCAGTTGATTATTTCTGACTCCTATGGTCATCAGGGTTATATGGCTCAGGCTGCAGATGAAATTCCTGAAGTTCAGTTCATTGCTTCAACCGGTGATACTGCAGCTGATTCCGGCTCTGCAAATCTTTCCAACATGTTCCCCCATACTTTCGAATCCCGTTACGTATCCGGTGTCGTTGCCGGTATGAAACTGAAGGAATTGATGGATGAAGGTAAAGTTACCGATCCGCATGTCGGTTATGTCGGTGCTTATCCGTACGCTGAAGTGGTTTCCGGTTACACCGGCTTCTTCCTCGGTGTCCGCTCTGTTGTTCCGGAAGCCTACATGGATGTTCTTTATACCAACAGCTGGTATGATCCGAACGCTGAAGGCGCTGCTGCTGAAGCGCTGATCGCCCGCGGCTGTGTCATTATCGGCCAGCATGCTGACTCCACCGGTGCACCGTCCGCCATCCAGGCCGCACAGGATAAGGGTACTGTTGTCTACAGCGTTGGTTATAACATCGATATGCGCGCTGTTGCCCCGACCGCTGCCCTGACCTCTGCTCAGAACTGCTGGGTTGAACTTTACACACCTATGATTGAAATGGCAATGAAGGGTGAAAAACTCCCGAAAGATATTACTGCCGGATATGCCAAGAATGGTGTCAAAATCTCTGATCTGGGTGAATCCTGCGCTCCCGGCACAGCCGAAGCTGTTGAAGCAGCCATTGCCGGTATTATCGATGGAACAGTCAATGTTTTCGACACAGCAACTTACACTGTAAACGGAGAACCGATGACTTCTGAGTTCATGACCGAATATGCTGCAGCCCATCCGGAAGCCTTCCCTTATGGCCGCGCTCCTGAATCTCTGGTTGATGGAATTATGTATGAATCAGCCACTGATGAACTTGGCTTAAGATCAGCTCCGTATTTCTTCTATCGCATTGATGGTATTACTGAACTTACCAACGAATAATTTTGTAACAAGATTGCTCGGGGAGTTATGTGCTCCCCGAGCATTTTTATAGCCCGATCAAAGAGAATCAGAAGATAAGGATTCTTTTTGATGGGGATACAAAAATGACATTGTATTCTGAAGCTTAGGATTCCGACGGATGATCGAAAAGATTCCTCGGAGAAAGGAAGTCTCCCTTGAGTACAAAAAATGCCGTTAGAATGGTAGACATCACAAAAACCTTTGATGTTGTTTTAGCCAACAACAAAATCTGTCTGGATATCAATTACGGTGAGGTGTTGGCGCTTTTGGGTGAAAATGGCAGCGGTAAAACGACGCTGATGAATATGCTTTCCGGTATTTATGCCCCGGACAGCGGAGATATCTACGTCAATGGACAGCACGTTTCGATCAATGATCCGGCGGATGCATTTGAACTTCATATCGGTATGATCCATCAGCATTTCAAGCTTGTGGATGTCATGACGGCTGCGGAGAATATTATCCTTGGCCTGGATGAAGGCAGGATGGTAGATTTGAAGAATGTCCGAACAAGAATAAAGGACTTCTGTGATCGTTATGGTTTTGTGGTGGATCCGGATAAAAAAGTCTATGATATGTCTGTGTCCGAAAAACAGACGCTTGAGATCGTCAAGCAGCTGTACCGCGGTGCGGATATCCTGATCCTGGATGAACCGACTGCCGTGCTGACGCCGCAGGAAACACAAAAGCTGTTTGTTGTTCTGCGTAATATGAAAGCGGACGGAAAAGCGGTCGTTATCATCACGCACAAGCTGCATGAAGTGATGGATATCTCCGACCGGGTGGTGGTCCTGCTCAAAGGCAACTATGTGGGTGAGCTGATGACGAAGGATACCAATCCACAGGAACTGACAAATATGATGGTCGGTCGCCCGACGACGCTGAATATTGACCGTTCCGAGCCGAAGAACCTGCGCAAATGTCTGGAAGTGAAAAATCTTTCCGTAAAGGATATTTATGGTGTTTTGAAGCTTCAGAATGTGAATTTTACCTGTTACGGTGGTGAAGTCCTTGGCGTGGCAGGAATTTCCGGCTCCGGGCAGAGGGAATTGCTGGAAGCGATCGCCGGCCTTGAAAAGCTGGAACCCGGTGCCGAGATTTTATATTCACCCAATAAACCGGATGCGAAGGTGGTGGATCTTGCTCATTTGTCTCCGATCCAGATCAAGAATCTGGGCGTCAGTATATCTTTTGTTCCGGAGGACCGTCTGGGTATGGGCCTGGTCGGCAACATGGATATCGCTGAAAACATGATGCTGAAATCCTATCAGGATGGCAGCGGCCCGATGCTGGATCTGAAATCACCGCGTGAACTTGCGGAAAAGGTGGTAAAGGATCTGGAAGTCCTGACCCCGGGCATTCACACACCGGTACGCCGCCTTTCCGGAGGAAACATCCAAAAGGTTCTGGTCGGTCGGGAGATCGAGCAGAATCCATCTCTGATGATGACAGCTTACGCGGTCCGCGGCCTGGATATTAATACATCCTATGCGATTTACAACCTGATGGATGAACAGAAACAGAAAGGCGTTGCGGTTTTGTTTGTCGGTGAAGATCTGGATGTACTGCTGGAGCTTTGCGACCGGATCATGGTGCTTTGTGCAGGCCAGGTAAGCGGAATCGTTGACGCACGGAAGACAACGAAAGAAGAAGTTGGTCTGTTGATGACACATCTGGGGCAATAAGAGGAGGCATAAGAACATGGAAAAGAAAGAACCTTTATTCCGTATATCTAAACGCGGCGCGATCCCCTGGTGGGCCTCTCTTGGGATCCGTCTCATCGGTTTGCTTATTGCTTTGATCCTTTGTGCGTTGATCATTTTCGGAATTACGAAACTGAACCCGCTGAAAGTTTACGCGGCGATGTGGGATGGGGCTTTTGGTACCAATCGGCGGACCTGGGTAACGATCCGGGATACGATGATGATGCTGTGTATCGGCCTTGGCCTGGCGCCGGCTTTCAAAATGAAGTTCTGGAACATCGGCGCTGAAGGTCAGGTCCTTGCCGGTGGTATCGCGGCTGCTGCCTGTATGCTTTATTTACCGAAAACATTGCCGAACTGGATCGCCCTCGTGATCATGTGCTGTGCCAGCGCGCTGGCAGGTGCTGTATGGGGCTTCTTCCCGGGCTTCTGCAAGGCGAAGATCAACACCAATGAGACGCTGTTTACCCTGATGATGAACTATATCGCGATCCGGCTGACGGCATTTTTTGTGGCGAAGTGGGAAAATCCTTACGGTTCCAATACAGTCGGTATCATCAATTCACAGTCGAAATTCGGCTGGTTCCCGAAAGTATTCGGTCAGCAGTATGGTCTGAATGTGGTACTTGTGGCTGTCCTGACAGTGTTTATTTATATTTATCTGAAATACACCAAACACGGTTTTGAGATTGCCGTTGTCGGTGACAGCGAAAATACGGCACGTTACTGCGCGATGGACGTCAAGAAGGTCATTATCCGGACGATGATGCTCTCCGGTGCTATTTGCGGTATTGCGGGATTTCTGGCTGTCGCCGGGGCGGGCCATACGATCTCAACCGATACGGCAGGCGGCCGCGGGTTTACGACGATCATTGTGGCATGGATGTCAAAATTCAATTCCTTTATCATGGCGGCGGTTTCAGCCTTCCTGGTCTTCCTGGAAAAAGGCGCCATGCAGATCGCTTCCCAATATCAGCTTTCGGATTATGTTTCGAATGTTGTTAAAGGGATCATCCTTATATTCCTGCTTGGCAGTGAATTCTTCGTGAATTTCAAAGTTAAACTGCGTGGATCCCGGAAATAGGAGGTGATGATATGACACAATTTATTGCATTATTAAACTCAGCTGTTGTTTTCGGAACGGTGATCCTCTTCGGAGCTGTTGGTGAAATTCTGACGGAAAAAGGCGGAAACCTGAATCTGGGTGTTCCGGGAATCATGTACATGGGTGGTATTGCAGGATTGATTGGTACATTCTATTATGAAAAAGCTATGGGCGCTGATGCTGTACCGATCATCTGTATCCTGATCGCGCTCATTTGCGCGCTGATCGCTTCTTTTCTCAGCGGACTGCTTTTCGCCTTTATGACAGTTACGCTGCGCTGCAACCAGAATATCATGGGTCTTGCTTTCAACATCTTTGCAGGCGGCTTTGCCAACTTCTATGGCGGTTCTCTGAACAAACTGGCCGGGGGCGTCGGACAGATCAACGTTCTGATCACAAGTAAAGCCTTCCGTGCAACGATCCCCGCGCTGAATGGTTTGGGTAATATCGGAAAGATCTTCTTCTCTTACGGGTTCCTCGCTTATGTGGCCATCGCCATGGCAATTATTCTGCGCTGGTTCCTGAACAAAACGATGGTTGGTTTGAACCTGCGGGCTGTCGGTGAGGAACCTGCCGCTGCGGATGCGGTCGGTATTGATGTAACGAAATACAAATATTTGTCCACATGTATCGGCGCCGCGATTTCCGGTCTGGGTGGTTTGTATTATGTGATGGATTACCAGAAGGGGACGTGGGACAGCGCGGGCGGCGTGGAAGGCCTGGGCTGGCTGGCCGTCGCGCTGGTGATCTTCGCCTCCTGGCGTCCGCTGCGCGCGATATGGGGTTCTTATCTGTTCGGTATCCTTTCCTGGATGTATTTCTATATTCCGGGACTGACCCGCAGCTCCCAGGAAATCTTCAAGATGCTGCCTTATATCGCGACACTGGCTGTGCTGATTTTCGTTTCGCTGCAGCACAAGGTGGAAAACCAGCCGCCGAAGCATCTGGGTCTCCCGTATTTCCGCGAAGAACGCTGATAACAGAAGAAAGATATTCATGAAAATGATACGATCCGGGGAAAATCTCTCCGGATTGTTTTCTAAATGACACATTTTACTGCTATGAAATAAAAAAAAATCACGTCCGGCGGTAAAATATACTGGTATTGAATAATCTTTAAAAAAGAGAGAGAACAAAATGAATAGAAACATAATAACAAGTCTTATTTGTGTTGTCTGCCTCCTCGTGGCCGTTCAGATCGCGGCTGCGGAGCAGATCACCGCAGCGATCAACCCGGATAGCAAACCTTTCAAATATATCAATGCACAGGGTGAGATCAGCGGGATCGACGCTGAAGTGATCCATGCCATTGGTGGATTGATGGATCTTGAGGTAAAACTGCTCCCCATGGACTTTGATGAGATCCTTTCTTCCGTTGCGGAATGCGAAGTGGATCTGGCAATTTCCGCTCTCACGTGGACGGAAGAACGCGGGAAAAATGTCTTGTTTTCTGCCCCGTACGCGTTGGGTTCCCAGGTTATTTATGTCAAAAATGAAAAAGCTGAAGTGACGTCTCTCGATTCACCGGAGATCAAAATCGTGGGTGTAAAAGGGGAGACAACCGCGGAAGACAATGTGAAGCAGCTTGCGGAACAAAATGATTTTGAGATAAAAACTTACGGATACTATGCTGAATTGTTTGCTGCGCTTGAAAAGGGTGAAATCGACGCGGCGGTATCTGATGATTTTCTCGCAAAACAGTTTTTGGATGAATACAGTGATTTGATTTCTGTCGGGGTTCCGATCAGCAAAGGACCGTATGCGATCGCGGTCTGTCCCCGTGAACCGGAGCTGCTGGATAAGATCAACGCCGGGCTTGAAGAATTAAGAAATAACGGTGTCCTTGATCATATCATCCTGGATAATCTCGGCTGAGAAGGAATTGATCCGATAACAAAAAACATCCCGTACTCATAGATACGGGATGTTTTTTTATAAAAAAATTGCCCTGCTTTTTATCTTCTTTCGGGGCGGGCGGGTTCAGGACGGATCTGCCCCATGTAGCGGCTGGTGCGCTGTGAGTAATCACGCTCCGGGTTTTCGTATAGGTAACTGAACTGTATCTGTACAACTCTGGCCGCGTAGGGTATCACGACGTTGTGTTTGCCTTCATTGCGGAGTTCCAGCGTAATGGTTCCCTCAAATCCGGCATCGATCACGCCGGCCATCATGTGATTGATGAAGACCCGTCCGAGGCTGGATTTCGTATAGACTTGTCCGCAGACGTTCTGCGGCATGTGGAAATACTCCCGGGAGCATCCCAGGAACAGATCACCGGGTGTCAGCAGGATCCCTTCATCCGGGCTGACCTCTTTCAATTCCCAATATTCCTGCGGATAATAAATACGGCCAAACACAAGCGGTATTTGGTTCTCTTTCGGCCATTGAATAAATTTCCCCAGTGTCAGATCCAGTGTGTTCGGGTTGATCTGTTTTTGGACCGTTTCCCAGTCCGTTTCAGACTTTTCAAAATCGATCATCCCCTTTTGTATCAGATCTGTTATATTCCTGTCACATAAAACACTCATTTTCCTCCACACACCAAATAACCTTCATCCAACCCATGATCTGCATCTGATCATCAGCGTTCAGCATTCAGCTGCCAACGATCAGCCACCAACTGACGTCTGACGCCTATTTTCCCCATTCATATTTCCCGCAGGGGCGGAGCTCATGACAGACCTTCCCCCGGTATACGCATTCCGGAACACAGAAGGATGCCGAGATCGGATCCACCTTCCGCAGTTCTTCGACGATCATTAACATGATACTGCGTGTAGTTATATCCGCTTTGTAGCATAAACGTTTGCGGCTCATGTTTACTAACGCCTGAAAATTCATATCCATGGCGTGTGTGACCGGCGCGTCCTGCCGTTCGGCACCCCGCTCCGGGTTGACACGCTGCGACTGGACGAAATGTTCCACCCCGAACTTGTGCCGCACCAGATGAACGCTGCTGTAATAGGGTATATCATGCATGATGACAGTGTACATCAGTGTGCGGACAGGTGAATGTTCCGCAGACAGGATCTTTCTTTTCCATTCATCAGACGGGATCTTAGCCGAATCCTTTCCCTGTGTCATGCGTGCAAGCAGCAGACAGCGTTTCCAATCCTCTTCTGTAGGATATCGGATAATTTCTACGTTCATTCTTTCTCCCGAAAAGGGCGGAGAAAACTCTCCCGCCCTTATTCTTTCTGTGTCGAGCAATCTGCTATTCTATAAAGATCGCCGTAAGAGGGGTGTTCCTGCCACGCGGCAGGAACACCCCCCGGAGATAATCCTAAATCTTTTCCTCGACCTGTTTTTTGACAAACGCGATAAAGTCCGCAATAGGCATGCTTCCCGGATTTTCACCGCTGCGCAGGCGCAGTGCGACGGCTTTGTCTTCCATTTCCTTATCACCCAAAACCAGCATGTAAGGGATCTTCTGCTTCTGGGCGTCGCGGATCTTGGCATTCATACGGTCGGAACCTGCATCAACGTGACAGCGGATGCCGTTGGCACGCAGCATATCGGCGACTTCGTTCGCATAGTCGACATGACGGTCCGCGATCGGGATCAGCTCGACCTGGACAGGAGCCAGCCATGCCGGGAAAGCGCCGCCGTAGTGTTCGATCAGGACACCGAAGAAGCGTTCCAGAGAGCCCAGCAGAGCGCGGTGGATCATGTAAGGACGTTTCGGCTGGCCGTCTTCACCGATATAGGAAACGTCAAAGCGTTCCGGCAGGTTGAAATCAAACTGAATGGTCGAAAGCTGCCATTCGCGCCCAATGGCGTCGTTGACCTTGAAATCGATCTTCGGCCCATAGAAAGCGCCGCCGCCCGCATCCACTTCGTAAGGCAGGTCATGGCGTTTCAGGGATTCTTCCAGCGCTGCTTCCGCGGCTTCCCAGCGGGCGGGATCACCGACGGATTTTTCCGGCTTTGTGCTCAGGTAGGCGCTGAATTCCTGGAATCCGAATGAACGCAGAATGTGGATGGAGAAATCGATCACGCGGTCGATCTCACCGGGCATCTGGTCTTCCCGGCAGAAAATGTGGGCGTCATCCTGCGTGAAACCGCGGACGCGGGTCAGGCCGTGCAGTGTGCCGGACCGTTCATATCGGTACACGGTGCCTTCTTCGCAATAGCGGATCGGCAGATCACGGTAAGACTTGGTGTTGTTCTTGTAGATCGCGATATGGAACGGGCAGTTCATCGGTTTGATGAAATATTCCTGTCCTTCGATATCGATCGGCGCGTACATATTGTCCTTGTAGAATCCCAGGTGGCCGGACGTCTGCCAGAGCTGCGCCTTACCGATGTGAGGGGTATAGACGAATTCATAACCGGCTTTTTCGTGTTCTTCACTCCAGAAATTCTCAACGAGCTTGCGGATCTTCGCGCCCTTCGGCAGCCAGAGGATCAGGCCCTGTCCTACGTCATCGGAGACGGTAAAGAGTTCCAGTTCCTTGCCGAGCTTGCGATGGTCACGTTTTTTCGCTTCTTCGAGCTTCCACAGGTATTCTTTCAATTCATCCGGTTTCTCAAACACGGTCCCGTAAATACGCTGAAGCATGGGACGCTTTTCATCACCGCGCCAGTAGGCTCCGGAGACGTTCAGCAGTTTGACAGCTTTCGGATTGATCTGTTTTGTACTCTGGACATGAGGCCCGCGGCAGAGATCCGTGAATCCGTCCTGGGTATAGGTGCTGATGGTGACCTTTTCATCTGTCGGGTTGCCGTCTTCATCAACGCCCCCGTTCTCCAGACCTTCGATCAGTTCCAGTTTGTACGGCTGATCGGCGAAAATCTTTTTCGCGTCCTCAGCACTGACTTCATTGTATTCGAAGGAATGGTTCCCGCGGATGATCTGCTTCATTCTGGATTCGATGTCGTCCAGGTCTTCCGGTGTCAGTGCCCGGGGAAGATCGAAATCATAATAGAACCCGTCGGCGATCGCCGGACCGATGGCAATCTTGGCTTCCGGGAATTTTTCCAGAACAGCTTCTGCCATGACATGAGCGGTAGAGTGTCGGATCTTATAAAGGTCTGACTGCAAATATTCCGCACTTGTTTTCTTACCTGCCATTTTTATTCTCCTGTTTGTATTGCGCGTGTTTTCGATGATCACACGCGTTCTGATTTAAAAATAAAACCCGCACCGATTTTTTCGGGGCGGGATAAATTCTCGCGGTTCCACCCGAATTGATCCGTAAATACGGACCCACTCGTTTTTATCTGTAACGGGATATCCCGGTTTCCTTGCTTTCCCGGAAACAGCTCACAGGGGGT
Organism: Flexilinea sp.; assembly: GCA_036723985.1. Taxonomy (GTDB): domain Bacteria; phylum Chloroflexota; class Anaerolineae; order Anaerolineales; family Anaerolineaceae; genus Flexilinea. The sequence goes on from DAIMGK010000006.1 coordinate 33,871, forward strand.
TTTCGCCTGTCTCAACGAAGCGGCCTTTCAGCTTACAAACCGCTCTCTCTGTCGTCAGCTTCAGCGCATTGTCCTGCTCATCGCCTGATTGATTTTAGTTTACCATAAAGATGGCTTTCCGGCCAAAACCCGTTCAGAAATCGTGATTCACAAGATCGTTACGGAGATCGTTACCTCGGCGGAAGCGGTGTCGGTACGAAATTGGGACGCTTTTTATTACCTCCGGTATTCGTATAGGTGAACACGTAGCTTACTTTTTTCGTGCCGTTGGCGACGATGCCATAGGTATAATCACCCTTCCCACCCGGAGGACACATCACAATGGATCCGGAAGGATTGTAGGTGTGATAGAAATGGCCGTTATTTATATAGAAATCGATATCCGTGGAGTCGGTCACTGTCCAATAAACCGTAGGGCAGAAACCGTTGTCGCCTTTGTAATAATTCGGCTGCCAGCATGTGATGACCGGTGACGCTCCGGCTGCGGGCGCGCTGACCTGGCGGTCGGTTACGACGATTTTCGCTGTCAGCTTCGGGCCGAAGAATGTCCCATCCGGCGCGCGCATTTGATAATATCCGACATATGTCCCGTTGCTTTCCGGAGCACGCATCCGCATCGAGACTTCCACAACGGTTCCCGGAATGGTCAGCTGCGGGATGTTGGTGGAGTTCGCGCTCATGTAATCCCCGTCTGCGAATACGACGGAATAGGCTTCGTACCATTTGCAGCTGCCGTTATTATAGATCCGCCATGTTTTGGTAAATTCGGTCCCCGGATTCACTTCCGTCCCATCCGGATAAGAGACATCTGCCATGTAAACCATAACATTTTTGCAGTTTACCGGCTGGTCGACCGGGGGTACGGGGGTGGCGGTCGGAACCACAAATGGCTGCAGGTCAACCTGAGACGGACGGGAGATCGTGATCTCCGCTTCTTCTCCGGCTCCCTGAATATATTTCGCCAGCAGGTCATCCAGTGTTCCGTCCTGTTTCATTTGGGCTAATGCTTTGTTGATTCTCCCGATGAGGTCCTGTGCATTGGGGCCGGCTGCAAACGCGTATTCTTCATCGGCCATTGTGTCATTGACGATCTTGAAATTTCCGCTGCTCTTATAGGTTTCCATATAAGCGACTTCATCCATCATGATCAGGTCAACGGAGCCGTTCCGCAGTGCTTTCATGGCTCCGTCAGAGCTGGAAAAAGTATAGATATTCTGCGTGCTCAGATATCCTTCTGAAACCAGGTTGGTTTTCAGCCACTGGTCAAAACTGGAGCCTCGCTGTACGCCGATCCGGATATTTTTCAGGTTTTCAATTTCCATATGATCGGGATAATTCGCCCGGGCGTTTGCGATGAGGATCGCGGCATTGGAATAATAAACATCGGAGAAAAGCACTTCCTTTTCCCGTTCCGGGGTCTTGGAAAATGCGCCCCCGATCAGGTCGATCTGCCCGACAGAAAGGGAATCGATCAGGCCGTCAAAAGCGATATCCAATGTTTTTACGGTAAAGCCTGCACGTTTTCCGATCTCATTGATCAGTTCGATATCCAGCCCAGTCAGCTCATAATTGTAGTCATAGTAAACAAAAGGGCGGTATTCCGCGGACGTACCGAATGTCAGCGTCTCGCCCATGACCGCTCCCGCGGTCAGGAGGCTGATAATAACTGCGATCAACAAAAGAATTCTTCTCATAATATCTCTCCCTTTCATTTTTGCTCAGCAGGTAGCAGGTATAAAGACGCTTACCGCCTACATTAAAGCCGCATACGGTCATCTGTTTGCCGGTTTCCTGATCCTGAGTTCTGTACAATTAAAGTGTACCTCATTTTTTCACGGAAATCAAGCGCCGGATGCGCTTCTGCCGACAGCGGTTCTTATGAATGAGCTGCGCGGATATACATGGGGCAGCCGTTTACCGCCCGCAAAGAACCGCTGCACAGAATTTATTCCCTCCCGGAATTTTACTCTCCGCCGGATCCTCCTGCCGGCAGCTCCCATTTTCCGTACCGGCCTCAGACATTTTTTCCGACATCCGATAGAATAGACCTTCTCATTTCCCTCCATGTCCTTTTCCGCCAACTGCACACTGACAACGAAAAACCAATGACCAATGACTAATGACTAAAACCCGTCACTCATGAAAATCAAAAGGTATCCTTAAAAGCATGGTAAGATTGAATGACAGAATGAGGAGGGAAAATAATGTTTGAAGAACCTATCCATGTCACTGACGACACTTACGAACGGGCAGTATTGAAATCCAATCTCCCTGTTGTTGTTGATTTCTGGGCCCCCTGGTGCGGTCCCTGTAAGATGCTGAGTCCCCTGTTGGATGATGCCGCGAAAAAATATGCCGGAAAGATGGTCGTCGCAAAGATCAACGTTGATGATGACAGCGAGGTCGCTGAAAGCCAGGGCATTCAGAGCATCCCGACACTGCTCTTTGTGAAAAACGGAGAGATCGTTAACCGCCACACCGGATCCATGCCGGCGGCACAGTTGGACAGCCTTATTCAGGAATTTCTTGCATAACAGGCAGGCACGATGAAAACATGCTCAGCCTTCGGACTGAGCGGTTTTTTTAACATAAAGTGCGGCTGTCGGAAATAAGGTGCCGTAGGTCGTTTCCCCGTTCGGGACCACTGAGTCAATCGTCCTGTTTTCGCTGGCTCAGACTTAAGTCAGCGAAACAGGCTGAATTGACGATTTGTTCCCGTCTTATGCTCAGCAGTGATGTGATGTTTTCCTGTATCAGACCTATGATTTCGGACAAAGAAACGGAGAATAAAATGAAGCGGATCATAATAATCGTATTATTTATACTCATGATGCTGCCGACGGTATTTTCCGTCTCTGCGGAAAGTCTGCGGGAAAACCCTTCTGTTTACAGTTTTGCTGAAGTTGTGCAGAAACTTCCGGATATCTGGCTTTCAAATCCCGTCGAAATGATGGAAATGATGAAAGATTATCCGGATCTTGAATGCCGGCGGAGTTATGACATGATCGGCTGCACATCTGTGAATAACAAATACAGCGCGGATATCCACGTGAACCTTCAATTTTCTTCAGAAGCCGACGACGGCCAGTTTGAAGGAGCCTATTTTTCCATGCTCGTTGATTCATCGGAGGATATCCAAAAACTGATCGAGGCTTTCTGGCTCCCCGACATGTCTGTGGCGAATATCTGGGGCGCAAAATATCCGGAAGATCAGATCACGCTGTATTTCAGCACGGAAAATACATTGATGACTTACTCCATTCCCATGTCAGACTCCGGTGAGTTCTGGCTGGTGAATGTTGAACTGGGGATCATACGGGGATAAAATTCCGCTTTGGACGCTGTTTCGGCAAACAGGAACTTTGCCTGATCGTTCATTCTTGCGATTTTTTATTATCTCCGTATCATAAACCTGACATACGTATCGGGAAAAAATTCAGGTAATTGTTCGGAACCATTATTGCCGCGAGCGAAGCGATTCAGAGGGACGGTTTTCGCTGACTTGCAGCGGCATCAGATATATGGTATGATCGGGATATACAGTGCGGGTCAACAGAACCGTCTCCATTGGCTTGTTATAAAAATAACAATTTAAGAAGGTTTTTTGTGTTTGAAATAATTTATCTGGGAACATCAGCTTCGGCTCCGGCTGTGAGGCGCGGTTTGCCTTCCATGGTCGTTATGTACAATGAACATCGGTTCATGGTCGATTGCGGTGAGGGCACGCAGCGGCAGCTCCTGACGTCCGGGATCGGATTGAAACGTCTGAACAAGATCCTGATCACCCACAGCCATCTGGACCATATTCTCGGCCTTGCGGGGCTGGTTTCGACGATGGTACGCTGGGAAACGATGGAGGATATGCATATATATGGCGGGGCTGATGCTGTTGACCGGATCAGGGAACTGCTTTTTTCAGTGGTTTTGAGAGGAAACAAAACGCCCGTTCCGTTGTTTTTCCATAAGCTGACCCCGGGTATGATATTTGAGGACAAGGGACTGACGGTCAGCTGTTTCCCGGTCACTCACAGGGGAACGGAATCCTATGGCTTCCGGTTCGAAGAAAAAGGCAGACGGCCGTTCCTGGATGAGAAAGCCGCGGAACTGAATATTCCTGCCGGACCGTGGCGGAAAGATCTGGTGGATGGGAAATCCGTGATCCTTCCGGATGGGAGAACGATCGAAGCGGAAGATGTCCTGGGGGAATACAAACCCGGAACGACGCTGGTAACGGTCGGCGATACCGGAAACGCGATGGAGCTGCTTCCTTATGTTAAAGGTGCGGACGCATTGAGCATCGAAGCGACTTACCTTGAGGAAGAAGCGGATATGGCGAAACAGTATTCCCATCTCACCGCGAAAATGGCGGCTGAACTTGCCCGAAGCGCGGAAGTCGGGCAATTGTATCTGACGCATGTTTCCAGACGCTACCGTGAAAAAGACATCCTCGAAGAAGCCCGGAACATTTTCCCGAACACAGAAGTCGCCCGTGACTTTTCACAGTTCCAGGTAAAACATAAATAGTCATTAGTCATTAGTCAATAGTTATCAGTCTTTGGTCTTTAGTCGATAGTCGTCAGATGGCTGGTTTTACTGCAGTTATTTAATGTAACGGGATGATCTCCGAATCACAAAAAAAAGAGTGCAAGCCGTTTCTGTACTTACACTCCGCACTTCGCACAATATACTTCACTCTGTTTATTAAACTCTGATTTCTTAAACTCTTACCCCTGATCTCAAGGGACAGTCAGCGCCGGCTCAAGTCCGAGCCGGCGCTGACTGTCCCACACTAAACACTAAACACGAAAAATAAACTCTGAACTCTGAACTCTGAACTCTAACTCAACGGCACATCGATATAGGTGCCCCAGAAGAAGGCGAAGAGAGCTGTCAGCAGAAGAGCCTGGCGTTCTTCATTTTCGCCGCAGCCGAAAAAGCGGATCCGGTTGTTGACCAGCTCGGACTTTTTCGATGGAGAAAAAATCGCCATGAACCGGTCCCGTGTGTCTACTTCTTCACATTCCACGACGTCATAGGAGAAGACCCGATGGATCGTGCCCGCGGATTGGAGCTCTTCGATCTGACTGTTTTTCAAAGACTTTGAAAGATGGGGAAAGGTCGGGTCACAGGTGTAAACATCCTTGCTTTTGTGTTCCTGATTGTAATGGCAGAAACCGATCAGCTCCCCGCCGGTTGTATAGATCGGGTTCGGGTTCATTCCCGCGTAGCTGCGGAACATTCCCCGCTGCAGAAGGATATGAACGCTCCCGATATGCGTTCCGCTGCCGAGGTAGATGTTCGATTCCCGGACAGAGGCTTTAATATGACGGTCCGGATGAGGCTTTTTCTCTTCACTGTTGATGTAGTAGGAAAAAATCGCGTCCGCGTTGAGGTTCTTCTTCTTCATCTGGTTGAAGCTGCCCAGCAGAAAGGCTTTCTTTTCCTTCAGTTCAACGGGAGAAGCATAACAGAAAGGGCTGCCGAATGTAAATGTATAATTCCCCTCATTGTCTAAAAAATGAACCAGATTTTGAACATTCCCTTCAATGGGAAACCGGATATCCGCTAAATTCATAAATCACCATCCTTTCCGTTATGCCAATTATTATACATCACGAATCTGCGGACATATAGAAATCTGTTCAGAATATGCCATCCAAAGACGCAGTATTCTGAACAGATGCTGAATTATTGCGTATATCGGTTTTCGCTATTTTCCCGCTTTGAAGTTGTATACCGGTTTGATCCGTTGTACCACTTCCGCGGTGTCTCCGATATGGGAAAGGATCGCTTCCAATCCTTTATATGCCATCGGGGATTCGTCCAGTGTTTCCTGCCCGATACAGGTGGTGAAGATGCCCTTCATTTCCTCCCGGAACCGGTCCACTGTCAGTGAGTTTTTCGCGGCAGACCGGCTCAGGATCCGGCCTGCGCCATGCGGGGCGGAGAAGTTCCACTCCGGATTTCCCTTTCCGACACAGATCAGCGCTCCGTCACGCATGTTGATGGGGATCAGCAGCCTCTCTCCTTTCTGTGCTGAGACAGAACCTTTTCGGAGAATGCGGTTTTCTGTATCGATGTAGTTATGGATCGTCGTAAAGTGATCAACTTCGGTGAGCCCCATGCTGTTCAGAATGGTTTCAGCCATCGCTTTGCGGCTCAGCGCGGCGAACTGCTGAACGATCCGCATATCATGGATATAGGCATCCAGATCCTGACTCTCAACATAGGCAAAATGCTCCGGTACGGTCAATGATCGGCTGTAATCCTCTGCTTGTTTTCGAAGTCCCTGCTCGATCTCGGTACTCCGGTTTTCGGCTTTGTATTGCCCGATCAGTTTCTTCCGCATCTCATCAGGTACTGTGTTCAGCGTTTTCCAGCCGAGTTTTTGATAATATGAGGCTGTTTGTGCCCCCAGATTACGGCTTCCGGAATGGATCACCAGGTAAAGTGCTCCGTCTTCATCCCGATCGATCTCGATAAAGTGATTCCCGCCGCCCAGTGACCCAAGGCTCAGTATTGCCCGTTCTTTATTGATCACCCTGGCACATCGCAGTTCCTTCAGATCGATCTGAGCGGTCATCGGGTGCGGGGTTTCATTGACGTTCTCTCCGGAGGGGATCCGGGTCCGGATGACCTGATCCAATTCCGCGAAGTCGATCTCTTTTGCCGCCAGCTTGACCGTTTCCATTCCGCATCCGATGTCCACTCCCACCAGGTTCGGGACCGCTTTATCGCTGATCGTCATTGTTGTTCCGATCGTGCATCCATTTCCCGCATGGACATCCGGCATGATCCGGATCTTTGATCCCTCAAATATCTGCTGATCACACATTTCCCGGATCTGCTGCCGGGCGGTTTCTTCGATCTCATCGCAGTAACATAACGCTGTATTATATCTTCCCTTAATTTCGATCATGATCTTTTTCTCCTTGTGTTATAGCATAAGACCTTTTCCGATCCCTTTCCCGGAAAAAAAGTTGCGAAAAAATATGTGTGTCGGTACAAATGATCTTGTAATTTTTTTCTTAAACTTATATACTACAAGATCTGAAATATTAGCGCCCGTAAGTGCAGTCTCATAACTTACCCGCCACCCCCTGGCCGTCATCCACTATCAACCACTGTCAACAACCAACCATCAACAACCAACTACTACCAACCACCAACCACCAACTATTGACTATTAACTATTGCCTAAACTCCCCTTCGCCTTCTCCAGAACTTCGATCACCCGGTCGCACCAGGCATCGAACTCCGGATCCTCAGTCTGACATTCCGGATGGGTAAGAATATGATCGAGCGCGATGCGAACTCCCTGCGAAAAAGGAATGTTCGTCTTCATATCCGGCGCGATCCTTTTCAGCTTTGAGTTGTCAAAGACGACGGAGACGGATTTATCGCCGATGAGGCTCCCTTCAAAATCATAGCCGTATTTTCTGCCGGTTTCCGCGAGAAACTCCGAAGACACATGATAAGGATGAAGTGTGACGCCCAGCGCGTCAGCGATCGTCTGATAGATCTGGTTCCAGGTCAGCGTTTCGTCTCCCGTTATCTGGAAAGCCTCCCCGATGGCGTGGCGGTTTCCCATCAGTGCGGTGTAACCGATGGCGAAATCCGAATTGAACGTCAGCGTCCAGAGGGAAGTCCCGTCGCCCTGAATGATGACCGGCTTGCCGTCCATCATTCGTTTTATGACCTGCCAGAAGCCTTTATTCCCGTGAACGCCCAGCGGGATGTTCCGTTCATCATAGGTATGGCTCGGCCGGACGATCGTGACCGGGAACGCTTCCTCCCGGTATTTTTTCATGAGAAACTCTTCGCACTTGATTTTGTTCCGGGAATACTCCCAATGGGGATTGGCGAGGGTGGTGCCTTCCGTGATCCGGTAGTCCGCTGCCGGTTTATGGTAAGCCGAAGCGGAACTGATATAGATATACTGGTTTGTCTTCCCTTTGAACAGGCGGTAATCGCGTTCCACCTGATCCTGCGTGAATCCGATAAATTCACCGACAGTGTCAAAATGCATTTCTAGGAGCTTTTCGGCAACATCTGACTCATCGTTTATGTCCGCGATGATCTGATGGACCTTTTCCGGAACTGTGTTTCGCAGGTTTCCCCGGTTTAATAACCAGACCTCCCAATCCGTCTTTTCTGTAAGCCGCTTTACGATCCCTGCGCTGATCGTTCCTGTTCCGCCGATAAATAATGCTTTCATAAAACCTCCGTTTTTCAAATTTTACAGTTATTCGGGATAATCATGCGTATATAATTTTACCATTTTTTGATCCGTGATGCCTTTTCCGGTTCATTTCATTTGTGAATCTTCGCCGGTGTATTCCGATCCGGGTGGGCGGATAATAAAGTTTTATAACGAATTATGAACGGAAACAGGGGACAGATCGGTGCGAACCGGGAAAATTACACTATAATATAAATAGTTATAAGCTGTTGATCAGCAGGTGTTATGAATAGGATCAGGCAAAATGCACTTTTTGCTGCTGAAACCCGATATCTGACACCTGAAACCTGATAAAGGAGAATTCGAATGAATCAAAAAATCGATTATAAAGAAACGACAAATGATCTGCTGACACGCATTGACATTCATAATAAATATGGCGGTCGGGATATCGATCAGTGGATGCTTGAGGTCCTCGATCTGCAGCCCGGGATGAAGATTCTGGATGTGGGCTGCGGCGGCGGCAAACAGCTGATGTCCTATTATAAATATCTGAACGGGAACGCGGATATCACCGGCGGCGACGTGAATGAGGAACTGCTGGATCAGGCGAAATTTGAAAATACGAAGCTGGGGAATCCCTTCGAAATCATGAAGCTTGACTTCAACCGTCAGCTGCCTTTTGATGATAACACCTTTGACCTGGTCAGCTGCTGTTTCGCGATCTATTACGCCTCGGATATTCCCTATACGATCAAAGAAATGCACCGGGTGCTGAAACCTGGCGGACGTCTTTTCACCTCCGGGCCGATGCCGGAAAACAAGAAAGTCTTTTATGATGTGATCCGGGAAGCCAGCGGGAAAGAGATCCCGCCCATGCCCGGCAGCTCCCGCTACAGCACACAGATCTATGACGCCATGGTTTCCACTTTTTCGAAGGTGGATATTGAAATTTTCGAAAATCCGCTGACGTTCACGACGGCTGCTCCCTTTATTGCCTATACCCGCGCCTCCCTTGATGAAGACCGCCGGCTTTGGACGCCGCTTTTTGAGAGCAAAGCCGAATACGAACAGCTGATCCAGGATATTACCCGTGTCGCGGATGAGATCGTCCAGAAAGACGGCAGTCTGGTGATGACGAAAGTCGTCGGCGGCTTTATCGGGACAAAATAATGAGCGGAATGCGTTTTTACGGAAAAAAAGTCTGTTTTATCGGTGCCCATCCGGATGATATCGAACTCGGATGCGGTGCGCTCATCGCGCGGATCGCCGGTAAGACCGATATTCATTGTGTGACGTTTTCGGATAATCAGAAAAATCCTGCCCTGTCCAACCTGGTGAGTGAGCATTATGCCTCGATGGAAGTTCTGGGCGTACCGCGGGACCGTGTCGATCTGCTGGATTTTGAGACACGGCGTTTCCAGGAACATCGTCAGGACATTCTGGAGGCTATGGTCGGTATCCTGCATAAGGATGATCCGGATATTGTATTTGTCCATACGAAATCCGACGTCCATCAGGATCACGGTGTGCTCACGCAGGAAGCGCTGCGGGCGTTCCGCGGCAGAACTGTGCTGGGATTTGATGTGATCCGCTCCAGTTACGGCTTTTTCCCTGATTTCCTCGTTGGTGTTGAAGAAGAAGATGTGGAGAAGAAACTGGCTGCCCTGGCTCAGTATAAGACCTATGCCGGAAAGTATTATTTTTCCCCCGAGGTCACCAGGGCGACGCTGATCCGCAACGGCGCGATCTGTGAACGTGCCTACGCCGAGGGCTTCGACATCCTCCGCATCGTCGCCGACTTCGACTGATATGTAAGGTAAGGGGACGGTTTTCGAAGAGAACCGTCTCCCCTGCAGAAATATACCTAAAATAATAAATCGGAAGGCATAGAAAAAACCTTCCGATTTTTGTTTCATATTTTGAAGAGTCAGTAAGTCAGCGGAAATCCAACAGCGGTTCTTCTTTCAATAGAGATACAATATCCGTTTTTATCGTTTGCTGATCTCCACCAACTACCAACTATCAACTACCAACTATCAACCAACTTCTGCTACAGTAAATGCACTCCGGCTTCCCGGCAGACACGTTCGGTCTCGGCGTCCCAGAGGCTGACCTGTACCTCGCCGATATGGGCACAGCCGAGGATCAGCATGCAGAGCCGTGACTGGCCGATACCGCCGCCGATGGTCAGCGGCAGCTGCCCTGCCAGCAGTTTCTTGTGGAAGTCCAGCGCTCTGCGGTCATCACAGTTCGCTTCCGTCAGCTGGCGGTCCAGACTTTCCGGACTGACACGGATGCCCATGGAAGAGATCTCCAGAGCGTTCTGCAGTGTCTCATGCCAGAAGAAAATATCTCCGTTCAGATCCCAGTCATCATAGTCCGGCGCGCGTCCGTCATGCGGGATCCCGGACCGGAGCTTTCGCCCGATCCCCTGAATGAATACCGTCTTATGTTCTTTTGTGATGGCGTATTCCCGTTCCTTCGGCGTGAGATCCGGCCAGCGGTCTTCGAGTTCCTGGGCTGTTACGAAAGTGACTTCGCGCTTCAGTTCCGTGTGCAGCTGGGGATAAAGCGCCCTCAGCAGTTCATGGGTGTTGCAGATCGCGTTGACGATGGCTTTCACCACCAGGTGCAGATATTCCGGTGTGCGGGCATCGGCTGTGATGACCTTTTCCCAGTCCCACTGGTCCACATAGATGGAATGCAGGTTGTCGATCGCCTCATCCCGCCGGACAGCGTTCATATCCGTATAAAGGCCGTTGCCGACTTCGAAACCGTAACGCGCCAGCGCCATGCGTTTCCATTTGGCAAGGGACTGGACGATCTGGGCATCGCCCCCGATGGCGGGAATATCAAAACTGACAGGGCGTTCCACACCGTTCAAATTATCATTCAGGCCGGATTCTTGTGTAACAAATAAGGGGGCTGTGACACGTTTCAGATGCAGGCTTGCGGCAAACTGATTCTGGAAGGTGTCTTTGATATAGGTGATGGCCCGCTGTACATCGTAGATGTCAAGCGGTGACTGATAACCGTCAGGGATAAATACTTGACTTGTCATGATAATTTTTCCTTCCTGAATAGAAAATTTCTACAAATTTTACCGCTGAATTCACTCATGTAAAGAAATTCTCCCCTTTTCCGTCATTTTTATGACAGAAAACCCGGTAAACCCGGGGTCGGTTTTGACTGACTCAGCTTGCTGAGTCAGCAGAACCGACCCCGCTGACAACTCCCGCCCTGCATGTACGCTTACTTCTTTCGC
>DAIMGK010000006.1:45420-62634 GCA_036723985.1 Flexilinea sp.
GCAGAACCGACCCCGCTGACAACTCCCGCCCTGCATGTACGCTTACTTCTTTCGCAGAACTGCCCCCGCTGACAACTCCCGCCCTGCATGTACGCTTACTTCTTCAGCAGAACCACCCCACTGACAACTCCCGCCCCGCATTTACGCTTACTTCTTCAGCCAAACCGACCCGCGAATCTCTGCCGTTCCTCAGGCCGATATCGGATATTTCGCGAAGAACGCGAACCGCCGGAAACCGGTCCCCGGCAGCTTTGCGAACTGTAACATGACATAAATTGATGCGCATAATGAAAGGTATAATAGGAAAATTGAAAATTTTTGATTATGGGTATGAAAATGAATTTTATTTTTATTTCACCGTACTTTCCTCATACTTACTGGCACTTCTGTGACCGGCTGCGTCAGAACGGCGTGAATGTTCTCGGGATTGGGGACGCTCCTTATGACAGTCTGGAACAGCCGCTGAAGAATGCCCTGACCGAATATTATCGGGTCAATTCACTTGAAGATTACGGCCAGGTTTACCGGGCTGTCGCGTATTTTGCTTTCCGTTACGGAAAAATCAACTGGCTTGAATCCAACAATGAATACTGGCTTGAACAGGATGCCCGGCTGCGTACGGATTTCAACATCACCACCGGCGTCCGCCTTGATGAGATCGATAACTGGAAACACAAATCCGCCATGAAGCCTTTATACGCGAAGGCAAATATCCCCACCGCCCGCTGCCATCATGCTACAACGATCGGCCGGGCAAAGAGCTTTATCGCCAAAAATGGCGGTTATCCCGTTATCGCAAAACCGGATGTGGGTGTCGGAGCAGCCGATACCTGGAAGATCGAGAACGAAGAGGAACTGAAAGCCTTTTTCCAACGGAAACCCGATGTCCCATACCTGATCGAGGAATTTGTCGAGGGCAACATCCATTCCTATGACGCGATCTGTGATTCCCACGGGGATCCGCTGTTTGAGTCCATGGGCGTTTTCCCGCCGTCCATCGCGGATATGGTGAACAACGATATGGACCTGTCTTACTATGTCAATAAAGACGTTCCGGAAGCGCTGTCGAAGCTCGGACGTGCCGCGCTGAAGTCTTTCAATGTCCGCAGCCGTTACGTCCATATGGAGTTCTTCTGCCTGACAAAGGCCAGGGAAGGGCTTGGCGAAGTGGGCGATTTTGTCGGACTGGAAGTCAACATGCGCCCTGCCGGCGGCTACACGCCGGACATGATGAATTTCGCGCATTCCACCGACGTTTACCGCATCTGGGCGGATATGGTCACCGCGGACAAACGCCTGCTGCCGGAATCCGGTGACGATCACTGGTGTGTCTACGCCAGCCGCAAGGATTGGCATAATTATGTCCATTCCCATGAGGAGATTTGGGCAAAATACGGAGACCGGATGGCCATGTGTGAACGGATGCCGGAACTGATGTGGGCGACCATGGGCTGCCAGATGTATACGGTCCACGCCTACAGTATGGACGAGGTGAATGAATTTATCAGCTTTGTCCAGACCCGGAAGGATCAGGGATGAGAGAGCTCTATTGTAAAAAGTTCAGCGATCAGCTGGGACGGGATATGGAGTATCTGGTCTTCTGTACGGATGACCCGGATGACCGGACCCACGGAAAAGTGTGCCTGGCTTTCCCTTCCCAGAACGGCCAGTATTATGATTTCCGAAACTTCGGGCTGGTGGAATCTGCCCGCCACTGGATCGATTCCGGTCAGCTTTATATGATCTGTCCCTCGGTGATTGACGCGGAAACCTGGTCTGCCTCCGGCGACCCCCGGGCACGGATCGAGCTCCAGGAACTGTGGTATCACTATATTGTTGATGAATTGCTGCCCGATTATACCGAGAATACCGGGAGAGCGATGACCATCGGCGTTTCGATGGGCGGGTCCCACGCGGCGAATTTCTTCTTCCGCCGGCCGGACCTCTTTGACAGCATGATCAGCCTGAGCGGGATCTATAACGCGCAGTATTTCTTTGGGGATTATTGCGATGACCTGGTCTATGGCAATTCACCGGTCCATTTTCTGCCCAATATGCCTCAGGACCACCCGTGGATAGAGCTTTATCGGAAAAGCCATATCATCTTCTGCTGCGGCCAGAGTGCCGATGAGAGGGATATGGTCAGCAATACAAGGGATCTGGACCTTATCCTGTCGAAAAAGAACATCGATCACTGGGCTGATTACTGGGGATATGATGTCAATCACGACTGGGTCTGGTGGCGCAGGCAGCTTCCCTATTTTCTCGATCATCTCTCCCAGCTCGGCGCGATCTGATCCCGCCGTTTTCTGAAGCGAAAAACATCCCCTGATTTCTCAAAACCGGAAATCAGGGGATATTCTTATCGAAAGACAGATATAAGCATCACTTTTCGTGATCATCTTCTGCGGAACTGCATTGGTCAGGAGAAGAGAGAATATTCTATTTAAGAAATTTTTGCATCTGTCTGCAAAAATTTCACACAGAGATGTCCACGCCGTCAGGAAAAGACAATTTTCCTGACCGATTTTTATATGTTTGGGATCATTTTGGAAGATGCAATACTTTTTGCAGCTTCTTTTGAAGATTCACAGGAATGGTGTCATATACAGCGGCAGATGCAGGATCCCGTCTTTCATCATGATATCTTTCGGATAAAGAATATATGAAGGGCCAATCGTCGGAGCGAATTTTTTCCTGAATTTGTCTAAAGATGAATGTGAGCGGTAATTTGAGGATTTCACCTCGATCGGTGAAATTTTATTATTTTTAGAGACCAGGAAATCGATTTCCATGTGATTTGCCCGGTTCAGGTTATCATTACGGGAATAAAAATAGAGGCGGTGTCCGCTGCAGCGAAGCATCTGCGCGGTTGCGTTTTCCATGATCATCCCCTCATTTACATCGATCCTGTCGAACAACACAGCCTTATACAGAGAATTATCCGTATAATCTTTATCCATGAACGCGAGCGTGACCAACAGCCCCGTATCAGCCATATAACATTTTTGTGTCGTATGATCCGCGCTCAAGGCCAGCCCGACATTCGGGTCTGTCGCGTTATAACAGGTATTGATAACCATAGCCTCATTCAGCCAGATAAAAGATTCTTCGTATGAAAAAAATCTGGCATTCTTACTGATCTCGGAAAGTTTATATTTCTTTTCTTTCCTCGTAAGCTGGGCAGGGATCTTGTCAAACACGGCGTAAACTTTATCTTCATAACCGGAAGCACATTTTGAAATATCCTCCCGGTACAGCCGGATGATATTTCTTTTGGCTTCGTCGGATGCTTCAAAATCTTTCCCATCCAGATAAGCAAGAATCGATTGCGGCATACCGCCAACCAATACATATTGTCTGAAATCGTTCATGATCTTCCGGTGCAGTGCCTGTCCGAGAGGCTGCAGTGAGTCAAAACAATTTTTTATCAACGGGGTAGTAGCTTCATCTCCCATTGCCCAGAGAAATTCCTCAAAATCCAGGGGATGCATTTCCAGATGTTCTTCTTCAGACGGGATAAGTATGTTTTCGGTGTTTTTCCTCATCCGGATCAGTGAACCGGTCTCAAGGTAATCATAACGTCCATCGGCGACAAGATATTTGACCAGCTGTCTTGCCCGCGGAAACTGCTGTATTTCGTCGAAAATGATCAGGCTTTCCCTCGGGTATAATCTTGTCCCAAAATATGCTGCCAGTTTCGCGAAAAAGAGGTCCAGATCATAACTTTCATGCACAAACAAATTTTGGATCTCATCGGATACATTCGCGAAATCGATCAGAATATGGCTTTTGTATTCGTTTACCGAGAATAATTCAGCAATGTAGCTTTTCCCGACACGCCGCGCGCCATCGATCAATAATGCCGTTTTCCCGCTGTTTTTCTTCTTCCAGTTCAGCAGCTTATCATATATTTTTCGTTTCAATATCATGACAGATCTCCGATCCAAATATTTGTTTTACCATATTATATCCTGAAAATACGAAAAAGCAAGTTGAAATGTATTGGAATACAACGAAAAAGCAAATAAATTTGTTATAAATTTATACGAAAAAGCAATCTGAGCGTGGAAAATTAGAATATTCTATTTAAAAAATTATTGCACCTGTCTGCAAAAATTTCACACAGAGACGTTCACACCATCAGAAAAAGACAATTCTCCTGACCGTTTTTTATATGATTGGGGTTATTATGGAAGAAGCAATATTTTATGGACGTGCTAATCAACATTACTACCAAATTATGTTCTGGAAATACGAAAAAAGCAAGATAATATATAAATAATTAAGACGAAAATCAGATTATCAAAGGAATAAGGGTTGTAAGTGATTTGTTTCTGAAAGGCAGTGAACAAAAGGAGTACCACCGGTAAATTGTAAAGCATCATGAGCCCGTTTGTTCAATTCAGTCGATCTGTTCTGCCTGTTATATGAAGACGGAACAGATCGATCCAGACAACGGCTGTCAGAATAACGATGCAGCAAAGATTCAGCTTTTAGTTTTTCGAATAAAATTTCATCAGATTTTGTTGCGATTCAGAATCGAACACTGCTCGCTATTATAAAGAAGAAAACAATAAGTAATATAATGATGCATATCACAACAGATGGTTTTATATTTGATTTTTTATTATCTTCGCCTGTATTTTTGTTACATTCTTCAATAAGTCTTTCAGAATCCTTATACCATCTTATTGATTCAAGCATTTCAATTAATGCGGTTCTTTGGAAATCTGATAAATTGCCTATGTTTTTGGTTTCGTCGCTACAACTGTGGTAATCACTTTCGAGTCTTCTTTGAGCATCTCTGTTCAATTTAACAATGTGATCATCAGTTTGCTGAATGAATGTATTATATACATTTTTCCTTACTGCGTCATCTGAATATTTCGCTTCCTGAATTAATTCATTCGATTTTTGCTGGATACTAAGAGTCAAATGGTTTATCTGATCTTTTAATTTGTCATCTCCATATTGAACAGCACGTGCTAATAATCTGTCAGAAAGGATGGTTTTGGTTTGATAATTGATATTCTCAATTTTTGCAGAATCTTCGGAACTGTATTTTATTGGTGCTGTATAGCAACCTATGATATATTCTGAATTTATATATCCGGGGATTGTATAACGATTGGACATATCGATTATATGTGAGTTCTCTACAGGAATATCAACCACCTCTTCTTTTGGAATTATCACCTTGTTTGCTGAAGTTAAATAGTCATATTGGCTCTGATCATCCCAGATGTGATATTTTGCGAGAAACTTTCCATAATATGCCGGCGCACAATAGATGTCCTGATCCAGAACCTGTTCAAATAAGGCATCGGCGGCTTCCCATTCTTTATCCTCGAGCGCCATCCTTCCCCGCTCCAACAGTTTATCCTTATTTTTTTCCTTCGGTTTCGATTCTGACCGGCTGCCGAATAAATCCTCAACCCCGGAAGAAGGAGTGCAAACCTTCTTTATTCCGCGGATAAGGTCATTGATAAAACCGATCTTTTCCATGTTTTGAGCCTGGAGATGGGCAAATTCATCCGGAAGTTCGTAGGGATCCATGTCCTTGTAGCAGGGGATCAACAGTTTTGTCCGGTCTTTTGGGATGATCTTCAGGAAGCGCGACCATTCATTTTTTACCCAAACCGCGTTGAAATATTCAGGCTTGGTCCCCAGCACCAGCATGACTTTTGCTGTATTGATTGCGGAAAAGATGATCGGTTCATACTCCGAACCGAGCTTGTCCTCCAGTGATATCGCAGAATAAAAAACTTTGAAGCCTTCATTTGTCAGCTGGTAATAGATGTCGTTGGCGATCACGCTGTCCTGAGTGCGGTTTCCGCTGTCATCGGTCTCTTTGTAGCAGATGAAGATGTCGAATGGCGATTCCTTTTGCGCAAGAGCCAGAATACCCTTTTGGATCTCGTCTATTTTTGCGGCTTCCGTTTCGTAAACTTCCCGCTGGACAACGTCGGCGTATTTCAGAGCGTTTTTATAATCCTCATCTGTCCTTACCGGATCATAGGATGCCCGGTGGCAGGTCGGGATGCGTTTGGACGTCGCGGGATCTTCGACATATTCGATGCCGTATTTGCAGAGGATCAGCCCCCAATAAGCCTCAGCTTCAGTTTCATCAGCCTGAAGGATCTTTTCGTAAATGTCAGACGCCTTGTCAAACTCGGACTTCATTCGCAGCACATTCGCCCGGTTGAAAAGCCTCTGCAGATTTTCATCTTTATTGGATGGAATTGTCTGCTGTGTTCCGCAAAACTCGCAGAAACAGGTCGTTGCCCCGTCCTGTACATTCAGGTCCCCGCCGCACATCTTGCATCGAAATATTGCCATGATCTCCTCTTCTTTCCGGATAGATTTTATAAACTGCCCTGTTTAATATCGTAAAAAGCTGACAATTCAGAAAATGTCGTCCTGAAATCTAAGGTCAGTTTCCAGTCTTCTGCTTTATAAGCACAGGTGAAAATAATCCCTTCATCTATTTTTTACCAAATAAATCAGATAATTCCCTAATTAAATTCCCAAGAAAACACAGATCTAAAGTAATAGATAATCCGAACAAAATGCACCAAAGAAACGTAAGTCCGGGATGAGAAGCCTTCCTCAATAATCTGAAAAAAATATAAGGAATAAAGAAAAACAAAAACACCTTTATCAGATAAAAAAAGCGATCTTCCCTTTTTTTTCTTTTTGCTTTCTTTTCCTCTTCTTTACGAGATTCACATTCTTTTTGTGCACCTTTATTCATGGAGACGATTTGTTGATCAACTGACTTTAAATATATATTGAACTTATCGTATGCAACTCTCTTTGTCTCATCATCGGCAGCTTTCGCTTTCTGTATTAATTCATTCGATTTTTGCTGAATACTGAGCGTCAGCCGGTTGATCTGATATTTTAGCTCGTTATCCGCGTATTGAACAGCACGTGCCAGTAATCTGTCAGACAATATCGTCTGGGCCTGATATTTAATGTTTTCAACCTCATCTTCGTATGTTGAGTAATACTCTGTTTCATCATGGTAACGGGAAGAATAAATATAATGATCCATAATCCTTTCCGGAGGCAGAACTCCGGGGACCGCATAACGGTTCGCCATATTTATTTTATGTTCTGCGGGAATATCAATCTTAACAATTCTTGGTTTTATCCCCTTGTTTTTTGCGGATAGATAGTCATATTGGCTCTGATCATCCCAGATGTGATACTTTGCGAGAAACTTCCCGTAATATGCCGGCGCGCAATAGGGGTCCATAGACAGAATCTGTTCAAATAACGCATCTGCGGCTTCCCATTCTTTATCCTCAAGCGACATTCTCCCCCGCACCATCAGTTTATCCGTGTTAATTACCTGCGGTATCGGTTTTGATTGGCTGCCTGGCAGGTTTTCTTTTCCAGACACATGATTGCAAACTTTCTTTATGCCGCGGACAAGGTCATTGATAAAACCGATTTTATCCATGTTTTGGGACTGGAGATGGGCAAATTCATCAGGAAGTTCATAGGGATCCATGTCCTTATAACAGGGGATCATCATCTTCGTCCGGTCTTTCTGGATGATCTTCAGGAAGCGCGACCATTCATTTTTTACCCAAACCGCATTGAAATATTCAGGCTTGGTCCCCAGCACCAGCATTACCTTGGCAGTATTCAAGGCGGAGAAGATCACAGGTTCATATTCCGAACCGAGTTTGTCTTCAAGCGATATTGCCGCGTAAAAGACTTTGAAGCCTTCATGAGTCAGTTGATAGTAAATATCGTTAGCGATCACGCTGTCCTGGGTGCGGTTTCCGCTGTCATCGGTCTCTTTGTAGCAGATGAAGACGTCAAATGGGGATTCCTTTTGCGCAAGTGTCTGGATACCCTTTTGGACCTCGTCTATTTTTGCGGCTTCCGCTTCGTAAACTTTCCGCTGGACAACGTCGGCATATTTCAGAGCGTTTTTATAATCCTCATCTGTCCTTACCGGATCATAGGATGCCCGGTGGCAGGTCGGGATGCGTTTGGACGTCGCGGGATCTTCGACATATTCGATGCCGTATTTGCAGAGGATCAGCCCCCAATAAGCCTCAGCTTCAGTTTCATCAGCCTGAAGGATCTTTTCGTAAATGTCAGACGCCTTGTCAAACTCGGACTTCATTCGCAGCACATTCGCCCGGTTGAAAAGCCTCTGCAGATTTTCATCTTTATTGGATGGAATTGTCTGCTGTGTTCCGCAAAACTCGCAGAAACAGGTCGTTGCCCCGTCCTGTACATTCAGGTCCCCGCCGCACATTTTGCATCGAAATATTGCCATGATCTTCTCTGCTTTCCGGGCCGTTTTTAAAAGCCGCCCTGTTTAATATCCTAAAAAACTGACGATTCAGAAGATGTCAGCCGGGCAGGTTTCTATAAGGCGATTCGGCACCGCAGACTGTCCCCGCATCAGTGTTCATCCTGAAATCGATCTTCATTTTTTGTTTCACTTTTTCTTTCCGGAATTTTTTCTTTCCCATCTGATAATTGTCCCGTTTGCCAGCAAGCGTTTTCTTCTTTTTGAGATAATTAGTATAATAATTGACACGATCCAAAACAATGCAAAGAAAATTACTCCGATCAAACGGAGACTTCGGTTATTTTCACCAAGACCCATTAATATTCCGCCTAATATGAGAGAAATAAGTACAAAATAAGCTAAATATGAAATGAGATATTGCATATCTTTATCTTTTTTCATTTTTTGTGCTTCTTCACTTTTACTGACAATTTCCTTATCGATTATTTGTATGCATTTGTTGAATTCATTATTTTTTTTGGCTTCATCGGCAGTTTTCGCTTGCAAAATTAATTCACTCGATTTTTTTTGAATACTGAGCTTCAGCTGGTTTATCTGATCCTTTAAATTTTCATTCCCATATTGTTCAGCACGTGCCAATGTTTTGTCAGAAAGGATCGTTTCGGTTTGATTTTTGATGTTCTCAACCTCTCTTTTATATGTTGAAGAGCAGGTACAATTGTTTACATGATTTGTATAATAATTCACGATATCTTCCGCATCCAGAATTCCGGGTACTGCATAACGGTTTGCCATATCGGTTATATGTGAGTTTCCTTTTCTACGAAAATCCTCAGGAAAATTATCCTTAGATGCCGGGATGCTCCCCTTGTTTGCCGCGGTTAAACAGGTATATTGGCTCTGATCATCCCCAATGTGATACCTTGCGAGAAACTTTCCATAATATGCGGGTGCACAATAGATGTCCTGAGCCAGAACCTGTTCAAATAAGGCATCTGCGGTTACCCATTCATTATCCTCAAGCGCAATCTTTCCCCGCTTCAGCAGTTTATCGATGTCATTTTCCTTTGATTTTGATTCTGACCGGCTGCCGGATAGATGATCTTTATCGGAAATGAAATCGAGAACCTTTTTAATTCCGCGGATCAGGTCAGTGCTGAAACCGATCTTATCCATGTTTTGGGCCTGGAGATGGGCAAATTCCTCCGGAAGTTCATAGGGATCCATACCCTTGTAACAGGGGATCAATAGTTTCGTCCGGTCTTTTTGAATAATCTTCAGGAAGCGGGACCATTCGTTTCTCACCCAAACCGCGTTGAAATATTCAGGTTTTGTGCCAACAACCAGCATGACTTTTGCCGTATTTATCGCGGAAAAAATCACTGGTTCATACTCCGAACCAAGCTTGTCCTCCAGTGATATTGCCGCGAAAAAAACCTTGAATCCTTCGTTTGTCAGCTGGTAATAGATGTCAGTGGCGAGGACATAGTCCTGTGTGCGGTTTCCCCGGTCATCGGTTTCTTTGTAGCAGATGAAGACGTCATAAGGGGATTCCTTATGCGCAAGCGCCAGGATACCCTTTTGGATCTCGTCTATTTTCGCTGCTTCCGCTTCGTAAACTTTCCGCTGGACAACATCGGCATATTTCAGCGCGTTTCTGTAATCCTCATCAGTCCTTACCGGATCATAGGACGCCCGATGGCAGGTCGGGATGCGTTTATATGTTGCGGGATCTTCGACATATTCGATACCGTATTTGCAGAGGATCAATCCCCAATAAGCTTCGGCTTCGGTCTGGTCGGTCAGAAGGATCTTTTCATAAACATCGGCAGCTTTATCGAATTCAGCTTTCATGCGAAGTACATTTGCACGGTTGAACAAGCCCTGAAGCTTTTCATCTTTATTGGTCGGAATTGTCTGCTGCGTTCCGCAATACCCGCAGAAACAGGTCGTAGCCCCTTCCTGTACTTTCAGATCCCCGCCGCACATTTTGCATCGAAATATCGCCATATTACCCCTCCCAAATTTCCAAACACTTACTGAATTTCGTCAGAATCAGATTGAACCGGTAATTTATAAATTCTTGCACGCCCTGCACCGTCAGTGTCTAGAATTCCTTCTTCGATAAGTCTTCGCAGAATAACACGTGTTCTGGGAACACTTAATGAAAGAATTTCTGCAATTTCAGATGTATGCAAATGCTTATATTTAAGAGCGTTTATGATCAATTCTCTATATTCAGCAGCTTTTTCCGATTGTTTTTTCCGATTGTTTTTTCCGATTGTTTTTTCCGATTGTTTTCCGCCTTTTTTACCGAAACGAGCGGCAGGATCATTGTCGTCCGATCCGGTTTATCTGTTCCGAATTGTTCCTGAATCTCAGGAGATTCCAGTCCTTCTGATTTCCATATGTCATAGATATCAGGAACACCGCTTCCTGCATGTTCACCGATACCGATCAAATTGAACATTTTCAAAAGATTCTTATTTCGCGGTTCTGAAATACCGCCTTTCAGCATCTGCTTTTTCCCGGGGAGAATTGTCCCGGGATTCGAAAGAACAATTTTATCCGGATATCGTTCAATGACTATACACCAGGGTTGAAAGAAATCGCTGTTGACCAGACAATTTGCGATAGCTTCCCGGACTGCCAAATGTTTTGGTGTTTCTTCCACCCGATAGGGACCATCTGTCCTAAAGGGACGTTTGAAATCAGCGGTGATTTTCGGATAAATCAACGAGAAAAAATCAAACACATTTCCGGACCAGTCTCCGGATTGGGACTGTACCCGGTCTGTCCATCGGATCGAAGAATCCAGTTTTTCCCGATAGTCCAGAAAATATTCCGGGAATTCTCTGGTTATCAAATATTCCTGCCCGAACATCAGGAGTCCTGCCACAGTGGGATGGATCGCGTGATCGCTTGTTTCATCACTGGCAGCTCCGATCTTGACCAAAAACTGATCATTCGGAAGCTTTGTCCAGGCAGTCCCTTCATGCCTTGTATTATAACGAATACGATAAGAACGTATGCTTTCCTGATCAAAATCTTCGATCTTTTTATTCTCCAATACCTTCATGTCCGGACTTTCTTCAGCCTGATCACGAAGCATCGCCCTGATCTCACGCGGTGTGCAATGATAATCTCCCTCCCAGGTTCTTTTATAGGTTCCGCACATCAGATTATCATTGATATATACAGGGCGAACTTCTTTAGATGCTCGTGGAACTCTTATCACAAGAATCACATCGCCGTTTATTTCGTAGTCTGATAAGTCAGTCTCTTTCAACAGATTGATACTGACCTTTTTCCTGTTATTGATCGTATCCCAAAAGACCTTTTTTAACGCGGAACTGTCTTTCAAACCTGTTGTTTTCCATGAATGATCAGACTGCTCTTTGATTCCGCAAATAATTACTCCGCCATATGTATTACACATGGATGAATAAGTTTCCCAAAGCGAAACAGGAAGTCCATCTTTGGCTGACTTCACTTCCCTTCTGTTGTCTTCTCTGTATTCGTCAAATTTTGATAAGTCAAAAGCATTATTCATAGCAGATTTTTAGCGCTCATTCAATAAACATCATCCGGGAAGAGATCCTGCCCATCCGGCCAAATGATCGTGAAACCATCTGTCTGAACGCGAATAAAATATACCGGATCTGCGAGTTTTCCGTTCCAGCTTCCATTGATGAATGGTGATACATCCGAAAGCTGGTTTCTCCGTTGTCAAAAAGGATCTTTAGATAATAATCTCGCACTGCATCGACTTGCAAAGCGGTTGGTCTAAGCATAAAGACTCCCTGACTCCAATTCTATCATGACCCGCCTGTACCGTCATTTATTCAGCTTGCACAGCCGATTTCGTTCGGTCAGAACGGTGCTGATCTTCCCGCACAGCGCGGTGATGGCTGCGGAATCGCCGCTGCTGACTGCGTTCTGGAGATCAGAGACAAAAACCTGAAGGTCATTTTCAACCGGTTTCAGGGCTTCGCTGCTGACAGGATCACTGTAGCGGAATTCGTCTGCCAGTTTCCGCAGCGCTTTCTTCGCTTCCGGGTCGGCGCATTGATCCGCCAAGGGGTAGACGATGGAGCGCAGTGTTGTCATGCAGGAGACGTCGGTTTTCAATTTGGCATCCTGCCGTGTGATCTCCTCCCTCATGGAATCCACACCGATCAGACCAATCGCCGCGGCGGCAAATAACACCACATAAACGATCGCAGGAACCCAAACCGGGATCTTTTCTGCCATGATCATAAAGATCAGGCTCAAAATCAGCTGCACCGCAGCATAGCTCCAGGCGATCCGTGTCACGGGAAAACCGTAAAACTTGCTTTGGACCGTTGTTCCTGTTCCGAACATGGATAAAAGAACACAACCCAACACCAGCAGAGCAAACACTCCCATTCCATAAGACAGCCAGAATACCGGCGTATGGGAAAACGGGCAGGCAAAGGAAATCACTGAAAAGACTGCCAGAACGATCAATAAAATGATACCGATGCGCAATTGACTGTTCATGTCTTACTCCTCCCGTTTCTTTCCGCAGTTCGCGCAGAACTTTCCCATGTTGTTCTTCTGGCCGCAGGTGCAGTCCCACCCGGTATTGATCTCGGGTCGTTTCGCGCCGCAGTTCGGGCAGAATTTTCCGGTATTTCCCTTTTGCCCGCATTCACAGTCCCAGGTCTCCGGCGCTGCTTTTGGCTGCGGTTTTCGTGTACCGCAGTTCATACAGAAATTGCCCGTGTTGCCTTTCTGTCCGCATTCGCAGTCCCATCCTCCGTTTTCAAAAACAGAAGCGCCTGCCATCTGACCGAGATCCTTTGCGGTTTCGGCAGCCGGTTTAAGCGCGTCTTTTGTCATCCCGATCACGCTGCCCATCGCTCCGAGGCTGATCCCCAGCCCGGCAAGATCCCCCAGCGTTCCCGCGGCGGTTCCGCCGCCGATCCCGTTCTTCATAGCCTCCAGCCCGACCTGTCGGGCGGTCTCCTGCTGGTATGAATAGCCTTTCATCTTCATTTCAAGCGCTTCCGCCTCCGCCTGCATGCGGTATGCATCCGCTTCCGCCTGTGCCTTTGCCCGCAGCGCTTCCGCGTCGCCCTGCGCCCCGATGATCTTCATTCGTGCTTCGGTGGTGGCTTCCACTTCTTTCCTTTGTGCGGCTGCTTCGGCTTCCTGTTTGCGGATCTGCTCCTGACGGACCAGTAAAAACTGCTGGGCATACTGTTCCTTCATCCGGCGGAAATTCGGATCATCATCCGGAGTTATGACACGGGTAACAAAGAATTCCGGCATTTCCAGACCGTAATCCGAAAGAAAGCCGTTCAGCCGTTCGCGAAGTTCGGAGGAAAGGTCCATCAAATGTTCGTCGATTTCAAGAATGCTGATGTTTGCGCTCCTGATCGCCTGGGCAAGATAGCTCTTGACCTGGGCCATGATCATGCCGCGGAAATAACCTCTGCCGTCCCCCATTCCGATGAGCTGTTCCTGTTTCAGTGCGCCCCCTGTTCCCACGAGCTTCGCCAGAAGTTTCCGGGAATTGATCACGCGGATGTTGAATTCGCCGCAGGCTCCGAGTTCCACATGCATTCCGGAACCGGGGTCGAACATCCGGACTTTGGAATCCGTACCCCATTTGATCCCCATGACCGTGGCGAGGTTGATGTAATATACTTCTGAATGAAAAGTCCCTTCGGTATCGGTCGGCAGTTTGAATATCCTTTCGAGCATAGGCAGCTGCTGCGTTTCCAGCGTATAGCGCCCGGCGCCGAAAAGATCCAGCGCCTGTCCGTCCCGGTAGAATACCGCTTCCTGACTTTCATGGACAATGAGCTGTGATCCATAGTTGAAATCCTCAATGGGGTGTTTCCAGACAAGTGTATCGGTATCGCCTTCGTATTTGATAATACTGGCAAGCCCGTCTTTGCGGATCTTTTCCTTCGCGATCCGTTCAGCGACATCATTGACATGATCGCATACCGGACATACATAAGATGCTGCTGCTTTGCTGACCGTGAACCGGACTCCGCATTGTTCACAGGAGATCTCTTCCATCTTTGCCTGATCGGACATTGTGTTGATGGGTTGCCTGCAGACCGGGCAGCGGGCATCAGAACCTTTACTCTGATCAAAAATCACTGTATTGCCGCAATGCGGGCAGACTTTTGAAGTCATTTTATCTGTTCGTACGTTGATAATGTATCCGCAGGTACATTCAATTTTCTTTTTCGCGAAAAAACCGGTTGAAGCTTCCGCAAACTTTCCGCACTGCGGACATTCGATCACAAATTTTCCCATATCAGTCCAGTCCTCTCATTTGATTTCCATATTTTCCAAAGCGAACTCCAGGCACATCATCAGGATCTCATTTCTCGTCCTGTTTGATTCCTTTGCCACCCTGTCAAGATCCGCAAGCAGATCTTTAGGGATCCGCATGGATGTAACAATGGTTTCCCCTGTGTATTTCTGTTTCTGAATGACCAGTTTTTTGTCACTCACGGCCGTTCTCCTGAAAAAATAATTTTTATAATTGTAATACAGTTGTAATCTCCACGCAAGGTTTGAATTGAATATCTTCCGCCTGGTATCTGTATCTGGCGCCCGGGGCTCTGCCGGGCTCGTATCCGCTGACCGGGATGCTTTTCTTTTTCTAAAAATACGGACGATATTTCCCGGGGTTATCTATTATAATTAAGAATGGCAGGAAACCTGATGTCCCTTAACGGGATCTTTTCCCGATACAATAAAGAGGGGTATAATCAGCTTTCACAGGAAGAGGCAGAGTTTATTCTCCGGTCGGCATAATTATATTAACAGTGAAAACATGAGCGTATTTTCGGATCATGTCCCTTGATCTCAGAGATAACGGAAGATGAATTATGAACAATGATGATATCAACAACAAAATAGAGCAATTTGATCTTTTAGCAAAAGATATGATAAATCAGCTTTCCGGGCTGTCGGCATTGCTTTCTGAAAGGAAGGTCCCCTCTGATTCGGAAACGGACGCGCTGAACATAAATATCCGGGCTATTCGCAAATGCTATAACGAAATCACAGCGTTGGCGAAGGAAAATCTTTCCGGGGAGGAAATGCCGCCGGCAGGAAGCAGCATCAACGCGTATCTGAATGCTGCCGGGATCGGAATGGAAAATCATGCTTCCGACCTGTTTGCAGGACTGGAGCGTAAGACGGATCCGGATGAAAACAGTGAAACCCCGCTCCTGCCGGATCCGGCGCAAATTCTTGACCCGGTCAGGCAATACGAAGGAATCACTCCTGATGACCCGATGATCAAAAAGCAGGCGGAAACGATCGAACTGGTGCTGGATACTTACGGCGCCCCCGCAACTGTCACAGCGATCCATTGCGGCCCGGCATTTACACAATTCGATGTCGAGCCGGGCTTTATCGAACGGGGCAGACGAAAGTCTGTTGTCCCGTTCAAAAAAATCGAGGCCCTTCGTCCGGACCTTGAAATGGCATTGACAGTGAAACAGCTGACGATCGATCCCCCGGCTGACGGGGAGTCCTTTGTCAGGATCTGTGTGGGAAATCAGAACCGTATTCCGGTTTCTCTGCGGGAAGTGATCGAAAGCGGTGATTTCCGGAAACGCGGTTATGAACTGGGTATCGCGCTTGGAAAAGATTACATGGGCACCGCGTTTAGTGAGGACCTGAGATATATGCCGCATCTGCTGATCGGCGGCGCGTCCGGTACCGGCAAATTTGTTTTTCTGAACGCGATCCTCTCCTGCCTTTTGCTGCATAATTCTCCGGAACGGCTGAAACTTTTCATAACGGGTCTGAAATACAAGGAACTGACCGAATATAACGGGCTCCCTCATCTTATCGCACCGGTGACTACGGATATTGACCGGACGTGCAATGTCCTGAAGTGGGTCCAGGATGAAATGAATATGCGCAGACAGCATCTTTTGGAAAACGGCGTCAGCGATTTTCAGGCTTACAACCGGAAATTTCCGGATAAACAGCTGCCTTATATCGTCGTTGTGATCGATGAACTGACAAATCTGATGCTCGAGGCCGGGCACGAAATTGAAAACATCATTGTGCTTCTGGCACGGTCTGCCCAAATGACGGGAATTCATCTGATTGTCTTGTCAACGTACCTGTCCCGGGATTTGATCAGCGATACCATCAAAGGGAATTTCCTGACACGGATCGCCTTTAACGTTCCCTCTCAAATAGACAGCCGGGTCATTATTGACCGTCCCGGCGCGGAGGAGCTCTTTGAAAAGGGCGATATGTATTTGCTTTCCGCGGAAGAAACTTCGCTGAAACGGCTGCAGTGCGTTACTGTTTCGGATGATGAGGTCCGGCGGATCGTCAGCTGGTGGCGGAAAAAAAGGCAGACGGCAGCCTCTCCTGAAAAACAGGATCCCGATCCGGTGGATTTTTCGCATCCGGACACTGAAAAAATCATCCTCGATCCGGAAGCGCCTGCTGACACTTCGGCAGATCTTGCGGACGACGGGAATACAGCGCAGCCGCCTGCAATGGATGGGGATGTATTATACGATACAGCCGTAAAACTGGTCCGCCGGGTCGGAAAGGCCTCCGCCGCCATGCTGGAATGCCGGCTGAACATCGGTACCAAACGTGCCAATAAGCTGCTGGCCCGGATGGAAGAAGAAGGAATTATCGGTAAGCCGGTCGGAAATCCCTATGCTCCGCGTTTGGTCCTGGATCACGGCGAAAACAGTTCGGAAAATGATAATAAATAACGGACCAGAACATGCCAGTGGTGCCGGTTACTGTCCGTTACCGGCACCTTTTCAAAAACAGGAAAAGGCAGGCGGAAGCGAAGAATTCGGATGGAGTGTTGATTGGAGCAGTGCTTTGTGATATACCCCGAGTTTGCCACTTAAAAAAAGAAAAAAGGGCTGTTTTCACCCTTTTTTCCC
>DAIMGK010000007.1:0-57972 GCA_036723985.1 Flexilinea sp.
TTCCACTGACTCGCAAGCGAGTCAGGCGAAACCGACCCCGGGGAGTCACTGCCAACAACTGCCTGGCTGTAAAAAAAGCCTGGCATTTTCGTATTTTCGGCAGAGCAGCGAAGATGAAGATCAATGGGGAGATAACTCACAGGCTGCTGTTATAACGGTGGGGTCGGTTAACAAAAATCGACAAAAAAAGGCAATCCCTGCTCTTTCGGATTTTTCATGTTTTCCATATAATCGAAGATAACAATCAGAAAGAAATGCCCGTTATGGCATTTTTATGCAAAGGAGTAAATCATGAAAAAGTCTGTTGTCTTGTTGGTTTTCGTAATGGTTTTGGCTGCTGTCCTGTCCGCGGCGGCTGAAAACGTGAGCCTGAATGTCGTTACCTCTTATGGCGGCGATGACGGGAACCGCGCGAATTTTGAAGCGGCTGTTGCCGAATATGAAGCCCGGACCGGGAACAAGGTCAATGACGGCTCCGCCACTTCCAACGAAGAGTGGAAAGCTCGTGTCCTGACCGATTTCGAGACCGGAAGCGAACCGGATGTCCTCTTCTTCTTCACCAATGCCGACGCGGAACCCTTCGTCTCTGCCGGCAAGGTGGTCTCCATCGATGAGATCCGTGCCGAATATCCGGATTACGCGACCAACATGAAGGATTCCATGCTGGCGGTTGCCTCTGACGGCAAGAGCTATGCTGTCCCTTCCTACGGTTACTGGGAAAACATGTTCGTCAACAAGTCCGTCCTGGATGCCTGCGGCATCGAAGTACCGGGCCCGGATTACACCTGGGATCAGTTCCTTGCTGACTGCCAGACGATCCTTGACAACGGTTATACCCCGATCGCCTGCTCCCTCGTGGAAGTTCCTCACTACTGGTTCGAATTCGTTGTGATGAACAACGGCAGCCTTGCCAACCATCTGGATGTCCCCGCTTCCATGGATGACGCCGCTGCCGCGAAATGGGTGGCCGGCCTGAATGACCTCAAGGACCTCTATGAACGCGGATTCTTCCCGAAGAACACACTTACCGCCACCGATGCTGAAACCGTCGCGATGTTCGGTGAAGGCGAAGCCGCCTTCCTCATCGACGGTTCCTGGAAGGTCGGCTATTTCACCGGCAACCATGAAGATACCCTCGAAGATTACGCGATCTCCTATGTCCCCGGTAAGGGCGACCGTCCTGCCAGCGATGCCATCGGCGGTATTTCCATGGGCTACTTCATCACCCGCAAGGCCTGGGAAGATCCTGCCAAGCGTGAAGCTGCTGTCGAATTCGTGACCTACCTGACCTCCGATGAAGTCCTGAGCAAGTTCGTCACCACCGAAGTGACCGCTCTGGTCAACGGCGCGAAGCCGGAAGGCCTGAACATTCTCCAGCAGTCCGCCGCGGACGCGAATGCCGCCATCACCGGGATCGCCGGCGCGGTGCAGGACACCATCACCTCCGAAGCGAAGGGCGACCTGTTCGGCAATGTTCAGAACGTTGTGACCGGCAAGATGACCGCCGAAGAAGCAGTTGCTTCCGCCATCGCGCTGAACTGAACTGTGTATCACGAAATCAGGGCTGCGGATCCGCAGCCCTGATTTTTTGAAAATCGGACAAAATTGTTCAGAAGGAGACAGGAGGGTCTGCCCCTTCGTCTCGCAGGGAGTAGCTATGAAATCAATGATCTACAAGAAGAAATCACCGCTGATCGTCTTTCTGGTGCCTGCTTTTCTTTTCATACTCGTGTTCCTTTATTATCCGTTCCTTCAGAATATTCTGAATACATTTCTCTCGATTGGAGGGCTCGGACGTGCTCCCGAAGGACTGAATACCCCCTGGTATGAAAACTATGCCCGTCTTTTCACAGACCCGTATATGAGGATCGCGATGAAGAATACGGCCATTCTGATCATCTGCACGGTGGCCTTTCAGGTGGGGATCGCGCTGGTACTTGCCCTGTTGGTAGACAATATCAAACACGGTCAGCAGTTTTTCCGTACCGTATACTTTTTCCCGATCGTCATCTCGGCGACGGCGCTGGGGTTGATGTTCAACCTGATCTTCCTGTATAAAGGCGGGATGATCAACCAGATCCTGCTGAAACTCGGCTGGATCCATTCCGAAGTGAAATCAAACGGAAAAATGATCGTTGACTGGCTGGACTGGAAGGACACGAAGCATTTCATGACGACGATGTTCATGCCGGTCATGTGGCAGTACGTCGGGTTTTATTTTGTGATCCTCATCACCGGGATCAACAATATCCCGACGGACCTCTATGAAGCCGCGGCGCTGGACGGGGCGGACGGATTGAAAAAGGTACGTTATATCACGCTTCCGCTGCTGCGCAACGTGCTGCGGACCTGTCTGGTGCTGGCGATCACGGGGGCGCTGAAAGTGTTTGACCTGCCCTGGGTCATGTTCGGGGCAGGCATGCCGGAAAATCAGGGCTGGCTGACGGGCACTTATATGTACGACCAGACTTTCAACCGGATGAATGTGGACTACGGGTCGACGATCGCGGTCCTGATCGTGGTCCTGGGGATCATCCTTTCCAATGTCACCAACCGGGTGTTCAAACCTTCGGAAGATTTCTAAAGGGAGGCGGAGATGAAAAAGAATACGGCGAAAACTTCAATATCGACGGTCCTGATCTATATCGTACTCAGCATCTGGGCACTGACGACGATCTATCCTTTCATCTGGGTGATCCTGAATTCCTTCCGGAAGAAGGGGCTGATCCTCAGCGATTCTTTCTCACTGCCGCTGGGGGATGCCTTTACCTTTGACAATTATATCCTTGCCTGGCAGCGTTCCGATTTCAAGAACGCTTACATGAACAGCTTTATCATCTCAGGAACTGTGACGATCGTCGTTATCATCCTGGCGGGGCTGGCTTCCTACGGCCTGGTGCGTTATTCCTTCCGCGGTCGGGGGCTGCTTTACAGCCTGATCATGGGCGGGATGATGTTCCCGGTCTTCGCGACGATCATCCCGGTGTTCCGGATGGAAGTCGTTATGGGCATCGCGGGACAGGGCAACCGTTGGCTGAGCATGCTGGCGGTCATCCTGCCGCAGATCGCCGGGAACCTGTGCTTTTCGATCATCGTGCTGATGGGCTTTATCCAGACAGTCCCCATCGAACTGGAGGAAAGCGCTTACCTCGAAGGCTGCAATGTCTTCCAGATCTATTTCAATATTATCATCCCCGCGGCGAAATCTTCCTTCGCCACTGTCGCGATCTTTACCTTCCTGTGGAGCTATAACGACCTCTTCACACAGTCTTTCTTCCTGCGCTATCCGAAGGAAAAAGCGATCACGGGGCTGCTGAATGAGATCAGTTCCCAGGCGGGGGTGAACTACGGGCTGATGGCATCTTCCGTTGTTCTGGTAGTGATCCCTGTGCTTTTGGTCTATATCATGCTCCAGAAGCATATTATCAAAGGCCTGACAGCGGGAGCGATCAAAGGATGAACGAATCTTCAAAACTGCGCGTGGTCCTGGTCGATGATGAGGCGATCATCGTCGAAGGGCTGCGGAAAGTCATCAAATGGGATAAATATAACTGTGAAGTCGCGGGGACGGCCGCGGACGCCCGAAGCGGCGCGCGGCTGATCCGCGAAGTCCGGCCGGATATCCTGATCACGGATATCTGTATGCCGGGTCAGAACGGTCTGATGATGCTGGCCGGCCTGCGTTCCGAATTTCCGGAGATGCAGGTGACGGTGCTGACCGGTTACCGTGATTTTTCCTACGCCCAGGAGGCGATCCGCCTGGGCGTTACCCGTTTTTTGCTGAAGCCATCGAAAATGGCGGAGATCGACGAGGCGATGACGGTCATGGCTGAAAAAGCGGGCAGGCGGGAGCTGGCCCCGTCCGAACAGAATACGGGCAGTTTTATCGTCAATCAGGCCGTGGCTTACATGGAAAAGCATTATACGGAGAAACTTTCTCTGCAGGATGTGGCTGAGATCTGTTATGTTTCCCAATGGCACCTTTCCAAGCTGCTGAATAAATATGCCGGACAGAGTTTTTATGACATCCTGAACGGGATCCGGGTCAGCGCGGCGAAAGAGCTGCTCCGGGATCCGAGCCTGCGCGTCGGTGATATCGGTATGATGGTCGGATATACGGACAGCGCGCATTTCGCGAAAATATTCAAAAAAGTGACCGGGGTCAGTGCCA
This sequence comes from Flexilinea sp., assembly GCA_036723985.1. Lineage (GTDB taxonomy): Bacteria > Chloroflexota > Anaerolineae > Anaerolineales > Anaerolineaceae > Flexilinea. The sequence goes on from DAIMGK010000007.1 coordinate 4,172, forward strand.
ACGAATACAGAAATCAGTTATAAGGGTGAGCCCGGAAATTTCTGATGCATTTCATTTCAGCGCCGGCAAAAAAAATCGGGTACAGGAAATCATCCTGTACCCGTTGTCTTTGTGTTTTGCTTATGACAAAACGATCCGGTTTTTAGAAATAATCGGAAAACAGCTCCTCAAGTACCTTCCAGTCATCATCTGTAAAACCCATGTCATCCCAACTGCTGCCGCCGGAATCGCCGCCCGAGGAAGAATAATCGCCTCCGCCGGACCAGTCATAACCGCCGTCGGTGTAGCTATCATTGCCACCGCCGGTCCAGTCATAACCGCCGTCGGTATAACTCTCACTGCCTCCTCCGGTCCATGAATAGTCAGTCCCTCCTGAGTATTCCCAATCATCATTTCCGCCTCCTCCGGAGCTCGGATTTGACAGCGTCGTGTACCAGATCGTGGAAACGGCATCATCGGTAACGGAATGCGCGACGAGTTTGATCTCATGTGAACCTTCTCCGGCGATCGGAGCCTGCAGCGTATAAGAACCGGATGAGGAACCGCTGGTGATACTGTAGCCATCAACATAAATCGTCACGCCGCCCGCGTTGCTCGTACCCCAATGGATCGACGTGGATTCACCGGTATAACCGGAGCTTGAATCCGCATAGAAATAATCGATCTCAGGAGTGATCTGTCTCTGGCCGTCGTCTCCGCCGCCGCCTCCGGAGCTCGAATTACCCAGCGTCGTATACCAGATCGTGGAAACAGCATCATCGGTAACGGAATGTGCGACGAGTTTGATCTCATGCGAACCTTCTCCGGCGATCGGAGCCTGCAGCTGATAAGAACCGGATGAGGAACCGTTGGTGATACTGTAGCCGTCTACATAAATCGTCACGCCGCCCGCGTTGCTTGTACCCCAATGGATCGATGTGGATTCACCGGCGTAACCGGAGTTTGAATCCGCGTAAAAATAATCGATCTCCGGAATGACCCGTCTCTGACCATCGCCATCCCTGCCGCTTGCGTCTTTCATGTTATACCAGATCGTGGAAGTGCTATCATCTGTTACAGAATGGGCGATAAGTTTGATCTCATGAAGGCCCACGCTTTGGATGGTCGCGCTGACGGGCGCGGAGCCCTGGGTCTTGGAGGTGTTTTCGATCATGTTTCCATCGACATAGATCGTAACGCCGGAGGCTTTTTCAACAGACCAGTAAACTGTTGTGCTGTCGCCCATTCTTCCTTCATTGCTGGAAGAGTAGAAGTAATTGATGACCGGAATGATGCGTTTCTGGCCGTCCTGGGGTGTCGCGGTGGGCTTCGGTGCGTTTCCGCTCACACGGATACTGACCCAGATCACCTGGCCGAAACCGGTACCCTGCGGTGAACGCATCTGCCAGTTGCCTTTGTAATTGCCGGCACGGTTTGGAGCTGTCATATCCACGGAGATATCGACTGTCTGTCCCGGTTTCACCGTGGTCGGAACGCGGGCACTGCCGCCGTTCATGCGGTCACCGGAGACGAAATCCAGATAATAATTTGTATCCCAGGTGCAGGAACCGTTGTTGTAAACACGCCAGGTCTTGCGGAAGGAGGAGCCGGGATTGAATGTCTGCCCGTCTTTGATCGTCACATCCGCGATATAGCTCATCGCGTTCACACAATTAGTGGGTGCCGGAACAGCTGTCGGTATAACGGGCGCAAGCGTGGCCGCGGGACGGCTGATATCCTGCTGCTTGTTCTTTCCGCTGTAATCCATTGAAAAGAAACGGTTGGCGATAGACTGTGCGGTCCCGTCTTTGATCATCGCGCTCAGCTGGTTGTTGATCTCAGCGGTCAGGGTGGATTCCCTGCGGGTCCCGAAGGCATAGTTCTCGGTATTGAACCCGGTGTAGAATACCTGATATTTTCCTGTATCACGATAACGGTATTCGTAAACATCCTGGTCGATCATGACCATATTCACATCACCGCGGTCCAGGGCTTTCATCTCATCCGCGACGCTTGAATAGGTATAAACGCTGTTCGCGGTGATATAACCCTTTTCCACCAGATTTTCCTGGACCCAATCCTGGAAACTGGTACCTTTTTCTACACCCAGCTTCATCCCCCGGAAGCTCTCCGCACTGACACTTTCCGGCCTTGGCATGGAATACAGCGCGATCACCTGGGCTTCCCCATTGTAATAGGTCCGGGTGAAATCGATCCGTAATGCCCGTTTTTCGGTTTTGGAAAGACCGCCGCCGATCACATCGACCTGACCGATGTTCAGCGCGTCAATAATACCGTCGATGGCAAGTGAAACCGGCTGGAGCTTCAGCCCCATCCGCCGGCAGATTTCTTCCATCAGCGCTATATCCATCCCGGTCGTTTTTCCGTTTTCATCTTCGAAAACAAACGGAATGTATTCCAGCGGTGTACCGAACCGCAGGACACCTGCCTGCTTCACGTCCGCCAGGTCATCAGCGATGACCGCTGAAACGGTCAGCAGCATTACAATTGTAATTGTAAACAATAGGAATTTTTTCATTGTAACTCTCCTTACAATCCGACTTATAATAATGATAATGCATTATTTCGAAAAAAAACAACAGTTTCACCTGAAATTATAATCAATTTGTGATTGATCCGGGACGGGACATGGCAGGATCTGCCGGTTTTTCCGCAATTTCCCGCAATCATGGTTCACTTTACATCCCGAAGAACGTATAACAAAGGACACGGAAATATATTTCCGGGTATTTCCGGAACCTTCGCCCCCGCTCCTTTTTTTTTTTCTAATACGAGATAAGGACAGCATTAGTTCCAGCTTTCGCTTCCGGTCATGACGCTGATCCTCAGGCCCCGGATCCTTTTTCCAATCTTACTACATCAGATCCGGACTCATCAATAAACCGGAAAAAAGTCTGCCCCACCCCCAGCCAACACCACCACCTGCCGGCTAATGTTCGAAAATGTGGCAGTGCCATTAGGGGACAGTCCGATAAACGGGCTGTCCCATGGTTTCAGGCTCGGACTCCGTCCGGTCAGATTCAGAGCGGGAGCTTCGCTTCGATTCCATCACAAAGGTGAGCGTCCTGACGCGCTCATCAATCGGAGTGAGACAATAATTCCCTTTATCAGAAAAAAGGTGACCGCCGCGAAAGCGTGTGAGTCTTATAAAGAGCCTGATACTTTCCTAAGCGGGGGTATGGGGGGCGAAGCTCCTGTCCCGAATCTGACCGGACGAAGTCCGTACCTTACGGAACAGGTTAATAGCCCCCGGAAATCAGGTGCGGAGCGAAGCTCGGGAGCCGAATCATAATTCAGCGCAGCGGTTCCTTACGGCTCCCGCTTTTGCAAACACATATATATTTGCTCCCGCACCTTGCGAAGCACTCCATTCCGCAAACAGAAGGCAAATAAAACTGGGCTCTTATAGTAGGAAAGCCTGTTCCCTCCCCGGCCATCATGGAGTAAAATATTTCTAAAATACCCTGTCCCCGGATACGGAGCAGCGTTTGCTGTAAAAACTACTTGCCATGACGGATATGACCGTGGTGATCGTCACGCACAGGAAGGGTGCGCCCGGCATCCGCGGCCGTTACGGAAGCGGGCATTGAGGAAGTGACAGAGTGAACGGCGATTCGTGCCGCGATCCCAATTCGGCAATACCCGGACGGGACGGCAGCGGCCGGTTGATCGCATAGATTTCTTATCCTTTATGAAAGGGGAAAACATCATGAAGAAATATGTTGAAGCAGAGCTTGATATCATTGCCTTCGATGTGGATGATATGATCATTACATCTCTATGTAATAATGATGGATGTCAGGTTGATGGACATGGTGCGTGTGGGACTTATGGTTTTCAGTGTGGAAGCCATACCTACAACTGATGATAGGATCATGATAACCTGAGGCCGTTTATCGAGTAATCAAGTATGCATGTTTCCGAAGGAGAAACCCACATGAACATTCTGAGGGAAGTCGATAAAAAAGCCGGAAAACTCATTCGGCAGAATAAGCCGCGCCCGGACGCGGAATACAGGCTATCCCTGTACGCCTTCCCTTTTCGGAAGACGGCCGGCACGCGCTGCTGAACATCATGACCGGGAAAACGCTGGAGCTGACGGCGGTGGAGGCCGCCTGGAACGCGATGAAAGGATGAAATGATATGAAACTGAACGACAAATTCCTGGTGCATGAGGACGGCAATACCACATTCGTCGTATCGACCGGAGAAACGGACTTTTCCGGGATCGCCCGGGGCAACGAAACCGCGGGCTTTATCATTGACTGCCTGGGGAGCGATACCACCGAGGATGAGATCGTGGCGAAGATGCGCAAAGAGTGGGACGTGTCCGACGAACCGGCCCGCCGCGACATGCGGAAAATCGTGGAGCAGCTCAGGAGCATCGGAGCAATTGATGGATGATCCCATCAAAGACAGCCGGATAGAAAGCATCCTTCGCAGGAACGAAACGCTGGTGTACAAGACCCGCGGCGTGAGCATGGAACCGATGCTGCGGCAGAACAGGGATCCGGTGACCGTCCGGGACTCTTATTTGCGTTTGAAGAAGGATGATGCGGCACTGTACAGGCGCGGCGGCGCGCATGTGCTCCGCCGGGTGATCGCGGGGATAACACCTATGCGCCGGAGAAGGTGCCGGACAGCGCTGTGACGCCGGACCGGGAGCGGGCCGCGGTTATGGATCCGGATGCGGTGTACAGGCTGACCCGCCGACATATTCCGGCTGCAGCGGCTGCCCCGCCGCTGAAAGCGGTGGGAATACAGGATAAGCGCGTTAACAAATGACTATTGACTGACTCCGCTCTTATTCATTTATTAAATAGTTCCATTTGTCAATATATATTCCTTACTTTAATTTATATGAATGTCACCTTTACAAAAATCGGCAATATTGCTATGATAAAAAATGAGTTATAAGAATCTTTCATTCCAGAAAGCGATGGAAGAAATGGAGGACGGCACATGAATATTTACCATCCGCAAACGCCGCTTGAAGCGGTAAAACTCCGCAAGGAAAACGAGTCTTCCGCAGTTTACCTTGCCGGCGGGACAGATGACCTTCGTCTGGGTGGTTCTTCAGAAGGGAAAGATCTCATCGATCTGAACACCCTTGGTATGGATAAACTGGAAGTCTGCGGGGATACGCTTTGTATCGGGGCGCGGTGTACCCTTCAGGATCTTGTTGAAAGTGACCTGGTTCCGGACTTTATCCGGGAAGCGGCGCATTTCTGCTCCTCCCAGGCACGGCGCAACGCGGCAACTGTCGGCGGAAACCTTGGACTCCGCCGGGATGACAGCTATCTGGCAGCAGCCCTGACTGCCGCGGACGCGGTCCTGGACTGTATGACACCTCACGGTGAAAAGGATAAGGCGATCGGGACCTATTTGCAGAGCAATTGCAAAGCGCTCATCATGACAGTAAAAATCGATAAAAACCGTACCGGCTGGGTCAAACGTTTCGGCAACACGGCAGCAAGCCACGCGGCGGTGATCGCTGCGCAAAGCGAAGGGATCTATGCGCTGAGTGTCCACGGAAGCGGCTTCGCTTTCGGGGACAGTCCGGAGATCGCCGAAAGCCTCACGTATTGTGATGACATCACCGGCAGTGCGTCCTACAAAAAATATCTTGCGCAGATCGCGTTCACCTTGAGGAGGTAACCCAATGGAACAGTGGAAATGTAAAATCAACGGTGAAACGGTGTTACTCCCGGGCGCTGCCACAGACCGGCTGCGCGATGCGCTTTTCCGTGCCGGTTATCATTCCGTCCGGGACAGCGATGACGCGGAAGGGTTCGGAGGGTCGGATACGATTATCTTTAACGGGAAACTCCGCTATTCCAACTTTATTCTGCTGTATCAGGCGGAAAACGCGGAGATCCTGACGGCGGAATCATTACTGAACGGCCGTGAACTGAACAACGTTCAAAAAGCAATGGTCGCCGCGGGTATTGTCCAGAGCGCCTATAACGCTCCGGCCGCGGCGCTGATCCTTACAAAGCTGCTGGAAGATCATCCGGACCCGACCCGTGAACAGATCAGGGAAGCGCTGAGCAGTATTTTCATCCGCGACGCGGGTTATGAACATTATTATCTCGCGGTAAAACTGGCCTGTGAACTGCGTGACACCGGTGCGTTTCAGAGTGAGATCGCGCCGTCATTCCGCCCTCATCTGGATATCGTTGGAAAACCCGCCGGAAAGATCGACGGCGCCGCGCTTGTCTCAGGTGAACCGGTTTTCGTGGAAGATAAAGTTCCTGAAAACGCGTGGTGCCTGCATGTCCTGCGGAGCCCGTTCGCGAGTGCTTTCATTAAATCGATCGACATCTCCGAAGCGGAAAAACTGGACGGCGTCGCGGCCGTGATCACCGCGGAAAACTGCCCGGATGTTTACTACATGCAGGCAGGGCAGGGCAACCCTGAACCTTCTCCGCATGACCGCCGCCTGTTCAACCGGAAGGTCCGCCATGTCGGTGACCGCGTGGCTGGGATCGTCGCACGGACGCCGGAGATCGCGGATAAAGCCGCATCACTGATCAAAGTTGAATACGAACCGCAGGGGACTGTATTTACTGTGGAAGAAGCGATGGCTGAAGGCGCGCCGCTTGTTCATAACGGTCCGGTCCGCTATAACGCGGGAGCGCCTGCGGATCTGGATGAATACAATACAAAAGCAGGAGATCCCCGGGAAGGCGATGTGATCTATCAGTTCCCGCTCCATGCGGATATCCGTAAGAACATTGCCGCTTCCAACAAAGGGCACATCGGCGATCTGGAGAAGGGTTTTGCCGAAGCGGACGCGATCATTGACAGGACTTACCAGACGAGCCAGATCCAGCATACACCGCTGGAACCCCATGTGTGCTATGCCCATGTGGAAAACGGACGTCTTGTGATCAACGCGTCCACGCAGGTGCCGTATCATGTCCGCCGTATCGTCAGCTGGGTCTGCGGCATACCCGAAAACAAGATCCACATTATCAAAGAACGTGTCGGCGGCGGTTACGGCAGCAAACAGGATATCCTGGTTGAGGATCTGACCGGTTATGCCGCGTGGATCACCGGAAAGCCGGTGTATTACCGCAACACCCGTGAGGAAGAATTCATCGCGAATTCCACCCGGCATCCGATGCGTGTGCGCGTCAAAATGGGCGGAAAGAAAGACGGGACGATCACCGCGATCTTCCTGGAAGTCTGCGCCAATACCGGCCCCTACGGCAATCACTGCCTGACGGTCCCGATGAACAGCTGTTCCAAGACACTGCCGCTGTTCAAAGTGGACAATATGGGGTATGACCTGAAGGTATTCTATACCAATACCCCGCCTGCCGGCGCCTATCAGGGCTACGGTACCCCGAAGGGCAGCTACGGCATTATGATGGCCATGGGTGAACTGGCGGAGGAGCTCGGCATTGACTTCAAGGATTTGGTCATGAAGAACCGTGTCGAAGAAGGCTATATGCTGGAGATCCTGAAAGGGCTCGGCGAAGGCCGGGAAGGGAACGTTGTCCCAGTCGGTTCCTGCGGACTTGACGAAGCCATCGAAAAAGGCTGCGAAATGATCAAATGGGGACAGAAGGAGGAATCCGGTGATCCCGACTGGAAGATCGGCAAAGGTTTTGCCATGATCATGCAGGGCAGCGGCCTGCCGGGACTGGATCACGCGGAAGCCATCGCGAAGCTGGAGACCGACGGTACGGTCATCCTCAACAGCGGCGGCGCGGATCTCGGAACGGGCCTTGACACGATCTCCGCGAAGATCGTCTGTGAAGTGCTGAAACTCCCGATGGAGCGTGTCAGTGTGATCTCCGGCGATACGGATTCCTGTGTATTCGATACCGGCGCGTACGCTTCATCCGGTACGTTCTTCAGCGGGAACGCGTCCCTGGTCGCCACAAAGAATCTCAAGAAAAAGATCCTTGCCGAAGCCGCGCTGCAGATGGATGAAAACGAGGCTGATCTGGATGTCAGAGCTCCGGGTGAGGTCTATTCGAAGAAGACAGGAAAATCTCTTACCTACGGAGAGCTTTCCCATACCGCCATCAGCGGCACCGGCAGGGGGCAGATGGTTGCCCACGGCAGCTTTGTGACAGCAGCATCTTCAGTTCCTTACGGTGCGCATTTCGCTCAGGTGGCAGTGAATGTGAAGACCGGCGAGATCAAAATCCAGAAATTCTTCGCGCTTCAGGATGCGGGTACTCCCATCAATCCTGAGATCGCGCTCTGTCAGATGTACGGCGCTGTGATGAAATCCATCGGTCACAGTCTTTACGAAAATATGGTCCTGGATGAAAACGGACGATGCGTCAATGCCAATCTGACGGATTACGGTGTCCCGATGGTCACCGAAGCGCCGGATGAATTCAAATCCGTGCTGATCGATGTGGATGACAAAGACGGCCCGTTCGGCGCGAAGTCCATTTCAGAGATCGCCTGCAACGGGGCAGCTCCGGCGATCGGTATGGCGATCCATGACGCCTGCGGTGTCTGGCTCCGTTCCTGGCCGATGAACTCTGAAAAGCTGCTGAAGGCATTGGGCAGGATCTGATGACCGGCTCTGCCGGAAGCAGAAAAAATACGTGATGACCAACGACCGTGAAGGATCATTTCACGGTCGTTGGTTTTCCGGCAGCTCAATCGGCTGCTCTTAGCCGGTGACGGTTCCCTGCAGTGCAGGGTGCAGGCGCGGCTGCCGGATCGGATCCGGGACTGAGCTATGACCTGCCACTGACAGTACCTGTGCCCTTCTGAACAGATCCACGGTAATATAAATACGATGCGGAATATGCCGGTAAAATAATAACATTAAAATAGAAACATACTGATTCGGGAGACGGGAATCGGGACGCGATGCCCATTCACAGGCATTTAAGACGCCCTCCTGATTTTCATTATGCTGCCTTCTGAACAGTTAACGGGATCGTTCAGATCAAGCGTCTTTATTCCTGACAATACAGAGGAAAAAATGAAGCGATTTACAAAACTTTTGATACCTGTGGCTTTCTTTGTGCTAATTTTTATCAGCCTCGGACCGGTAATTGCGGGATCAGGGGATGGCTCAGAAAAATCTCCCGTGCCGGAAACGGTTCGCGGCGGCAGTAAAAACAGCAGCATTCCTGAATACAGCGATTTTTCCGATTTGGGCGGCAAAACGGTCTCAATGCTGACAGGGGCTCCGTTTGAGGAGCTTGTCCGAAGCAAAGTTCCGGATGTGGGCGATTTTTCTTTCTTCAGCAATACAGCGGATATCATATTGGCGCTGAAATCACATAAGACGGATGCGCTTCTTACGAATAACGCCATCGCTCAGCTGGCTGTAAACCGTGACCCGGAAATCGCGCTGTTTCCTCAGGACCTTCAGAGCGGTGTCTTTGGTTTTGCATTCGCGAAGGATGGCCCCGGGAGGGATCAATGGCAGGCTGCCTACGACGCGATCGGGGAAGATGAGATAAAAGCCGCCTGGGAAAAATGGACAGGTGCGGATGACAGCCTGAAGAAGCTTCCAGAACAGGACTGGCCGGGTTTGAACGGAACGGTTAAAGCCGCCGTGTGCGATACACTGGAGCCGATGAGTTATGTCGGAGCGAACGGTCAGACGATGGGTTTTGATAATGAATTGATCCTGCTGATGGCAAAGCAGCTGGATGTGCATGTTGACTTTATCGGCATGGAATTTTCCGCCATACTGGCTTCCGTTCAATCCGGCAAGGCGCTGCTGGGTGCCGGCTCCATCATTATCTCGGAAGAGCGGAAGGAGGCTGTCGACTTTGTGCCGTACTATCCTGCCGCTTTTGTGCTGGTGGTGAGGAGTGCCCAAAATCAGAAGACAGACACACCCGTTTCGGCTGATATGAGATCCGGACTGTCACTGGATGATATGAACGGAAAACGCATCGGAGTTCAGACCGGAACGAGTTTTGATGAAATGATCCGGAACCGGCTGCCTGACGCGAAGATCCTGTATTATAACAACAAAGCCGATCTGATCAACGCGCTGATGACAGGAAAAATTGACGGCTATGCTATCGATGAACCGGTAGCTGTGCTTGAATTGCATGAAAATGATAATATCACCTATATCCCGGAGTATCTTGACACCTTTGATTACAGCTTCATTTTTCCAAAAGATGATGATGGTGAAGATTGGCGCAGGGAGTTTAATCAATTTCTGGAGGAAATCATATCCGACGGCACGATCGCTGAAATTCAAAAGAAATGGCTGAGCGGGGATAAAAGCTTTTGGACAATGGATGATTACAAATCTCTGCCGGCTTTGAATGGCATGCTGTATCTGGCAACGGAACCGCTTTATGAACCTTTCGCGTTTATTTACAATGCTGCGATCATGGGATATGAAATAGACCTTGTCTCGCGATTCTGTAAGGCCTCCGGGTATGGGTTATCGGTCGTAAGCATGAATTTTGATTCCATTCTGCCGTCTATACAAACCAAAAAAGCCGATATGGGAGCAGGCGGTATCACGGTCAACGAAGAACGGGCTGAAAACGTTCTGTTTTCCGATTCCTATTACAATGGCGGAACGGTAATTATCGTTTTGAAAGAGGAACGATCCGCGGATCCCGGAGAGCCTTCAGCTTCACAGCCATCCGCGGGAAACAAATCCGGATCTAATGGCATAAAAGACAGTTTCGAAAAAACCTTTATCCGGGAGTCCCGGTGGAAGCTGTTTTTGGAAGGGATCAGAAACACACTGCTGATCACGGTTTTATCGATCCTGTTCGGGACCGCGCTCGGTTTTGTACTGTTTATGCTGTTCCGCAAAGGAAATTCCGCTGCTGAATGGATCAGCGGAAAATGTATGTGGCTGGTACAGGGTATGCCGGGTGTCGTCCTGCTGATGATCCTCTACTATATCGTTTTCGGTTCTGTTGACATATCCGGAATTGTTGTTTCGGTGATCGGTTTTACGCTGACCTTTGGTTCCGCTGTTTTCGGCCTGCTGAAAATTGGGGTCGGGGCGGTGGATGCCGGCCAGTATGAAGCCGCTTACGCGCTCGGTTATTCCGATACAAGGACCTTTTTCCGTTTCATCCTGCCGCAGGCGATCCCGCATGTGGCAGATGCCTACAAGGGGGAGATCATCGGCCTGTTAAAAGCGACTGCCATTGTCGGCTATATCGCTGTGCAGGATCTGACAAAGATGGGCGATATTATCCGCAGCCGTACCTATGAGGCTTTCTTTCCGCTGATCGCTGTGACGATCTTTTACTTCCTGCTTGAAATGTTGCTGGGATCGTTTGTCGGAAAACTCAAGGGAAATATGGACCCGAGGAGTCGGTCGCAGGAAACGATCCTGAAAGGTGTGGATACGCACGAGCAGAACTGAGAACAGGGATCCGGGATGCAGGATGCAGGATGCGGGATGCGGGATGCGGGATGCAGGTTGTAGGATGTAGGATCCGGAATGCAGGATTCAGAATTCAGAATTCAGGATAGAGGATCAGTGGGCAAAGAATTTCGATCACATATTGATGGCAGGGATATGCTCACACGAATAAGTTTAAATACTGTAAAAAAAGGCTGCCCTTTTGCGGGGCAGCCTTGAATGGCAGTTGCAGATGAATGTTATGTTACAGTCTTACTGCAGCGGGGCAGGGTAAACGATCTTGGTTTCGGTGAAATCGAACGGCCAGACGGTCTTCCATTCCCCATCCTGAACCTGGGCGATCGCGACAGACGCGGAGGTGTTGTCACGATAATGCGGTACACCGGCCAGTTCGTAGTTCTCGAATTTGATCCGGTCATACGGGAGGACGATCTTGCGTCCGCCGGGGAATTCACCCTGGATATCCAGCGCGGCAAGGGCGTCGCGGACAGCTTCGCCATCGGTGGAGCCGGCGGCTTCGATCGCGGTCTTGAAGATCCATACGACGGTGTAGGATTCGGCGGAGTGGCCGTTCATGTTGACGCCGTACTGGGCTTTGAATTCATCGTTGATCTCCTGACCGTTGATGAGGTCGGGGTTGAATTCAACGACAGAGGCAACGCCGTTGGCGCCGGCACCGAGGTTGGTGATGAAAGCCGGATCGGTGAAGCCGTTGGCTTTGGCAACGATCATCTTCGGGATGTAGTTCTGGGCGCGGAGAGTCTGGACGAACAGGGTCGCGTCGCCGATGTAGGAGTCGCAGAGGATCGCATCGGGATCAGCCTGTTTCAGGGCGAGGACTTGGGCGCTCAGGTCAGTGGCGTTGGAGGAATAGTCAACGATACCGACAATTTCGAAACCGTAGTCTTCAGCGAACAGTTCAACGCAGCGGATCAGTTCCTGGCCGATGGCAGCGCGGTCTGTGAAGATGGCGATCTTCTTGATCTCTTCGCCGGTCTGTTCGGAGGCGTCCTTCAAATACTTCAGCATATCTTCAACGTAGACGGAGTTGAGCGGGCAGAGGCGGAAGAAGAAGTCCATATCTTCGTGATCCGGGTCGGTCAGGCGGTCCAGAGTGGAGATAGCGGTGATCATCGGCACACCGTACTGGGTGCAGACCTGGGCAACAACTTCGGTGACGGTGGACATGTGGCAGCCCATCATGACATCAACATGTTCCTGGGTGATCAGACGTTCGGCTTCGGAACGGCCCTGAGCAGGGTCACCGGCGTGGTCGCCGCGGACAACTTCCAGCATACGGCCGTTGACGCCGCCCTTGGCATTGATTTCAGCAACGGCGAAATCGATACCGCGGAGGATGTTCTCACCGATGGCGGCGTTGCCGCCGGACATAGCATAGATCGTACCGATGCGGATCGGAGCTTCGTCAGCAAAAGCTGCGGAGACCATGAGTACCGCGATCGTCAGAACAATAAAAAATAACGAAATACTCTTTTTCATTCAAAAATCTCCTCTTCAGTTTTTTCAGAAAGCGCCGAACTGCCACGGCGCGTTTTCCCTTTATGTTTATGGCAGGAACATGATCCTGCTTTCTTCTGTCTGAAGGATAGATCCGGCAGGTTTTTTCAGGGAGCGCTTTTCCCGGGGACAGTTCCGCGGCAGCGTAACCGTCCCTGTTCAAGTGTTTCCCTAAATGCCGAGATAAGCCTTTTTGACGTGTTCGTTCTTACTCAGCGAGTCAGCGGATCCCTCCAGCGCGATGCGGCCGTTCTCGATCACGTAACCGCGGTCCGCGCAGGCGAGGGCTTTCGTGATATCCTGCTCCACCAGCATGACGGAGACGCCGTCATTTCTGGCCATGGAGGAGGCAACAGCCAGGATCTCATCCACAATGTTCGGGGCAAGGCCGAGGGAAGGCTCATCCAGGATCAGCAGCTTCGGCATCCCGATGATCGCACGGGCGACTGCGACCATCTGCTGCTCCCCTCCGGACAGTGTTCCGGCAGCCTGGCCTGCCCGTTCCTCAAGCTTCGGGAACCATTTATACACGGTCTTCAGATTCTTCTGAAAGGCTTCCCGGGTGGGCTTATTAAAAGCGCCCATCTCCAGGTTTTCCAAAACGCTCATTTCCGTGAAAAGCTGGCGCCCTTCGGGAACCTGCACGATCCCGGCGTCCAGAATGGCGCGGGAACTCTTGCGTGCCAGTTCCTCATTGTTGAATTTCACAGAACCGCCGGAAGGGCGGATCATGCCGGTGACAGCACGGACAGTGGTGGTTTTCCCCGCTCCGTTTGAGCCGAGAAAGGCGACGATCTCGCCGTCCCCGATCTCAAAATCGAGATCCCAGAGAATATTGATCGAGCCGTATCCGGCACGTAATTTCTCAACTTTAAGCATGAGCGTCCTCCTTCTTTCCCAGATAAACTTCCATGACATAGGGATCGTTCATGACCTGTTCCGGCGTCCCCTCAGCGATTTTTTCGCCGTGATGGAGCACGATCACCTCTTCGCAGAGGCTAACGACCGCCTGCATGATGTGTTCAATAAGGAAGATCGTTACACCGGAGGCGTTGATCTCACGGATCAGGCGGATCGCCGCTTCAGTCTCCGCGGGGTTGAGGCCGGCCATGTTTTCATCAAGGAAAAGCAGCTCCGGTTTTGTCGCCAGTGCCCGCGCCATTTCGAGGCGTTTCTGGTCCGGCGTACCCATATCCTTGGAAAGGATATGGCGTTTTTCGTAAAGTCCGGTGAACTGCAGGATATCCATGGCTCGTTCCCGTGCTTCACGTTCATTTTTGGCTGCCGCGTGACCGAAATAACAGGACGCTACCACATTTTCCAGAACGCTGAGGTTCTTCAGCGGTTTCATGATCTGGAAAGTCCGGGCGATCTTCATGTTGGTATATTCATGTGCCCTTTTGTTGGTGATGTCCTGTCCCCGGAAAAATATTTTTCCCTCAGTCGGCGGGTAGTAGCCGCAGATCATGTTGAAGGTGGTGGATTTGCCGGCGCCGTTGGGGCCGATCATCCCGGTGATCCCGCCCTCACGGATCGTGAAGGATACATCCTTTACCGCGGTCAGACCTGAAAAACGTTTCGTGATATGCTGTACTTCAATGATCGGAGTCTCGTTTCCCATCGTTAAGCCTCCTTCTTTCCGCGCTGTTCCAGTTCGGCCGCTTCAAAGACTTCCACCGGAGGTTTCCGCAGGATCTTCGTGTCGATAAATTTTTTGAAACCGCTGTTCATGTACCAGCCAAGGATGCCGGTCGGGCGGAAACGGATCACAGCAAGCAGTGCGATCGCGTACAGCAGCATATTGATCCCGGGCAGGATCGCGCTGTATTTTGCCCGCAGAAATTCGGAAAGCGGGATCATGAGCAGACCGCCCACCAGCGGGCCTTCCACATAAGCCGCGCCTCCGACCACTGCCGGAAGGACTGATTCCGTGGACTTGGCCTGAACCATCAGTTCGGGATCGATGTAGCGGGTATAGCCGGCATAGAAGAAGCCCACCAGCGCCGCCACCATCGCGGAAACGACGACCGCCATGACTTTATAGCGGATGGGGTTGATGCCGATGGCCGCCGCCGCGTCTTCATCTTCGCGGATGGTGCGCAGGGCGTATCCCATGCGGGAGCGCTCGATCTTTTTCATGAACAGATAAACGAGGATCATCATCGCCAGCCCGATAAAGTAATACGGCACTTTGCTCACGAAGCGGAAATCCAGGAAGGAATCTCCTCTTTTGAAAGGAAGGCCGATGCCGCTGGCCCTGCCGAAAAAGGCGGAATTGATGATGAACTGGCGCAGCGCCTCACCGAAGGCAATGGAAACCAGCGTGAAGTAGGGACCGCGCAGAATAAAGCAGGGGAAGAAGATCACACCTGCCACAAGGCCGACTATGATCATTCCCATCAGCGCGGAGAGCCAGGGGTTGAGATGCGCCCTGGTGATGAACAGACAGGAAACGTAAGCGCCCAGTCCCATGTACGCCGCGTGGCCCAGGGAGTTCTGGCCGGTCATCCCTCCCAGCAGGTTCCAGGCCATGGAAAGGGTGGACATATAAAAGACCAGAATGAAAACGTTCAGGATATAAGGTGATTTGACGAATACCGGGATCAGAATGAAGATCAGCAGGATGGCTCCGATCACCAAAGCTACATTTCTGCGGTAGGTTCGGACCGCTTTCACATTCTCGCTCATTGTTATTTCCTCCTGAGGATGATAAGCTGACGGACGACCAAAATCACGATGAATGTGATGAAAACGATCAGGTCACTGTATGAAGGGCTGACGAAGAGCGCGACCATTGTCTCAAGCAGGCCGAGGAAGATACCCGCGAAAAACGCGCCGGGGATCGATCCCAGACCGCCCACGACAACGACGATCAGCGCCCGGAAGCCGAAGCTGGCACCGGCAGTCGGAAATATCGTATAAAATCCGGTCAGGAGCGCGCCGGCAATCCCGGCAAGGGCTGTCCCGATACCGTAGGTAAGGATATAGATCCGTTTGGTATTGATCCCGACCACTTCAGCGCCGATGGGATTCTGGGATACGGCACGGATCTGTTTTCCGGTGGTGGTGTATTTCAGAAACGCGAACAGGACGATGGTGATGACGATCAGAACACAGAAGCTGATCACCCGCGGAAGGGCAAGAGTGACCGGTCCCAGCGAGAGAAATGTCTGCTGGTAGGATGTGGGGATCGTGCGGTATTCGGAGCCGAACAGTACCAGCGCTCCGTTGGAAAGCAGCAGACCCAAACCGACTGTCAGAAACAGCAGGTTTGTGAAGCTTTTCGTCCCCAGCGAAGGTGTGATCAGTGTGTGCTGGATCACAGCTCCGAGGAAAAACATGATGATTGCGACCAGGGGTACGCATACATATGGATCCAGTGAAAATGTTGTGGACAGAACATAGGTGAGGTACATACCCACCATCAGCATTTCCCCGTGACAGAAGTTTACGATCTTCATCACGCCGAAAATGACATTCTGCCCCATGCCCATCAGAGAGTAAAAACCTCCCATCAACAGACCGTTGACGCATGCCTGCAAGAAAATATCCAAAATCCCGGCCCTCCTTTATATAAGGTATTCAGGATACCTGTACAAATCAATTATATTTCAATAACGGATTTTTCCTATGAAGAAAAAGGGATTTTCAATGGACAAAGCGGTTTATTTATTCAGTTCACATGGGACAGCGGGGACGGTTCACGTGTGTCCCGGGATTGGGACACCGTGAACCGTCCCCACTGTCCCATATGAAACCACGGCAGACATTAGTGGGGTCTGTTCTGCTGACTCAGCAGGCTGAGTCAGTCAAAACCGACCCCCGGTTATCCAGTTTCCCGGTCCTGATAAAGCTGATCAGTTCTTCAAGGTCGTCAAATTCATCATAGTCGCCCATGATGCCCTCACGGTGATAGACAATGCCGGCCTGCTCGTTACGTTCCAGGCAGTCCAGCAGTGTTTCCAGGCCGTATCGGCGGGCAAATTCAGCGAATGCCCTCGCCTTGATCTTCTCCGCGTAAAGTCCTTTCCGGCAGTTCCGCGGATCGCATTCATAGCATCCGTTCAGCTTTTTAGCGATAACACATTTGCGGTTTTCGCACCATTCCGCGTCCTTACACCAGGACAGCTCCAGAAAACCGTCCCGTTTGCATCCCTTGCAGGAAACATTTTCAGAACACAGGCAGCATGCCAGCCCGCATCTCGCGATTCCCAATTCTCTCTTCATTGTTTTTCCCTGTGTGACGGTGGTCAGCGGTCAGCCGGATACTATGTAAAAAACTTCTTTCATATAACAGTGAGTGAGGACTCATAAAAACGGCGCGAAGCGCCAACCACCAACCATCAACTACTAACCATCAACCAACTTACATATGTATGCTGATCATTTCGACCAGCTCTTTGTCCCTGTAGGCGACATCAGTCCTCGTGGCAAAGCCCTGTTCTTCCCAGAAAGCATTCCCGGCTTCGTTCCGGTGGAACACGAGGAGCCCTGCCTTGTTGATCCCTTCCTCTTTCAGGGCATCCAGTGCCCGGGACATAAGCGCCGAGGCAATACCCTGCCGCCTGTGATCTTCCGCCACAGCCATGTGATGGATGAAGCCCTTCCGCCCGTCATGTCCGGAAAGGACCACACCGATAACGCGCTCTCCCTGCTCAGCAAGGAAGCTGGTGGTCGGATTGCGCTTCAGGTATTTTTCGATCCCTTCCCGGGAGTCATCCAGGTTATAGGATCCCATGTTTTTGCAGGACATCCACAGGGCATAAACCTTATCGTAATCTTCTATGACCATCCTCCGGATCATTATTTTGTTTAATCTGAAACGGGGTCCCTCTTTCCCCATTACCCCGTTCGGAACGAATCCGCACTTTTCCAGGACCCGCTGGGAAGCCCGGTTCTCCGGATCGGTCTCTGCCTCTGCGGCAGTTACTTTCGGGTCCTGAAAGGCCCAGGCTGCGGCTGCCCTGACTGCTTCCGTGGCATAGCCCTGCCCCTGATATTCATCCAGAATACCGTATCCGATCTCCGCGGTGCCGTCCCCTTCCAGTCCCTTGAAACACAAGTCACCGATATGGGTCCCGTCTTTCAGCTCGATCATCCACATGGCGTACCAGTCCCACTGATCGGGATGCGTCAGGCAGCCTTCCAGCATTTCCGTATAAGCCTTCTTCATCTCATCATCGGTTTCGGCGGCGATAAATGCTTCCATTTGGCTTTGTGAGGCGGGATAAATATTTAACCGTTTCGTTTCGATCATGATCATTCTCCTTTCCCGGTCCCCGGGAGCTTTTTCTCCGCATAGGCAGCGGAAAAATTGATTGGGGGCGCTGTTACTGAAATATAGACAAATTCGGAATCTCCGTCATTGAGCAATCCGTGAACATCGTTGTCGGCGAAGCGCACCACATCTCCGGAAGAAAACGCTTTTTCTTTTCCGTCAGCCAGAAGCAGTCTGCCGCTTCCTTTCACCGCGTACCAGATCTGCTCGGATGCAGGGTGGGTATGCCTGGGCTGGCATGCTCCTTTTCCCAGATGGACTTCCGTGATGGTCACCCGTCTGCCGCATGAGTTCTCCGGATTCAGCAGCTGCCGGGAAACGACACCCGGATTGGAAAGCTCTGTGATGGTGTCTTTGGGGATAAATTCCATGGTGATAAATGATCTCTGTCTGTACTGCTCGAATGTCGTGACAGTTCCCTCCGGCTCAATGCTGAGCCTGGGGTGACAGTCCCGGCGCGGCGTTTACTCCGGCTGATCCGGAAATCTGTTGAACCATGCCCGCTCCTGAAAATCTTTTTTCACAGGGGGCTTCGGTTCACTTTCCGCTATCCCAACCGGAAGGATACAGACCAGATCATATACCTCAGGCACATTCAGAATTTTCGCGATCCTGTCTCCGATCCTGTCTTCATCCGTAATATGGCCTTCGTACCAGCAGCTCTGATAACCGAGGTCAACAATGGTCAGCAGCATATTTTCGATGGCCGCGGAATAATCCTGCACAGCGAAGCATCTGTCCCGGTAGGCATTGATCCTCCTGGTCAGGATACAGATCAGCGCGGGGGCTGTTTCCGCGACAGGCGGATCGATCGCGGCACGGATCTCTGCCAGAATATTCGGGTCATCCACACAGATCAGACTTGTGGTCTGTTTATTACAGCCTGAAGGCGCTGCCAGTCCGGCCTGCAGGATCTTCATCAGGTCTTCCCTCGGCACAGAAGCGG
Organism: Flexilinea sp.; assembly: GCA_036723985.1. Lineage (GTDB taxonomy): Bacteria > Chloroflexota > Anaerolineae > Anaerolineales > Anaerolineaceae > Flexilinea. The sequence goes on from DAIMGK010000007.1 coordinate 23,258, forward strand.
AGCTGTATTTTCCGCGGTAACTGTGCCTGCTTTGGATCAATTCGAATACGTTCATATCTGCCCTCTCTGTTTTCCGGATTTTCTGTTTTTCATTTTATCATAGAACCTGCCTTCCGGACACATTGTTTTGCAGTGTACGGACAGGATGATCCTGTGCCTGACGGGACTTTGCCCACTGTCCATCTGCTTCGCAGTAAGAAAAATCGGGGGCGGCGTGGTTGATGTTTTCATCCCGGCAGTTTGTAAGTCTGTCAGGGATCGCGGCAGCTGAGGTTTTCGGCGGTATAATGACCGGATGGAAAAATACGGACGTTTCCGCACCTCCGGACGCCCTGAGAAAAATGAAAGATGAGATATTTGAAATGAGCTATAAAACTATTGCGGTCATCATTATTATCGTTACCTGGCTTTACGGAATGATATTGGAACTTCTGGACCGGAGATCATCGGATAATCCGATCCCGGAGAATGTCGCGGATGTGTATGATCCGGAGACGTATAAAAAATGGCGGGCATATCACGGTGAGAAGAGCCGGTTCAGCTTTATCAGCCGCACAATGTCATGCCTTATCAGCCTTGTGCTGATCCTTTCCGATGTTTATCCCGCCTTCGCGCGGCTCTTCCCGAAATCGGATTTTATGCAGATGCTGTCGGTCTTTCTGCTTTCTTCACTGACTGATCTTTTGCTGCTGCCCCTCTCCTGGTATGATACGATGGTGATAGAGGAAAAATACGGCTTCAACCGTACGGATAAGAAGACTTTCTGGCTGGATACGCTGAAAGAAACGCTGATCGGTCTGGTACTGATGGTGATCATCGGTTCGCTTTTGATGTGGGTGCATAAGTGGCTCGGGGATCGGATGATCATCGTGTTTGCCGTGCTTATGACGCTTCTTGTCCTGGCTATTTCCTTCCTGGCGCCTGTCTTCACGAAGATTTTCAATAAGTTCACGCCGCTGGAAGAGGGCGAGCTCAAGGAAAAACTCACGGATCTGCTGGAAAAACACGGTTACAAGGTCCGGGCGATCCAGGTGATGGACGCTTCCCGCCGGTCTACAAAAGCGAATGCCTATTTTACAGGTTTCGGAAAGATGAAGACGATCGTGCTCTATGATACACTGATGGCACAAATGACGACAGATGAGATCTGCGCGGTGTTTTCCCATGAGATGGGGCATGGCCTGCACAAAGACACACTGAAGAACCAGATCTTTTCAGCGGTCCAGATGTTCCTGATGGCGGTCCTGGCATGGCTGACACTGCGGAAACCGGCGATCTTCCGTTCTTTTGGGTTTGACGGGATCAATTACGGCTTTGCGATCATCCTGATCGGCTTTGAGTTTGCCCTGTTCTCTCCCGCTTTTTCGCTGCTGATCAACGCGTACTCCCGGAAGGCGGAGTTCCGGGCCGATCAGCAGGCTGTGACGGAAGGGTACGGTCCGGCGCTGATCAGCGGATTGAAAAAACTGACGCGTGAAAATTTCGGGGATCTCGCGCCTGATCCGCTTCTGGTGAAGCTCACCTATTCCCATCCGACACTCAGCCAGCGCATCTCGGCGATCATGCCGGACTGCTGAGTTTGCCGGGTGGCAGGGATCCGCTGCTGCCTTTTCAAAATTCTGCGGGGGACTGTCCCCTCCTGATAGGAAACATCCCGGTCCGGACTATCCGGTGATGTTTTTTTGAATTGTATCGTCCGGAATTATTATCCCGGTAATCCGGGAAAATTCATCTGCCATACCTTTTCGGGAAATTCCGCCAGCCAGGCAAAACACTCATTCGGATCATGGAGGATCCCTTTTTCTTCACAGAAGGTATGAAAGAACTCCATCAGTTTTCCGCTGTTCGGACTGGTGACCTCGTACGCATTGCCGTAGGTCCGGATATAGCGTTCTTTCAGTCCCGGAAAATGGCGGTCCAGCGCGTCGTAATAATATTCCCGGTTCCCTTCCCGAAGCGTCAGTCCCATGTTGTAACAGATGATCCCTTTCACACCGACCGCTGCGCACGCGTCAAGAATGCGGCGGATGTTTTCCCCGGTATCATTGATGAACGGAAGGATCGGGGTGAGCCAGACGACCGTGGGAATACTGTGGTCACGCATTTCCTGAAGAACTTCGATCCGGCGTTTTGTATTGCAGACATGCGGTTCCAGAATGCCGCACAGCCTGTCATCCCAGGTGGTGAGCGTCATCTGGACCGCACATTTTGACACTTTGTTGATCTCTTCCAGCAGACTGATATCCTGCAGGATCCGGTCTGATTTCGTCTGCACCGCGGCTCCGAATCCGTATCGCAGGATGATCTCAAGACATTTTCTCATGAGCCGCAGTTTCTCCTCGCAGTGCATATACGGGTCCGACATCGCGCCTGTCCCGATCATGCATTTGCGCCTTTTGGACTTCAATGCCTTTTCCAGTAATTCCGGCGCGTTCTGTTTTACTTCGATGTCTTCAAAAGCATGCGTGAACTGATAGCAGCGGCTTCTGCTGTCACAGTAAATACAGCCGTGTGAGCATCCGCGGTAAATATTCATCCCGTAATATCCGCTGCTCCCGGTCAGGAGCCCTTTTGCGTCAGCGAAGTGCATCTTTTCTCCGGTTTGTTATGCTTCCGCGCGGAACAGCTTTTCTTTCAACAGTTCATAGCGCAGCCGCTTTTCTTCTCCGGCAAAATGTTTTTCGCGGAATTGTTCTTCAGCATCGTCATAGTTCAGCTTTTCATCCCCGAACTGTTCACTGGTCAGGTCAAAAGCGCAGCCATCCACGATATTGAAACAATGATAATTCCCGTCACCCAGCGGGACGCCGTATACCTTCCCGCCGTAAATATCCTGCATCAGGAATGCCGTAACGGAACATTGGCCCAGTGTCGGATTCTCCGGACACCAGTCCGGCCGCATCCGCGGCGCGCAGGTCTCCGCGCACCAGACGGACAGCAGTTTATCGTAATGATCCCGTGGCGTCAGTCCGCGGTCATCCCTGATATCCGCGGTTTCCCAACCGTAAAATTTATATGGCATTTTTCACTCCTTTCATAAACAGGCGGATCCTTCAGGACCGGAGGAAGCGCTCAGCCTCGGCGGCGGTGTTGGCCAGATAGCGGATCGTTTCACAGGGGTATTTCCCCGCGGCGGTTTCGCCTGTCACCATCACGGAGGCCGCGCCGTCAAGGACGGCATTGAATATGTCGCTGACCTCCGCACGGGTCGGGACAGGAACCCGCTCCATGGAACTGAGCATCTGTGTGACTACCATAAAGGGTTTCCCGGCCGCTCTGCAGGTAGCGGCGATCTGTTTTTGAACGGCGGGAAGTTCCCACAGCGGCATCGCGTTTCCGAGGTCTCCCCGGGCGATCACGATCTCATCAGCGGCTTCCATCAGTTCCTGCAGGCGGGCCACTCCATTCATATCCTCGATCTTGGCAAACAGCCGTATCTCCTTCCCGCCTGCCGCGTCCAGTGCCCCGCGTACTGTTTTCAGGTCTTCCGCGGAGCGTACAAAGGGCTGCATCACACCGGTGACTCCGTGATCCGCCGCGCAGGCGATATTTTTCAGATCCTCCCCGGTAAGAGGTGGAAGGCGGATCTCCGTTCCCGGAAGCGCTATGCTTTTCCGTCCGGAGAGCGTCCCGCCGCGTTTGACATATGCTTTTCCGCCGGTTTCGGCAATCAGCAGCAGCTTTCCGTCATCCAGAAGGATCTCCTGTCCCGGTTTGATGGCGTTTCCGATCCGGGGCGGGATACAGAGTGCAGTGAGGTCGACCCGCGTCCCCGCAGGAAGATCCACGGGTTTTTTCAGCGCGCCGATACGCAATTCCGGTCCCTGCATGTCAATGAGCAGCTTACAGGGCCTGCCGCTTTCCGCTGAAGCTTTGCGCAGGGCATCCAGCATCGGTTCCGCTTCCGCAAGGCTCATATGAGACAGATTCAGCCGGATACCTGTCATCCCCAGCGTCAGCATCTCCGCGAGGATCTCCGCCTTCGCGCAGGCAGGTCCCAGTGTCCCGTAAATCTCTGTTTTCATGCTTTCTTTGCTCCTTAATTCCCGTCAGGATACTTTTATTTCATTTTTCGTATTTGATATTCTCAGCATTATTTGGCAGGAACAGGTCATCATCCCTCTCATCGGAATGCCATGCCGTCAGGTATGTTCCGTTTTTCTCCAGCCGTACGCATCCGGAATAAGGCATTGTCCCGCTTGAAGGCGAACTCATCAGATAACACAGTTCACAGGAATCATTTTGGCTCCCGGTCATCACAAAACCGCCTTTCAGCAGAAGCGGAGGACGGCCGTCATCCGCTTCCCGCAGCAGAACCATCGTTCCGTCCGGTCCAACGGAAAACTGTACATCTGTTTTTCCTTCCTCTGTCTGAAGGGAGGTCTTCCAAATGCCGCTCAGATATTCCGGAACCTCTTTTGCGGTTCCGTCTCCGTACATTGATCCCGCTTTCTCGGGACCGTAGGGAAACATGGACGGGACTTTGCCGCTGGGGCTCATCATCACGCTTTCTTTTGAGACCAGACCGTCTCCGTCACCGACATAGCCGCTGATCAGTAATCCCCCGGGAACGACCGTCAGCCGCTGAAAGGTCTCTCCCGGCCAGTAATCTCCGGCCATTGACATATTCGAGAAAAACCGGATATACACATCAAAGGAATGCTGTGAATGATCATAAGGACAGCTGTCTGATGTTCCGGGACAGAGCGGAAGGAGCTCCGCGGCGTAATAGGAATAAAGGGATTCCCCTCCCATATACAGGCCCACGGAAGCAAACAGCCGTCCGAAAACAGGGATCAGGTCCAGAACCACGAGGTCTTCCGCATCCATTGTATAATAGCGCCCTGACGCGTTTGATGCGAACAGGAGAAATTCATCCGGGTTTTTTATTGACTCCGGGATCCGGTTTTCCGCGGCCGTGGTTGTAATAATTACTGTAAGAAACAGTATCAGCATTGGCAGAAGGATCGATCCTGTTATTAAGCGTTTCATCGTATTCGCAGTCTCCCGGTTTCAAACAGTCATGGATTTTTGTTCTCACATTCCTGTGATCGGTATTTCCCATGCAATTTCCGTAAATCATTCCTTAATTCTAAATGATTTATATCTGTTCAGAAAGGGACGGTTACTAAGGTGAAGCCTGAACCGTCGCTACAGACAGATTCGCCGCTGAATGATCAGCGATTCGGTAATGATCCTGTAATACAGATCATTATAAGGCTCTGCCGCGGCATCTGTCTCACGGACATTGTCCATTTCCGCGTAAATATGATAAGAGGGTGCCCTTTTATTTTCCGGAACACCCTCTCATATGAAAGAAAAAACGTATCTGTTCTGAACTCTGTCAGCGGCGCGAGACAGCGGGAACGGTTATTGTTGACTCGCGCTGACTCGTCAAAAACCGGTTTATTTGGTCAGGACCTGTCCGGTGGAAACAGCAGACCCGAAACCGATGAACGAAACAGGATCCGCTCCGTCAACCGGTTCGGTGATGACCAGCATTGTCTGTGTTGAATAGCCGGCATCTTTGATGGCTTTCAAGTCGACCTGGACAATAGGTTCACCCGCGGAGACTGTATCTCCTGCCTTTTTGAGGACTTTGAAGCCTTTGCCCTTCAGGTTGACCGTGTCAACACCGATATGGACCAGCAAGCCGGTCCCGTCATTCATCCTCATGCCGAATGCATGGCCGGTATCGAATACCATTTCGATCGTACCGTTGGCGGGTGCGCAGATCAGGCTGCTTGTAGGTTCGATGGCAACAGTCTGGCCCATCGCTTCCGTCTTAAACATCTCATCGACCATTGAATCCGGTCCGATGAATTTCCCGTCAGCTATGGCAACGATGGCTTTGTCAGACACCTTTACTGCGGGAAGGGGCGCGGCAGCGGGTGCTTCTCCGGTCTCTGACGGATCCAGCTTTCCGTTTTTCGCCCAGATGCCGAACATGACGTAGCACGCGGCAAAGGAGACCGCCATGGCGATGATGACGCCGATGACGGCGAAGTAAAAGTTGCTCATCGTATAACCCATCGCGGCGACTTCTTCATTCGGGATGTATACCGGCAGGACAAGAAGTCCCGGAGAACCGGCGGCAAAACGGGCAACGCGGGTAATTCCCAGGAACAGGCCGCCGACGCCCCCGCCGATCATCGCAGCGTAAAGCGGGAAAGTGAATTTCAGGTTCACACCGTACAGGACGGGTTCGGTAATGCCGAGAATACCGGTAACACCGGCGGAGCTTGCCTGCTGTTTCGTGTCCGGATTTTTCGTGCGGGCAGCGACCGCGAGACCCGCGGCGCCCTGCGCGACATTGGAAGCCAGCATGCCGGGGCCTACGACGGTATCCCATTTGGCTGTGGCAAGGTTCTGTGTACCGATGGGGATCAGGCCGTAATGTGTCCCTGTCATGACCAGCAGCGGGTTAACGATACCGACGATCGTCGGGACCAGCCACGGGGCAAAGGAATTTAACCATGTGAAGAAAACATTGATCAGGTTGGAGACCCATGAACCGATCGGCCCGAGGAGTACGATCGTCACGGTCCCGCCGATGAAGAGGCTGGCCAGAGGCACAGCGAAGAACTTGATCGCGCGGGGAGAGACTTTCTGCATAAAGTGTTCCACATACGACATAAACCACACACCCAGGATGATCGGGATGACGGAGGATGTGTAGGTGGCTTTTGTCACAGGCAGGAATCCCAGGAATTTGACCGGTTCCCCGGCGTTCAGAAGGTTGATAAAAGCCGGATAGATCAGAAGGCCTGCCAGAGCCATCGCGGTGCCCTGATTGCATTTGAATTTCCTCGCTGCGGAAACGGACAGCAGGATCGGCAGGAAGTAGAAAGCGGAGTCCGCCATCGCGTTCAGGATAATATAAGTCTGCGTGCCGCCCTTCAAAATACCGAGGGCGGAGAAGATCGCCATGACAGCCTTGAGCAGACCGGCACCGGTGATCGCCGGGATGATCGGCTGGAAAATGCTGGCGATGCCCTCAAGGATCTTGCTGAACCGGGAACGGTTGTCTTCCTTTTCTGCATCAGGATCATCGACCGGCGCGGCAGCCTCAAAACCGCCGAGAGCGATGACCTCCTGATATACCTGCGGGACATCCGGACCGATAACGATCTGGTATTGTCCTCCGGCGTTCACGACCGAAAGGACTCCCGGGGTCTTTTTCATGGCTTCCGTGTTCGCAAGGCTTGCATCCTTCAGCGTGAAGCGCAGCCGGGTGGCGCAATGGACAACGCCGGTCACATTTTCTTTCCCGCCGACATTGTCAAGTATCTTTGCTGCTAAATTTTTGTAATTCATAACTGTTCCTTTCCGCAGACTTTATGACTGTACTGCCTTTACCCGGGACGGTCCCCGGAAATCAACGATCGAACAAACACCCTTCGGCGGTCAGAGCTCCGCGCCGTTGGTGCGGATAACATTCTGATACCAGTAAAAACTGTCCTTCCGCAGACGGTCCAGGGTGCCTTCCCCTTTCTCATTCTTATCGACGTAGATCATGCCGTAGCGCTTTTTGATCTCGCCGCTGGATGCCGAGATCAGGTCAATGCAGCCCCAGGAGGTGTAGCCCATCACCGGGATCCCGTCTTCGCACACTGCATCGCGCAGCGCCTCCAAATGCCGCCGCATATATTCGATCCGGTAATTGTCATGGATCGAACCATCCTCTTCAACCTTGTCAACGGCTCCCAGACCGTTTTCAACGACAAAGAGCGGTTTCTGGTAACGGTCATACAGCGTATTCGCGGTGATCCGCAGGCCCAGCGGGTCGATCTGCCATCCCCATTCTGTACTTTTGAGGTGCGGGTTATAGACCGAGCGGAATACCGCGTTGCCCGGCCGGGCGTTTTTCTCAAACACTTCCGGATCCGCTGTGGTACACCGGCTGCAGTAGTAGCTGAACGCGACAAAGTCTACAGTCCCTTCTTTCAGTACTTCAATGTCATCGCCGGCGACCGGAAGGGTCACATTGGCTTTTTCCATCCGTTTGCCTGCCCATACGGGGTATTCGCCCCGCGCCTGCACATCAATAAAGAAGTAATTATCCCGGTCCCTTTCAAAGCCGTCCCAGATATCCGCGGGGTTACAGGTGTAAGGATAGAACTGACCGGCTGCGAGCATACAGCCCATCCTGACGCCGGGGATCATTTCATGAGCGAGCTTTACCGCTTTCGCGCTGGCGACCAGTTCATGGTGGGCAGCTGTGTATTTGACCTGTTCCCTGTCTTCCCCCGGTTCAAACACGATGCCGGCACCCATAAAGGACATATGCAGAAGCATATTGATCTCATTAAACGTGATCCAGTATTTCACGAGATCGCCGAATTTTTCGAACAGGACTTTGCAGTATTTCAGATACGCGTCGATCATCCGGCGGTCACGCCAGCTGCCGTATCTTTTTATCAGCGCGATCGGCGTGTCAAAATGGTCGATCGTGACCAGGGGTTCGATGTTGTACTTTCTGCATTCCTCGAAGAGCTCCCGGTAAAAGCGGATACCGGCTTCATTCGGAATATCATCGTCGCCGTTCGGCAGGATACGGGTCCAGGCGATCGACAGGCGGTAGCATTTGTAGCCCATTTCTGCAAAGAGGCTGATGTCTTCTTTGAAACGGTGATAATGGTCAATAGCCTCATGGGAGGGATATGAATAAGCCGGATCACAGGCTAACATTTTCATCTCACCACGGGAGACTTTCATTCGATCCGGACCGAAAGGAACCACGTCCACACTGGACAGGCCCCGTCCATCCGTATCATAAGCACCTTCACATTGATTTGCCGCTGTCGCACCGCCCCAGAGGAAACCAGCCGGAAATGCCTTGGTTGTCATGGGATCACTCCTTTCCGATTTTTCTGTATTTCGCCAAAAAAACAATTATTATTTGAAAATATTAACATAAATAATCCGGTAAATAATTGCTCAAATAATATATTTTGTGTAAAATTCAGACAAAACATATTATGTGTGAATTTTTCGAAAGGGAATATGAAATTATCTGACAGGACAAAGCATCTTCTTGCTGAGGAGCTGAAACGCAGGTCGAGAAATACACCGCTGCGGAAAATTAAAGTGAGCGAGCTCTGCGAAGCCTGCGATATTGACAGGCGGACTTTTTATTATCATTTTAAAGATATCTACGACCTGACAGCCTGGGTTTTTAACCAGGCTGTTGATGAATGTATGCCCGGAAAGAAAGGAAATCCGGGTATTCAGGGTTATGAAAAAGCCCTGATCCGTCTTCAGAAAGATGCAGATTTCTATCGACGTGCATTGGCGGAGGATTCACAGAATTCCCTCGGACGACATATTCTGCGCCATGACTTCAGGATCTATGAGGATGAAATGAAACGAAGTATGGGCGTTGACAATCTTTCTGAAAAGGACATATTTGAGATCCGATATCACTGTTACGGCTGCCTCGGTATGATCCGCCGCTGGCTTTTCTCTGACTGTGCGCCGACGCCGAAAAAAATGGCAGCATTACTGTTTGCTTCCATGCCTCCCGCATTGCTGAAACTCTATGCAGCGGATCAGGATTCACAGGAACAGACAGACTGACTGCGTATGATGTATGCTTACTGAATAATAATTATCGCGGAACAGGGCAGACAATTATGAAACATGACATATTGATTGCATGTTTCTTGTGGTATTTTCTATGTGAAGGTGGATCAAATGAGATCAGACAGGATGATCGGTATTCTTTCAATATTGCTGCAAAAGGATCAGGTAACGGCTCCGGAGCTGGCGGAACTGTTTGAAGTTTCCCGCAGGACGATCAACCGTGATATCGAAGCTCTTTCTATGGCAGGGATACCGATCCAAACAGTCCAGGGTTCCGGCGGAGGGATCCGGATCATGGAAGGCTACCGCATCGACCGGACTGTATTGACCCGCAGTGATATGCAGGCGATCCTGGCGGGACTTCGCAGCCTGGATTCCGTCAGCGGGACGAACCGCTATGCTCAGCTGATGGAAAAGCTTTCCGCCGGCGGTTCGGATGTTTTGTCCGTCGACAGCCATTTCCTGATCAACCTGGCAGCATGGGACAAGACATCCGTGGCAGATAAGATCGGGAGGATCCATGGCGCCATTGAAACAAAGAGAAAACTTCAGTTCCATTATTCCGTGCCATCCGGAGAAAGCGAAAGGACCATTGAACCGTACTTTCTTGTATTTGAATGGTCCGGATGGTATGTCTGGGGCTGGTGCGAACTTCGGCAGGATTTCCGGCTTTTCAAACTGAATCGAATGACGGATCTCAGGACGGGAGAATCTTTCCAGGGCCGCGCTGTTCCGTATCCGGATCTTTCCACGGAAAGGGTCTTCCCGCATAATTACCGGGTCAGGGCGGTCATTCAGCCGGAATACCGCTGGCGGATCCTGGAAGATTACGGCGCGGATTCATTCACCGAACAGGATGACGGTACGCTCCTGTTCTCTTTCGGCTTTACCGACGAAGACAGCATCATACCCTGGGCCCTGTCCTTCGGGGATGGTATCGAACTTCTGGAACCGGCAGAACTCAGGGAACGGCTTCGTCTGATCGGGGATGGGATTGTGAAAAGATATTCCTGAAACATGACATATCGGTGTCATGTATAAACCGGTATAAACAGTATCAGAAAAAAGTTTACGGAGGAAAATGATATGCATTTGGATGGATTTGGAATTTTCGTGAAGGATATGGGCAAAATGGTCCGGTTTTATCGTGATGTACTGGGCTTTGAGATCAAAGAAGACGATGAAACAACAAATGTGTTCCTGGTGAAGGACGGTACGCTGTTCCTTTTGTACCGCAGGACAGACTTTGAGCAGATGACTGACCGGACCTTTTCCTACGCGGACGGTGTAAACGGCCATTATGAGATCGCCCTGTCGGTGGATGATTATGCCGCTGTTGACCGGGTATATCAGGAGGTGCTTGAAAAAGGAGCTGCTTCTGTCATGCCGCCGAAGACCGAACCCTGGGGGCAGCGGACCTGCTATATTTCTGATCCGGAAGGAAACCTGATCGAGATCGGATCTTTTGTGAAAGCAAAGGAGTAGGTATGGCGTTTGATTTCAAAAAGGAATACAAAGAATTCTATCTGCCGAAAAACAAGCCTTCCCTGGTCACAGTGCCGCCGATGAACTATATCGCGGTACGGGGTCAGGGAGACCCTAACAAAGAAGACGGCGATTACAAAAAATCGATCGGACTGCTTTACGGGATCGCCTTTACCATCAAAATGAGCAAAATGACCGATCACCGGATCGATGGATATTTTGATTATGTGGTCCCGCCGCTGGAGGGATTCTGGCGGCAGGAAGGTGTTGATGGTATCGATTACAGCCGCAAGGAGGATTTTCAGTGGATCTCATGCATCCGCCTGCCGGATTTTGTGACCGAAGAAGATTTCCGCTGGGCAGTTTCCGAGGCGGAGAGGAAAAAGAAGACGGATTTCTCAAAGGTGGAATTTCTTCCGGTGGATGAAGGGTTATGTGTGCATTGCATGCATATCGGACCGTATGACGCGGAACCTGCGACGGTTCAGCGAATGGATGAATATACGGAAGCCGAAGGCTGTGTTCCTGATTTTTCCGAAGCACGGCTGCATCATGAAATCTATCTCAGTGACGTCAGGAAGGTTTCCCCTGAGAAACTGAAAACCGTGATCCGCCATCCGGTCCGCAGAAAGGAATAAGTACATGGCATCAAGCAAAGAATATCTTGAATTTGTCCTGGATCAGCTGTCACCTCTTCCGGAGATCACATATCGGACGATGATGGGTGAATTCATTTTGTATGACCGGGGCAGGATCTTCGGCGGGATCTATGATGACCGCCTGTTGGTGAAAGATGTCCCCGCGGCGCGAAAGCTGATGCCGGAAGCGGTCACGGAACTCCCGTACGATGGCGCGAAGCCTATGCTGTTGGTGGGGGATGTTGATAATAAGGAGAAACTGCAGGAACTGGTACAGGCGATGTACCCGGAACTCCCGGAACCGAAAAAACGCCGGAAGTCACAGGCCGGATACTGAAAGAAAAAGCCGGGGACCGAAGAAATACGCTTGAAAACAGGATCAGGAAACAAGGATCAGGGACAAGCAGATAAGGTATTGTGTAATGACCCGGATGTACATATGCAAAGGAATGGCTTTTCATGGCGGCTGACCTGCACGAGGCAGCCGCGATCGATTAAGAACGGCTGAATTTCCTGACGATAGGGTAAAATAGTACCTGATATAGGGAATGTTCAATAAAATTCATTCCGGTCAGCAATATTTTTTTCAAACGGAGCAGATCATGTACAGCTGGAAACATAAAGTTCAATATTATGAGACAGACCGCATGGGATTTACCCATCATTCCAATTATATCAGATGGATGGAAGAGGCTCGTATCGCTTTCATGGACCAGATGGGATGGGGGTATCAGCGGTTTGAAGATGAAGGGATCATCTCCCCGGTCACAGCTGTAGAATGCAGATATAAACATACCACCACCTTCCCGGAAACGGTAGATATCGAAGTTTCCGTCGAGGAATTCCGGTCGATCAAACTCCGGATGAAATATGCAATGAAGAATGAATCCGGAACGGTCGTCTGTGAGGCGGCTTCAGAGCATTGTTTTCTCAGCAGGGATGGAAAATTCGTGAGGATCGATAAAGAATATCCGGAATTCGCACGGCTTCTCACAGAGATGGCAGAAGACGATCGCTGAAAACAGAGAATTGCCCATTTGCACTGTACGGATCAGGTAAATGTGAAAACAGGATCAGGGAACAAAGCGCAGTGGCAGGACAGTTTTCATCACATTGAATGAATATTCCGAAAATTCGTTGGTAGAGATCGTGTTATATGCTCGATAGAACGATTCCATTTTTTAATGTGATCCTCAGATGTGAAGATTATGATCTGATCCGTATCGATCTCCCGGAAGGGTACCGTATCGTTCCGTATCAGCCGGGTTATGAAGATGATTGGGCTCGTATGGAGTGCCTGGCAGGTGACTTTGATAGTGAAAAAGAAGCTGCTGATTATTTTCGCGGGAAATATGCGGGCAGTGATTCTTATGATGATATCCTGTTCCTTCTGGAGAAAACGGGCAAAGTGATCGGTTCATGTACAGCCTGGACAGATGAAAGAAAGGGATCCTTCGTTAATTCTCTCCATTGGCTGATCATCGATAAAGACTTTCAGGGGAAAAAACTTGGCCGTTCATTATGCGCGGCGGTGATGAACCGTTTTTCCATAAAGAACGGCGGGCCTGTATATATTCACACACAACCCTGGAGCTGGAAAGCCATCCTGCTTTATTCCGCGCTGGGCTTTCGATTGCAAAAGTCGGATACATTCGGCACGTATGTCAACCAGTATCATGAAGCGATGAATGTTTTGAAGCAGATCCTGAAAGAGGATCAAATCAGGATGCTTGAAGAACAGGCGGAAGATTAGATCCATACGGTATGGCTTGCTTCACAAGGCGAGCGTTATGGTTCTATGTAAAGTATATATAGATGCGGCGGGTAATGTCTTCGCGGCGGTTGACCTGTTTGTCTGAATTTCGGTAAAAATCAAAAAAAAGCGCCGGGATCGGTCCCGGCGTTTTTTTCTGTTACAGCGAAACGCAGCTTATTTTTTCCCGAATAAGAGTGTTGAACTGCCGAGCATCAGCAGTTTCGCTTCAGCGGAATTCCGGAAGAATCTGCCGGTCGTATCGACAAGGAAAACCTGTTCATATCCTTCCGCTTTCAGTCTTTCAACAAAGGCCTGCATATCGCCGTACCGTGATTTTTCCATCAGGTCGTGAATGGCAAAATATCCGCCCTTTTTCAGGACCCGCAGCGTCTCCAGAAGGAGCTCCTGCCGGTTCACCCCCAGTATGTTATGATATACATAATTGCTGGTCACGGCGTCAAAGGTTTCATCCGCGAAATCCAGTTTTACGGCATTGCCCTTTTCAAAACGGACGTTTTTCACGCCTTCCGCCTCCGCGTTTCGTTCGCAGAGTTCTTTTGAGAATTCCTTGTACTCCGGTCCCCAATAGTCGATCCCGACCATCGACGCGTGCGGATTCCGCTTCGCGCAGGCAATGGTAAGGGCGCCGCTGCCGCATCCCACATCCAGTCCCGTTCCGCCTTCCGGCAGCACAACAAAATCCGCGACCCGGTCAACGATCTGTTTGGAAAGCTTCCGCTCTCCATCGTAGGAAAAGGCTTTCCGGGCCGCCGCGCAGTAAAGCGTAAAAACTCCGCTGCCAACTGCCGCGGCGGTCAGCAAACCGCCGGCCATTTTTCCGAGAGCGGAGTCTTTTTGAAACGCCTTTTTTGATACAGAGAGCGCGGTGGTAAACAGCGCGGCGGTGCCGAGAGCGGAACCGTAAACCATTTCCTTCGGCATCCAGTTCGCATAGTCAGGAACCGCCGGAGGAAGAGCTCCTTCGGGTTTGTCATAAGTTTCGTGCAGTGCGTCCCAATCCGGCATGCTGCGGCGGAGTTTTTCCCATACCGGCATGGAAAGATCCGGATGATCTTTCCGGAGCAGCTCAAAGCGTTCGTCCAGCCATTGCATCTCGGTTACCGCATTGCGGCAGTGGTCCGTAACACAAAGTTTTCCGAGAGAAGTTCTGGCCAGCACATAAAACAGCGTCCGCAGCGCTCCCATTTTTATATCGCTTTCAAAGTTCAGCTCATCTCCGGCCGGACGGATCCTGATCCCGGAATCCTTCAGAAGTGCATATCCTTCCCTGACCGCTTCCAGCATTTCACGGATCGTTTCCCACTCTGCCTTTTTCAGATCACAGCCGAGCGCATAACTCACGTATACAGCCGGAAGGATGAAGGCGGAATGGGTATACAGCCAGCCTTCCATGTCATCCGTCCAGTTGAGTTCATATCCGGAAGCCGCGAAGGCCTGTGCGATCTTCATCTTTTCTTCCGGAGAAGCGTCCCGATGAACGCCGCCGATCGTCATGGAGCCGTCTCCGAAACTGACGCAGGTCACCCGGTCCGATTCGCGGACGCCGGCGGTTCCCTGAAATCCGAAGAGAACGGTTTTCCGGCCTGCGGAAAGTGACAGCAGTTCTTTTTCTATCTCTGCCGCGTCCGGATTATTGCCAACGAGGACGATCAGCGGGGAGTTTACATTCGCCAGGATCGGCACCATTTCCTTCTGCTGCTGGCCCTGCATTACGGAGAAAACGATGTCATAATACTCATCCCCGGCTGCCGCTGAAATTTTCGGATGATCAACCGTATCTCTCCCGGAAAATTCGTGACGGATCTGAAGGCCTTTTGTCTCCAGAACTTCTTTCCATTTTCCTCTCGAAACAACTGTCACATTGTTTCCCGCTTCACATAATGTATGAACGAGAAATGACCCGATCACACCGCATCCGTAAACCAATATTTTCATTACGCTCCTCCTTCTGTAATTGCCTTCATTCCATTCCGATGAGTATGTAATTATTCGTATGTTCCCCGAAATATCGCTTTCTGTCTGGATGGTGAAAAACCGGTTACTATGCAGAACCGGCTTGGCGGGGGACGGTTCTATAACAGGGGTGAACAGTGGTGACGATTCCCTCCGGCTTAGTGCTGAGCTTGCGGAAATCGGCTCCGTCCCGGGTACTGAACAGATACAATAACTATAAAATTATAACCGTAAATTATGCCTCATCAATAAGTTTAAAAAGGCTTAGGCCACAAACCATCAACTACCAACCACCAACCACTCGCTTACTTTATGCATTGAAAGACCGCGATGCTCTGTACGTTCCGGACTTTTGCCGTACTGTACATTCCCGAGAGCCGGGTCTGCAGGCTTTCGGCGGTCTCAAACGGAGGGGTAAAGAAGCCGCTGCGGATATAAAAGAGCCGGATCATTTTATCCGTATGGGAATTGCTTCCTTCCACGTAAAAGCATCCGGTGAAGATACCGCCAGGTTTTAATACCCGGAAGGTTTCCCGGTAAGCCGCTTCTTTATCCGGAAAAGCGTGGAATCCGTTCAGCGAAACGACGATATCAAAGGTGCTGTCTTCAAAGGGCAGATTTCCCACATCTCCCTGTTTGAACCGGATATTTTTTATTCCCATCTCTTCCGCGCGCTCCTGAGCGGATTCCATCATTATTTCCGAATAATCCAGACAGGTGATGTCCGCGTTCGGAAATGTCCTGAATACCGGCATGGAAAGGACGCCGGTCCCGACCGGAACTTCAAGAAGTTTTCCGGAAAAGTCTGCCGGGATCATTTCAAATGCCATGGACTGGTATTCCAGCGCGTCTTCCCGGTCCATGCCCCATACATGTTTCAGCACCATTCTCCCCGAAAGGGTCGTACCGAGCATCATACCGTCATAAAAACCATGAGCTTTTCCGAGACCCTTATACGCTGATTTGATATCTTCTTTTCTGGTCATCAGGCGATCCTCTTTCGTTTGAAATTATTTTTTTTCAGCCGGATGATATGGGTTTTTATTTCGTTTCACGATGTTTTCACAAATCTTCTCTTCCGGCACCGCTCCGGTCATTTTCTGATCGGTCACAAACAATATCCCATCCCTTATAATTTAGTTAGATTTAATTAACTTTATTGTATCCGATTTTGAAAAAAGTAAAACAAATTTATGTAAATATCTGATAATTTTTAATTATGAATTATCACGGTGTGTTATTTTGATTACGCCAGAATTTAGAAATGGCAAAAAAGTGTTTTTTTTGTTCATTTTTTTCGCATTTCTGTAAACGTGTAAACTCATTCTGTAATGGTGAAAACAGACACTTGAAAAACATCAGAATTCAATGTAGAATATATATAGGGAATATGAACTATCCGGGAGGCTGATTTGGACCATACTCCGAAAGAAATCAGGTCATTAGAGCACGCACAGGATCTGGCAAGACTGCGTGGATTGCGGCCAATCGATGATGATTTTATGCGCTGTATTTTCAGAGATAATATCCCGCTGGCACAGATGGTTTTGCGTATTTTGACCGGTAAGAACGATCTGGTCATTACAAAATTGGAAACACAGAAAGATATCAAACGGCTCGTTGGAGCACGATTGGTGTGTCTGGATGCATATGGGACAGATTCGCAGGGAAAAAAATACGATTTGGAGATACAGCGGTCCGATCATGGGTCGGGAGTTCACAGAGCCCGCTATCATTTGAGCTCGATGGATATCGAAAACCTGGATGCGGGTCAGGAATTCGAAGAATTACCGGAGACTTATGTGATCTTTCTTACCGAAAAAGATTTTTTCGGAAAAGGATGTGCTTTATATCCGATTGAACGGGTAAATTTGGAGACAAATGAGTTATTTAATGATGGAGAACATATTCTGTATGTAAATGGAGAATATCGGGATGAGTCGGAAATCGGAAAATTGATGTATGATTTTTCCTGCTGGGATCCCGATGATATGAATTATGATTTGATGAAGGATGCTGCCAGATATTTTAAGGAGAATCCGAAAGGAATTGAGATCATGTGCAGAACATTTGAAGAAATACGAAATGAAGGTTTTGCCCGGGGTATTGAACAGGGAATACAGCAGGGTATTGAACAGGGAATACAACAGGGTATCGAGCAGGGTATAGCGCAAGGCATTGAGCAAGGTATTGAGCAGGGTATTGAGCAGGGTATTGAGCAGGGCATGGCTCAGGGCATGGCTCAGGGCAGAGCACAGGGCATTGAACAGGGACAGCTTGTCAGTATCCGCAACCTGATGGATACCATGAAAATCACTGCCCAGCAAGCCATGGATGCGCTGAAAATTCCGGCGGACGATCAGATCCGTTTTACAGCGTTATTACAGATGTAATAATTACTACCTTGTATAATAAGAAACAGCCTTTCCGCTTCGTTATGAAGATGAAAGGCTGTTTTTTTACTTATAGATGCGCACGCTCAATGGATGCCGCGGTCGTGCCCTTTAGAGAATAATCTGCGTAATGCTCAGATTATGAGATCGTTACTCCCTGATTCCGGGCTGTTTAATGTACGAACGAAACAGGCTGCGGAAAAAAGGACATTTTCCGGTATACAGCAGTGTGTAATTTACAATTTATCAGGACCGGGCTGCAGTCTGATCCTTATTCATCGATATTGTTGCACAGGCTGATCACCAGAACATCTTCGGACGCCGGGCTTTTGACGAAGTAGTTGCTGGTTTCCACCTTGCGGTAGATCCCGTCGTCCCCGATCTGACGGGTGATCAGGTGGATCTCCTTTTGTCCTTCCCGATAGAGCTTCAATTGGTTCTGCCGGCTGAATGTACTGCCCCAGCGTTCCTGATCCTCCGGATGCATGGACATTGTGCCATGAGCGATGAGGTCATCAATGCTGCCGGTGGAGGGACAGCCTCTGGAAGTGAAATTCTCATAGGTCATCATGTAGAAGCTGTTCCGCGTCAGATTCCCGTAGATGATCAGCGGATAGCGCATGCAGACAGCCTGGAGCAGCAGCTGGACCGCGGCAGACTCGGATTGGATCAGGAGAATATCCTCTTCCGTGACGTTTTTATTCCGGTTGATCAGCTGTTCCCGATAGGCATCTTCAGGCATGGGACGGTTGAAATAGAACCCTTGGATCAGATTGCAGTTGCAGGTGCGCAGGAACCCAAGCTGTTTCTCGGTTTCCACGCCTTCTGCCACGGTGCGCATATTCAGTCGATTCGCGAACAGGAAAATACTCTCGAGAATGATCCGTTCCCGTTCGTCTTCACAGTTCTTTTTGAGCAGGGAACGGTCAATTTTGATCTCATCCGGGAAGGTATCGGCAACCATGCTCAGCGAGGAAAGGCCGCTGCCGAAATCGTCTATGGAAAACTCGAAGCCGTGTTTATGCAGTTCAGCCACCATTTCCCGCATTCGTTCTTCTTCATTGATCATGGCGGACTCGGTGATCTCCACGACAATGAAACGGTGGTCCAGATGGTGAGCGTCAACGACATCAGCAAGGCGCTGAGCCATATCCTCCTCATGAAGATGCCACCTTGAGAAATTGATGGAAACCGGCTGGATCCTGACGCCTTCCGTTTGTAAACGTTCCAGAAAGGCGCAGACATCTTCCACGATATACCAGTCCAGCATAGTGATGGCGTCGGATTTCTCCATGGACGGTAAAAACAGTTCGGGCAGGATAATGCTCCCGTCTTTTTTTATCCATCGGACAAGCGCTTCCGCGGATTTCATTCTGTTGGTCGTCGCGTCGTATTTCGGCTGATAGAAAACCTTCAGTTCGCGACGTTCCATTGCCAATATTACATCGCTGACAAGGTATCTCTTTTCCATCCCTTTGCCCTCCGTTCCAATCTGGATTATATCATAAACGCTTTTCTGCGGTAAGACCTCACTTTTCAGAAAATAATACGATTTCAGACAGAGTCCCGGTTCTTTCAGCTTTCACTTTCTTGAAATACTCTTGTGGCTTTCTTATCGCTTTTCGCTTTCTGCTCCGGAAAGTACAGACGTCAGCGTTTTCATCAATATCCCGACGTCGATGGGTTTCGCGATATGTGCCTGCATTCCCGCCTGTTCGGCTGCCCGTTCGTCTTCTTTAAAAGCGTTTGCCGTCATCGCGAGGATCGGTATCTCAGCGAGCTGCCTGTCCGGCAGGGCACGGATCGCCCGGGTCGCTTCATAGCCATCCATTTCAGGCATCTGGATATCCATGAGGATCGCGTCGTAATATCCCGGCCCGGAGGAGGCAACCATATCCAGCGCGATTTTACCGTTTTCCGCGGTCTCTACCGTGAAACCTGCCTGTGTGAGGATCATATTGGCGATCTCCATATTGATCAGGTTATCTTCGACCAGCAGGAGGCGTTTGTCTGAAAAATCGATCTCAGCCGCTTTTTCCTGCGAACCGGTTTTCTCATCTTCTGCCTTTTCAGACAGATCCGCCACATCTTTTTCTTCCGCAAGCCTGAACTTCAGGCGGATGACGATCGTCGTGCCGGATCCGGGGGCTGTCAGCACATCGATGGTCCCTCCCATCAGGTCGACGAGGCTCTTGGTGATCGACATCCCGAGGCCGGTACCTTCCACGCCGCTGACCGTGGATGTACGCTCACGTTCAAAGGCATTGAACATCTTTTCAGCGAATTCTTTGGACATGCCGATGCCGTTGTCCTGTACACGCATCTCGTATGAGGCGTATCCGATCTCATTCCTGCCTGTCTGAAGAAGGGAGAGCGTGATCGTACCTCCCTCCGGCGTGAACTTGTAGGCGTTGCTGAGAATGTTCAGAAGGACGCGGTTCAGGCTTTTCTTATCGCACCATACATAGCGGTCCTGTACCTGGCCGGTGTGGACCTGAAAATCCATCTTTTTCTGCTTCATCTGCTCGGAAAACAGGTCACGCATGTCTTCAAATACCGAACACAGGTCAAGAGGTGTAAATTCCAGTTCGATCTTCCCGTTCTCAATGCGGCTCATTTCCAGGATATCGTTGATCAGGAGCAGCAGATGATGGCTGGAACTGTCGATCTTGTCCAGATAGTCATAGATAAGGGCGGTATCCGTTTCATTTCTGGCGAGGCCGGTATAACCGATGATCGCGTTCATCGGGGTGCGGATGTCATGGGACATGTTGAACAGGAACCGGCTCTTGGCAAGGCTGCTCTCCACCGCGTGGATCTTTTCCCGTTCCGCTGCCTCGTGTTTCTCCCTGACAATGTTCTGGACATACAGCATCACCGCCAGCCCAACGAAGATGATCACCATCAGGATGACGCCGTCGAAAACGAGCGCCTGTTTCATCTCCGCGGCGCTTTCTTTTGCAGCCAGCAGCTTGGCAAGCCACATCAGCGCGGAATAGACCAGCAGGGCGAACAGCACGACGCCGGAGGTGGACATGCCGCTGTATTCCGTAAGCGAGCTCCTGATAACTGTTCTCCAATAGAATACAAATCCGAGCAGGCACCATAAGGACAGCAGCAGAAAAGCTTCGCTGCCCATGGCTTCCATAGCTGCCAGCCGCGGAACAAGCTGCACGATGACAAATATGACAGAAATGACCGTGCCGAACATTCCGGTGATCATCGTCCTCCGGTTTCCCTCGGTTTTGGCGGTTTTACAGGCTGCCGCTGAGGAATAGCCGAACCCGACGATGGCGCCGAAGGAAGTCAGGTCGACAAACCAGTTCAGCGTGTTTCTGCCGAGCAGGGATAAGAGAATGGAAAGGACCATGATGAACACAATGCTGTAGGTGGTTTTGGAGAACTTTTCAGACAGGATCCGGTCCTCCGCCATGGTGGCCAAAACACGGGTCGCCGCACGGTATCCCCCGATGATCCCTGTCAGAATGGCCGCGGCAGCCGTGATCGTCATGATGATCAGCCCGTGGGTGCCCATAACGGATCTGGCGGCATAAAAGGTCGGCACAGACGCTACGCCTTTCAGTGTGTCCAGTGCGGCGATGTATTCCTGCCAGGAAGAAAATCCGTCAGGTACGGAAGCGATGCTGACAAGTGTCATGGCTATATAAGCGAACGCTGCCGCGATTATGGCAGTAATTATGATTTTTTTTGACTTTTTGATGGAAAATTTGAAGTGCGCCGTGTCAAAAGCGGTAACTTCAAAGCCGACAAATGCCCAAGGAGCCATGATAATCAGACTGAGGACTGCGTATCCTTTGTTAAATCCCAGTGAACCGTAATCGCGCACCGCACCGCCGGAGAAGGCTTTCGGGAGGCAGAATGCCGAGGTGATAATGATCCCGATGAACAGTATAACAGAAAGGATCGTATGAAGCCGCTGCAGCGCCGGTTTTGCTTTTACAAAAAGGATGCCGATGCCGGCAAGGACCAGCACGGATACGAGCGTCTCTCCCAGATAGATGGTATTTCCTGCTACGGTATAATGAATACCGGTCTGCGCTACATCCGCAAATAACGTCCGGACAATGAAAAACAGGGCGGTCCCGTTCAGAAAAACGATCGTCAGATAGGACAGACATAAAAACCACGAGCTTAAAAAGGCATGGTCACGGCCGAAGGCTTCTTTGGTATAGGAATATAATCCGCCGGTCATGGATGACCTGCCCATCAGGTATGCGACATTGCTCCCGATGATCAGCATGATGACCATGCCGATGAGCATGGAAATAAGAGTCCCCATTGGACCCGCGACCGGAAGGAAGGTAGTTCCCGGCATGGCGAATACGCCCCAGCCGATCATACAGCCGAAGGCGATCGCCCAGACATCCACTGCAGATAAGTATCGGTCCAACGGTTTTCCGGAGTCGGGTTTAAATGTTTCCATACTTTCTATTTTTCCTGTTTTTCATGATCAAACCATTTTTCTGAAACTACTGCGAGTCAACGAAAGAACCTGCTCCGTAAGGTATAGGTTTCCCTCGTATCATTGGCGGAGCAGGAGCTTCACGCCCTTGACTCTTAAACTTTATGCCCGGATCAGGCTTTCCAGTGTGTTAAAAAGCGCTTCCGGTTCGACGGGTTTGGACAGGTGCGCGTTCAGGCCTGCCTGCAGGCTGCGCTGTACATCTTCATCGAAGGCGTTGGCGGTGAGCGCAATGATCGGGATGGTTTTCCCGTCCGCATGGGAGGATGATCTGATGACCCTTGTCGCCTCAAGGCCATCCATCTCCGGCATGCGCATGTCCATCAGGATGGCGTCGTAGTACCCTTCCGGCTGGGCATTGAACATCTCCACGGCGATCCTGCCGTTTCCGGCAACATCGACTTCGATCTCACGCATACTCAGGACCATGGCCATGATCTCCGCGTTCACTTCCACGTCTTCCGCCAGAAGCACATGGCGTCCTTTCAGATCGGCACGGTTGTTTACCAGCGCTTCATTCTTTCGTTTGAATGCTTGCCGGAACTCATCCAGGACGCTCCCGGCAAAGAGCGGCTTCGCCACGAAGGTGTCCACGCCGGCTGTTTTCGCCTCATCGGCGATATCATCCCAGTTGAAAGAGGTGAGAATAATGATCGGCGTATCATTGCCCGCGACGGAACGGATCCGGCGGGTAACCTCCACTCCGTCCATTTCCGGCATTCGCCAGTCGATCAGGATCAGGTCATAATTATCCCTGCGGGCATGGCGGAGCTTGACCATTTCGATCCCTTCCGGACCGGATTCCGCGGTATCGCAGTTAATGCCGACCTGTCCCAGGATGATCCGGGCGTGTTCCAGAGCGATCGGGTCATCATCGATCACCAGTACGCTCATCTCATGGGGTTTCATGTCGTTCTCGTCGAACCCGGCACTCTTCCGGTCGGATTCTCCCAGTGTGACTGTCACGGTAAAAGTTGTCCCGCGTCCCTTTTCGCTTTCCACTTCGATGCGGCCGTTCATGAGCTCCACGATGCTTTTTGTGATGGGCATGCCGAGGCCGGTGCTGCCGTATTTATTGGAGTAGGTGGAATCCTCCTGGCTGAAGGTATCGAACAAATGGGGCAGGTATTCCTTACTCATGCCGATGCCGGTATCGGAGATGATGAAACGGATCGTGGCCTGACGGTCAAACCTCGGCCCTTCTTCGATAACGAACCGGACGGAACCGCCTTCCGGTGTGAATTTGACCGCGTTCCCGAGGATGTTGATCATTACCTGCTTTAGCTTCATGGCGTCACCGACGTAGTATTCATCGATCTTGCCCCGGGTGACGCACTCGAAATGCAGTCCTTTGTCCCGGCACTGGCCGCTGACGATGGTGTTGACCTGCTCCAGGCTTTTGGCGAATGAAAACTCTTCGTTTTTGATGATCATCCTGCCGGACTCGATCCGGGACATATCCAAAATATCATTGATGATCCCCAGAAGGTGCTGGGCGGAACCGCCGATCTTTGTCAGGTATTCTTTTACCTTGTCCGAGGCGGTAGGCTCATTCATGGCGATGTTGTTCAGGCCGATGATCGCGTTCATCGGCGTACGGATCTCATGGCTCATATTGGAGAGGAACACCGTCTTGGCTTTATTTGCCTGTTCCGCCGCGCCCAGAGCCTCGCTCAGCGTGTGGTTTGTCGCCATGGAGTCCCGCATTTCCGTGTCGATGTCAGTGAAACCCATACCGACGGCGTGGACGATCTGGTCATCACGGTCACCCGGATGGCGGACGCCTGCCATGCGAAGCATCTCATAATATTCCACACCGTTCCGCCTTGCGAGGTAGCGGTATACGATGATATCCCGGGAAGCAAGGGCGGCACGGATATTGTCCGGATCCACAAACTTCAGGAACCCTTCGATATATTCCTCATCCACATATAAATTACAATACTCTGTCATCCTCGCGTGGAAGGGGAAATGGACTCCCACCGGCGTCTGATTCGGGTCATTGGGATCGGCGCGGTAGCATACGGCATCATCGGCATCAATATCTACATGATATACGCTTCTGTAGTCCGAAGCCATAGCCGTGATCATGCTGTCCAGTTCTTTCTGATGCTTTTCCTGTTTCAGCAGCTTTTCCTGAAGGGTGATCTTTTCTTCCATTGCCTTCTGCAGGGCACGTTCCTGACGGACTTCATCATCCACATCGATAAAGCCCATGGTGACTCCGGTCTTGCCGCCCGGCATATTCACCCTGCCGAAGTCGATGCGGTAATACCTCGGTCCGCTCTCCAGTGCCCGGATAAAAGATACCGAGAAACGGTCTTTTGTCTCGAACTGTTTGAGAATATAGGGCAGTCCGATCTGCTCCTGCATCCGTTCCCGATCCTCTTCTGCGACCATGGTGTTTACATATTCCTGCTTTGTATCCGAGTATTTCGCGTGGCTCAGGGCATTCCGGATCGCTTCCGTGTGGGCTTCATCCATATCCGAATGATACAGAGAGCATTTTTCCGTGACAACGTCATTGATCAGCCACACAGTATTATAGGAATGCGTCAGCGTGGCGATGACCGCGTCGCGGACAGCGGTGCCTTCCTCGCGCTGTTCATGCTTTTCGGTGATATCCGAAATAAACACAACATACACGCCGCCGTATGTTTTTGTTTCCGTATAGTGGCCGTAGTCATCCACCCAGCGCACTGCGCCGTTTTTCCTGATAATGCGGTATTCCGCGTAGTCCATCTGATCGTTATTGCTGACGATCTGCTGGGAAATGGAAGAAGAAATGTTTTGATAATCCTCCGGATGGACCATTCCTCTGAAGGTGAAGCCGGTCAGTTTTCTGAAGTCTTCCAGGTCCGCGCATCCGTAGATGTCGAATACAGCCTTATTCGCATAGATAAGATCCTCAGGCTCTTCGGCTCTGTAAATGAAGAAGCCGCCGGGCATATGCCCTCCGATCTCTTCAATGATGGAGAGAGTCTGTTCATTCAGTTCAAATAATTTCTTTGTCATACCTGAGGACCTCCAGTCGTGTACTTTTTATCAGTCAGCCGGCTATCCGTGATGATACTGTTCCCGATCAGACGGTGCGGAGGCGTTCCTTTCCTCCATATTCCATCCTGAGATAATGATATAAGATCCGAACAGTCATCTCAAAAATGAGTGCTCTGCAAAAAACGGAAACAGCAGGCGGATGAACGGTTTCACCTGCTGCCGCGATTTAAAAAGCGTTCCCTGAAATGATCAGAGACAGAAATTTCTGAATTTCTGATACCGCAGATGTATCGCAAACGGTTCGAATGCTGCTCATTCCTCTATAATATCATACCATAATTAATTCAGACGGTGACGGGTACGCGTCTGCGGAACTGTCACCGGGAAAAACGCCGATGAAAAAGGATCGGAGAAAAAGAGCGGCGCTTATTATCCGAAGGATGGAACCGTCCTTGCCGGCATGATCATTGATATTCTTTCACGGGAGAACAATAAACGGGATGAAATCCGGAGCTGCCGCACGGAAATATTATGCACAGTCCCGATTTTTACCTGATTATTTCAAATTTATTGCCGTACGTCCGGACTTATCAATATGCCACGAAAAACGATCAACTGCCAACCACCAACTACCAACTAATGACTATTGACTGATCCGGTAGCCGCAGTCACAGTATGGGCCCCCGGATGCCGGGGTGTGCTCCCGGACAAAGTCCGTTGTTCCGCCGGCCTCGCTCATGGTGTAGTCCAGGTTGCACATGGCGGGGACCAGGCCGAACAGACCGAGTTCTTTCATCAGCGTACAGATCCCGCATCTGGTAAAGCGGGCTTCATATCCGCTTCCGTCCGGATAGGGATAGAGATCCATATTCCAGAAATAAGGATTCCTGTCCGCGGCTTTCAGCGCGACGGTCTCTTCCATTCCGCGGATATCCCCGGCTGAAAACTTCTTCTTCCCGTTCACGCGGCAGAACCATTTCATCTGTCCGGTCATCATCGCGTAGGCATAATATTCCGTCAGCTGTTCCACCGAGGGACGTTCCGGCATATTCAGGACAAAGGCAGCCGGCATGGCGCAGCTGACGATGTTCATCAGGAAGCGGTCGCCCTTTTCGAATTCCGGCAGTTTCCCGATGATCTCCCTGTATTTCCCGCAGGCAAGTTTTTTGATCTGTTTTGCTTGTTCCGGTGTGTAATTGAGCTTTTTCACCAGATCATTCTGAAAGCTTCCCGCGAACAACATCCATATCCCCGCGGGCATTCCCAGGTATTTCATATTCTCCTACCCCGTTTATGCGAACCAAAGCGCAGCCGGTAATTGATCTCTTATGATCTCAGCACCAGTGTCATCAGCCAGGACAGAAGCGCGCTTATTCCCGCGAAACCGACGGTACCCATCAGCCACTTCATGGCCTTTTCCCGGCGGGTGATATAAGGCATCAGGTCTTCTGTACCGGGAATGATCCAGTCCCGGGTATGTCCGACCCAGTATTCATCGATGACCAGCCTGTCGATCAGGTTCACAATCGAAAGGATGGCGAACATCTGGCAGAAACCCGGCCAAAAGCCTCTCGCACCGTTCACGACATAAACGCAGCCGAGAACATAAGCCAGATAAACAGGAAGCCCCAGGCTTCTGAAGATGAGTCGGTTTCGGTTTATTTTCTCCCGTGAGATCAGTCTGTTGGCAATACATCTATCCTGTACATCCTGATGATATAAAAATACCATATTGACCGCGCCATCGCGGATCCCTATCGCACAGTAAATGATCAGCAGTGCGCCGAGGATAACTCCTTCAATTATGATCTGAATAGCCATTTCGCATATTCTCCGATAAATTCTACTATAAGAGTTCAGTTTGTATTTACCTTCTGTATGCGGGATAATGTGCTTCGCAAGGTGCGGGATCGAAAATATATGTTTGCAAATGTGAGAGCCGTAAGAAACCGCTGCGCTGAATTATGATTCGGCTCTCGAACTTCGCCCCGCACCTGATTTTCGGGGGCTATAAACCTGTCCCGTAAGGTACGGACTTCGTCCGATCAGATTCGGGACAGGAGCTGCGCCCCCCATACCCCCGCTTAATAGGTATCAGGCTCTTCATAAGACTCATACGCTTTCTCTGCGGTCACTTTTTCAATGGCTCGTACTACGAGAAATTCTACCGGGCGCCGGACGGCCGGAAGAACCTGAACAGGCTGAAAAATTATCATGCTATTGGCATGACATTTGGTATGTGACACAATGTCACGCAGAGTTAACTCAATGACCGGATGATCTTCCGGCAATAAATATGTTATTATAATAACAATTGGTATATATAATAATGACAGCAAATGAATAAGGTTATTATGTCCGTAAAAGGACAGCTTGAGTTTTTGCTTTCAAATGTCGATGATGGCAAAAAAATTGAATTCCTTGAGGAACTCAAAAAAGCTGCCGGTTTCGAGGATCGACCCGGGAATACGATCGTGACAGAGCCTTTTATGTCCGTTCCCCGTTTTGGACAGTCCATTCAACACCCCCTGTGATGGATGTGTACCGGGATCAATGACCGCGGCGGCACTCCCTGTGATCCCTATGAACAGGGTCCTGAGCTATAATAACGCCGACATATTTCCGCCTGTCAAGTCCGGACGCTTATGTTGTACTTGCAAATCCGCTCTTCTCAAAAGCCGTGATTTTTCCATGATGCCTTATCCTGATCCATAAAAGATGAGGATCATCCGGTAAAAAAATCGTTATAGTAAACTAAAGTGAGGTTATAAACTATGAATAAATATGTCTTGTTTTTTATCGTTCTGATGTTGTGTATCAGCTTTCCGATTGTCAGTTTCGCTGAAGGGACAGAAAAGGGGCTTGCCGGCGTACTTACCATAGCCGGAGTTGATGAAGATACACTCAACAAAGTATTAGATGATATACATGTATTTGATGATCTTCCTTATTCAGGTTACAAGTATTTTGATAATCTCAACAGCATGGTCATGGCTTTGCAAAGCGGTGTGGTTCCCATGATCAATATTGATGAATTCACGGCAGGCTACCTTATTTCCCGGTCTGATGCGTTTACCCTTCTGCCAATGGATGCCAGAGAAGAAGTTTATTTTAATTTCGCAATGGTGCTTCTGGAAGAAAATCAGGCATTGTGTGACCGCATTTCAGCCGCCATCGAGAACCTGAAAACGGACGGGACGCTGGAGTCGCTCAAGAAACAGTATATCGATGACTGTATTGCCGGAACAGAACCCGCAGCTGTAGAACCGGCAGTTTTTGAAGGCGCGGATACGCTCAAAATTGCCTTAACGGGTGACCGGCCGCCCACGGATTTTTTTTCCGAATCAGGGATCCCCGCAGGCTTTAATACAGCGCTGATCTCAGAAGTTGCGAAGCAGCTGGAAATGAATGTGAAATTCATTCCTATTGACAGCGGCGCACGAGCCATTTCCCTCTACTCCGGAGAATCAGATATCGTATTCTGGACAGTACTCGGAGAATTTGATGACTGGGAGAAAGCCAATTCTGAAGATTTGCCGGAGCAAACGATCCCGACCCATCCTTATCTCAGGGGAAAAGAAGTTTTTGTGGTGCTGTCAGATTCTGAAGCTGCAGCACAAAATTGATCAGCCATATGTGCCGGCTCCGGAGAAACAGGATGCCCTGTTCTGCCCGGAGGACCCTTCGGAACTGAAAAAATGGGGGGAAAATTTCGCTTCTGCCACCGCCAAAAGATACATGTGCGGGTACAGGGATATTTACCGTGAAGCCGGCCTGCTGCACCGTCTGATGATCCGTTTCTGCGATGAGATGGTGAAGATGAAGTTTGGGTAAGGGAAACGGTAATTAATAAAACCGTCCTCATGTCAGAAAGAGAATTACAACAGATTTTGAAGCACATCGGGACAGTCACCATGCTGCTGCGGATCCGGCATGTGGTGACTGTCCCGATGATGCGCTGTTCTTTGTGATAAAATCACAGCTCTGTTTTGATGAACTGAAACTTTCCCACATTATCGGTAGGTATTTCATCGCGGAAGGTAAACCGGCATTCCGTACCGAGTTCGCTTTTCAACAAATCGGATATGCCCTGCATCTCCTGTTCAAGATTCGGCGGTGTTCCATCGATCACCAGAACAACCTCCAGATCCTCATAGCTGTGCTGGATCACCTGGAATTGCCTGATCCAGTCTTTCCGGAACATATTCATCAGGCTCAAAGACAAAACATAGGATCCATCTCTCCGGCGCAGGAGAGACGTTTTTCGTCCGATCATGTGTTCAATGCATGAGAAGGAACCTTCCGAAGCGTCCGGGATAGAGACCTCTGCGATATCATCTGTGCGGTATCGAATCAGCGGCATACTATAGTTATTCAGTCCGCTGAGGACAATATCACCGGTTCCTTCCTTCTTCAAATTCCCGGCTGCATCCGCGATCTCGATCCGGACGGTATGATCGAAAACCCGAAGCTTTGGATCTTCACTGACAGAACAGGCGACAACACCGAATTCATTTGAGCCATACTGATCGACCAGAATGGTACCGGGAAAAGCTTCATGCAGCGTGCTGCGCATTTCATCATAAAGTGTACCGCTGGTCATTATGATGTCATGGGGTAGATGCAGTCTGTATCCATGGTCCAGCGCATATTTCGTGGTTTCGCTGATCACTGCCGGAATGGTCCAGATCTGTACAGGTTTCCAGTCATTGATCAGGCGGATAATACTTTCCTTCTCATCTTCGCTTAGGGTAGAAACGGTAAAAACTCTGCGGTTGGTGAAATAGTTGAAAAAGCGGTCCTTATCTTTGCCGTCCTGCTTCAGTCCGATAGAAACAGCCCACAGCTTCAGCTCCCGGTCACCGGGATACCGTCCGTTCAGAATCCCCATCAAAAGCTTGTCAACGCGGTTTCGGATCATATAATGACGGTCATGCCACAGCTAAAGCGGCGTACCCGTTGATCCGGAAGTATGATGGCTGTAAACTCCGCGCTTTTCAGCCTCATCGGAAAGCATTCGTTTCCCTTCACTGCGTACGGTCTCTTTTGTCATCACGGGGATCTCATCCAGCTTTTCCTCACGGATCTGCCCATCCCGGATCAGCCCGATCCCATCAAAAAGCTCACGGTAATATGCCGTATGATGGTAAGCATACAACAGAAGATCCCGGAACTTTTCCCTCTGGAATTTTTCAAGAGCCTCCCGTGTACCGTGAAACAGACTCTCAGCTTTCCGGACATAGGATAACATGCCCAGTAACCGGGCCTGAAAGTAAGCCGCTGAAAGAAGCCGGTTTATCATGTGCTAATCCATCCTTTCCTCTTTTTCAAGCTCATCGATCCTTGTTTCAACCAAAGCGTATTGATAGATTTCCTTCATTTCCTGATCTGTCAGCGTACCGCCCATCACCTCACGCATCTGCTGCAGCAGGTCAAGCGGAACACTGATGGCGCCGTAACCCGGCTGCCAGTCGGAAGCATCCAGACGGCCGAGCGCACGTACACCTTCTGTCAGCCGTGCGTTTACGTTTGTTTCCTGCATGACGGTCTTAACGAAGACACTTCTGCCGCGGATCAGGAATATTACGGACATTACAGCATCAAACATATTGGAAAGCAGGATGGACCACGCGATCGCTTCGATATCCATCCCCAGTACCTTTGTCATGATCAGAAACAGGGGAATGCGGACGGCAAAAAGCTTCATGAAATTGATAATTGTGGGCATTTTTGTCTTCTTCATCGCATAAAGACAGCCGCAGCATACAGAGTCGATGGCTACAAATACGAAATCCCATCTTTGGATCCTGTAGATCCGTGAGATATTTTCCGCCAGAACGAGATCCCCTTTCGAGAAAAATCCGATCAGCCGGCCGCTTGCGAGCGAGACCGCTGTGAAAAGAACCGCTGAAACAACAGAAACAACCAGCGCGGTTTTTCGGAAGATCAGCTCCGCACGCTCATATTTTCGGCTCCCGAGGTTAGCCGCGGTAACCGTTGTCTCCGCATCCTGAAAAGAGGAAAGCGGTGTCGTCACCAGGGCAACGATGCGGCCGCAGCAGGCAAAAGCCGCAAGTCCGGGGCTTCCGAATATCGCGTAAAGTCCGTTGCAGATCACCTTTGCCGAACTGGTCAGGATCCGTTCCACCAGCAGAGGAAACGACAGTTTTGTGAAGCCGGCAAAAAACGAGCGGGTAAATGTTACATCCTTCCACTGAACGCGGAACATGCTTTTCCGGCTGAGAAAACCATGAAAGGACACCACAGAGATCGCGGCCTGGGCAATACAGGAAGCGGCGGGCAGCAGATAAACCACGATCGAGAGATCGATCAACGCCCCGTTGACCAGATACATGATGACCGCATTCAGAACAACCTTGATGATCAGGGATACCAGATTGCATCGGGAAACCAGGCGCGTGTTGCCCCGGGCTTTCTCCGTCGCAAAATAAACCTGATTGATAGAAGTGAAGAACAGGCCGATCATGTTGATAGAAAAGTAAACAGAGCCGGGAGCGATCATGTCTTCCGGGAAAGCACACAGGCGCAGGATCATGCTGCTCGCCGGTATGCAGACGAGCAGGACAGCGGAAACGATGAAAAGGGTCAGGAAAAAGATCGTGCTGATATCATGACGAATTGATTCCATGTCTCCCGCGCCGAAAGCATGGGAGATACGGATGCCGATCGCCACGGACATGGAAACAAAGATCATGTTGAATACCATCTGCAGATCATTAACGAGAAGCACTGTCGAAACCATATTCTGGCTGATATTGGCGACAGTCAGAACGTCAAAAAACTGAAAGACGATCTGAATGCAGGAATACAGCAGAAGCGGCAGCGCTGTCTTCAAAAGCAGCCTTGCCGGCTCCATAGTCAGAAGCTCCAGCCTCTTTTTTCTTTCTTTTTCACGGCTCTTCGTTTGATCTGATTTCATTTCTGTTTCATCCTGTTGTTATTCCGCTGCGGACCGATTTTCCCGGTAATATTTGAACTCTTGACGGATGAAAATGTCCCTGGCTGTTTTCTTCTGCCTGCTTCCGGAGATGCTGATTTCAATAACGGGAATCCCGACCGAATCGAAAGGTGATTGGTGTACCGAAAATTATGACATGATTCTCAAAACAGAAATACTGAAAGCTGAAACTGCGCCGGTATTGCCCGGTATCTTCATTTTTCTCTGTAATACTGCCGCAGGAAGCTCACCCTTTCCGTTTTAATCGGGGAAGCGGATCTTCCCTTTACCTGATGATTTGTATTGGAACATATTCCTGCTGCAATGAAATGGTTAGAAAAAATTAACTTTAGCGGTAATATAAGGTTATATAAATATAACTACTATAAAAGTTCAGTCTGTATTTGTCTTCCGTATGCGGGATAGTATGCTTCGCATACAGAAGTTAAATACAAACCGAGCTCTTATTGCAGGAAAGCATCCTGAGAAATAAGCTGAAAAAATCAGATTACGGATGGCAGTTTATGTCAAAAAAGATTCACAGATTCAGAAAAAAGGGATGATACGGAGGAAAAAGCCCGGAATATTCCTTTGCTTCAGCAGGAATGGATCCGTTCATGAAAAATGCCCTGCTCCGGGGCTTTTTCGTCGGCTCTGCCCCGTCTTACATCGTTTAACACAAACCGGAACAAGTTTCTGCTCGCAAGACCGCCCCACCCATAAGTCCGGATCGGCATAAACCATATGTCATGAGCCGCAGGAAAAGCGGTTCATGAAAGTCTGTCCCCCCAGATCCAACTTACGTCTAACGTCTTACGTCTTACGTCTAATGTCTTACGTCTATACCTCCCTTGTCAGGTTATTCAGCCACTTGTATTTCCTGTAATGGATGATTTCGACCGGCAGTTTATAGAATTCGTCCAGGCACAGGATCACGTAGACGGTCTTTGGCGGCAGATCGAAGTAAAAAGCGCTGAGAAAACCGATCGGTACCGCAACGCACCACATGTTGACCGTGTCGCAGATCATGCCGAATTTCGTATCCCCGCCCGCCCGGAATATTCCGGCAATGACGGCGGTGTTCACGGTCTGACCGATGACATAGTAGGATGAGACCAGCAGCATAAAGCGCAGGTATTCCGCGGCGGAGCCGGTCAGCGGGTAAAAACGGAGGATCAGGGGACGTAAAAGAAGAATGATAAGGCCTGTTGCCGCGCCGGAGACGAGCGAGAGGATCACGATCCGCCTGCCATCCCGCTTTGCCTGGTCCAGATCACCCCTCTCAAGTTCATTCCCGATAATGGTGACCGCCGCGGAACTGAAACTCATACAGGCAACAGTCCCCAGATCCCGGACGGTCGTCGCGACGGCAGCGGCAGCCACCACGTCAGATCCCAGATGCCCCAGGAAGATCGAGTAGGTGGAAAAGGCCAGCGTCCAGCTGATATCATTCAGCAGCGCGGACAGGGAATATCTGAAGAAATCCCCGGTCAATTCCTTATTGTAGCTGAGCAAAAGGCTCAGATCGTAACGGATCACACGGTTATGCAGGGCGTCGCCGAAACACAGCAGCATTTCGAAAAGCCGGGCGATGATCGTTGCGGCGGCGATCCCTGCTGCCCCCATTTTCGGGAGACCGAACCAGCCGAAGATCAGCAGCGCGTTGAGCACAGCGTTGATCACCAGGGCGGCGGTACTGATCACCGTTGACATGCCGGCTCTGCCCATGCTGCGAAGGCTGCATTCATAGATCTGCGTGACCGATTGGATCACAAAAGTCACGGAAATGACGCGCAGATATTCCGCGCCGATACGGATCAGCGCCGGATCGTTGGTGAAAATCGTCATGATGGCGTCAGGAAAAAGGAAAGACGCGCATGTCAGCAGAGCGGTAAACAAAAACGAAACTTTCCATCCGATCCCCATGACTGTTTGGACGGACCGCAGATCTTTCTTTCCCCAGTACTGGGCGATCATCAGCGCGGTCCCGCTGGACGCTCCCCAGAAAAATCCGGTGACCCAGAACTGGACCTGGTTGGCAAGGGATACCGCTGAAAGAGCGTCCTGACCGATATGGCCGAGCATGAATACATCAACTGAATTGACAGCCTGATTGACCAGCCCCTGCAGTGTGATCGGCAGGACAAGGGCCCATAATACTTTGTAAAAATCGTCTCTGAAAACCTTTTTCAGCATCCGTTTCATCCTGATTCAGACAGAAAAATCATTTATTTTGTTTTCGCAAGCATTATTCTTCATATTTTACATGAAAAGCAGATGCCGGGCAGTGACTTATTGAAAATATTTGCGGTACTCAGGGAATCATGATCCCGTTTTTCGACCGTTTGGGACACTCCCCCTTTTTTCTGCGGGTGCATCTCCCGCAAACTGCCCCATAAATACCAAATGGATCCGCTTCATGAAAATATAAACAGCCTGCAGAACA
>DAIMGK010000008.1:0-4914 GCA_036723985.1 Flexilinea sp.
CGGAAAATATCACACGAAATGCTGACGGGACACTGACAGTCAGTTATACCTTCCCTAAGACAGAGCTTGAAAGCGGGACCTGCGGAACGAACGTAAAATGGGTGAAAGATGGCGACACCATCAGGTATTCCAGGGTAAAACCCAATGACGACTTCACTCACTGGCATTCCAGGAATTGCGGTAAAGCTCTGCTGACGAGCGAAATCAAGAAGGTCTATATCGATGATGAAATGAAGGTTTCCACATATCTGATGGATGCTTTTGCCGGTAATACAAACCTGGAAGAGATGTATCTTTCCAAATTCGTCATGAATCTCAGTGATTTGAATTCCGCGTTCTCAGGATGCAGCTCGCTGCGGAAACTTGATATCAGCGGTATGAGAAATACTTCTGCATTAAAGTCTCTGTATATGACGTTCGCCAATTGCAGCTCCCTGACAGAACTGGACCTGAGCGGCTGGGATACTTCCAACGTGGAGGATATGGAATCCATGTTTGTGGGCTGCTCCGGTCTCAGTAACCTGAAGCTTCACGAAAACTGGGTCACTTCCGCTCTCACAAAACGAATCGGTGGTATGTTCTCCGGATGCAGTTCCCTGACTGACAGCTCACTGCCTGATCTTTATCTGAGCTCCTGGGATACTTCCAATGTCAAATATATGGATGACCTGTTCAGAGGATGCAGCCGGCTGACAGATCTCAGTGATATCAGTAATTGGAATACTTCCAGCGTACTGTGGTTTGAATCCATGTTTACCGGATGCAGCGGACTGCAGACGCTGGATCCGAGCAGATGGAATACCGCAAGTGTCCAAAGGCTCGATTACATGTTCAACGGATGCAGCGGACTGCAGACACTGGATCTGAACAGCTGGAATACTTCCAATGTGACAATGATGAGGCACATGTTTGACGGTTGTACTTCCCTGTCAGAGCTGAATGTGAACAAATGGAACACTTCCAATGTGACAACGATGGTGGAAATGTTCCAGAATTGTTCCTCCCTGACAGAACTGGATATCAGCGGATGGAATACTTCCAATGTGGGGTCTTATGGAGACGCGTTTAACGGCAGCGGAATAAGGACCCTGACGCTGGGAAAGAATACATTCGAAAAAAGCATCTATGATTCCGGTTCTTCCCCATATTATCCTTCCGGAAAATGGATCTATATCGCACAGGGAGCGGATGCCACTGACCCGCTGCCTATCGGAACCATCCGGACAGCCAGCACTTTCCTGAATCATAATGGGTATGACTATACAAAAATGGCAGGGACCTGGACCGTGGATTTTTATACCATCACGCTGAAGAATGTGGATCAGGATAAACTCGGCGACGATACTTATACCTATGACAGTTCCGCAAAAACATACTCCAAAGGATATATCGACAAAACTCTGCCCATCACCCTGCCCGAAGCGCCGACAAAAGACGGCTGGACCTTCGCCGGCTGGATCGGTACAGACGTGAGCGAAGCCACGAAGACCGTGACCATCCGGACGGGTTCCGAAGGGGACAGGGAATATACGGCGGAATGGGTAAAGAACCCTGTCGTCAGCGGACCGGAAGACCTGGAACTGCCTTTTGGTTACACGGATGGCAATATCCTCACCGTCACCGCGGAAGCGCCGGATGGCTATACCCTCGGCTATCAGTGGTACAGTGCGGTATCAGCCGATACGACCGAGGGAAGCAGCCTGATCGAGGGTGCGGAAGAGGCGAGCTATACCGTTCCTACCGGCAAATCCGTCGGTACCACGGAATACTATTACTGTGTCGTAACAGCCTCACGGACGGGGGTCGCCCAGACCTCAGAGGCCGTCAGCGTTATCGCCACGGTGACAGTCGTTCCGAAAGATATCAGCGACGCTGTAGTGACCCTTTCCCCGGAGGAAATTGATTATGACGAACAGGAGCACAGCGTGACCCTGGTCAGTGTTGTCCTGGATGGTGTGCCGCTGGATGAAGACGATTATGAGGTCGATATTGAGAAAAGCCAGTTCAGCGGAACGGATGAGGATACCTATACCGTGACGGTCAGAGGTAAGGGAGATTACACCGGCACAGCACTCGGAACCTGGCAGATCATAAAGCGGTCTTACACGATCACCTGGATGAACCAGGATGGGACCGAAACTCTGGAAACCGATGAAGATGTTATCTATGGGTCTGTTTTCAGCTTTGA
Organism: Flexilinea sp.; assembly: GCA_036723985.1. Classification (GTDB taxonomy): domain Bacteria; phylum Chloroflexota; class Anaerolineae; order Anaerolineales; family Anaerolineaceae; genus Flexilinea. Next base: position 2,189 of record DAIMGK010000008.1, read on the forward strand.
CGGTACCGATCCGGAGAAAGAGCGGACAGCACAATACACCTTCACCTTCGCGGGCTGGGCTGAAGAAACCGGTCAGGAAAGCGGTACTGCGGAAGCCGATCTCGGCAAGGTAACGGGGGAAAAGACTTTGTACGCCGCTTTCAGCAAGACCGTGAATAAATACAAGGTCACCTGGATGAGCCAGGACGGGACCGAGATATTGGAAACCGATACGGATGTTGATTACGGTACAAACTTCAGCTATGGCGGTACGGCTCCGACGAAAGCCCCGACTGCGCAATACATCTATACCTTTGCGGGTTGGGCTGAAGAAGCCGATCAGGAAAGCGGCACCGCGGAAGAAAGTCTCGGTACAGTCGAAGGAAATACGGTCCTCTATGCCGCTTTCAGCAAGACTGTGAGAAAATACAAAGTCACCTGGATGAGCCAGGACGGGACACAGACGCTGGAGACCGATACAGATGCCGAGTACGGAACCGACTTCAGCTTTGACGGTACGGAACCGGCCAGAGACCCGTCGGCACAATACACTTATACCTTCGCGGGCTGGGCCGATATAACCAATCAGGAAAGCGGCACAGAAGAGGCAGATCTCGGAACGGTCAAGGGCGATACGGTTTTCTATGCCGCCTTCAGTAAGGCGCTGCGTAAATACAGTGTTACCTGGATGAGCCAGGATGGGACACAGACGCTGGAAACTGACGAAAATATTCCTTACGGCACTGCCTTCAGCTTTGACGGTACGGATCCGAAAAAAGATGCGACGGCTCAATACACGTTCACATTCGCGGGCTGGGCTGAGTCTCAGAACGCCGAAAGCGGCACGGAAGAGGCCGATCTTGGTGCTGTCAAGGGAGATACGGTCTTCTACGCTGCCTTCAGCAAGGCAGTGAGAAAATATAATGTTACCTGGAAGAGCCAGGACGGGACCGTGACGCTGGAGACCGATAACAATGTGGCGTACGGCTCCGCTTTCAGCTTTGACGGATCCGAACCGACGAAAGATCCGGATGGCCAATACACTTACGAATTTGCGGGCTGGGCCTCCACAGCCAATCAGGAAAGCGGTACGGCGGAAGCCGACCTCGGCACAGTCCAAGGGGAAACCACCTTCTATGCCGCCTTCAGGAAGTCGGGAAATACATACACCATTATCTGGAAGAGCCAGGACGGTACACAGACGCTGGAGACTGATACGAATGTCGGATACGGCGCCGCCTACAGCTATGACGGTGCGGCACCGGCGAAAGACCCGACAGCCCAATATACCTACACCTTCGCGGGCTGGTCCGAAACTCCGGACGCGGAAAGCGGTACGCCGGTATCCGGGCTCGGGACGGTCACGGGCGATAAGACCCTCTACGCCGCCTTCAGCAAGTCAGTGAATACATATTCAGTGACCTGGCTGGGCGAAGACGGCAGCGAACTGGAGACCGATACGAATGTTGAATACGGCTCACCCTTCAGCTATGACGGACCGGAACCGACGAAAGAGCCGACAGCACAATATACCTATGTATTTGCGGGCTGGGCGACAGAACCCGGTCAGGAAAGCGGCTCAGCGCCGGCTGATCTCGGCACCGTCGGAGGGGAGACGACCTTCTATCCTGCCTTCAGCAGAAAGGTGAATAAATATACGGTCACCTGGAAGAGCCAGGACGGGTCCGTGACGCTGGAGACCGATAACAATGTGGCGTACGGTTCCGCTTTCAGCTTTGACGCGTCTGAACCGACGAAGGAACCGGATGGCCAATACACCTATACCTTCGCGGGCTGGGCTGAAACCCCGAACGCGGAAAGCGGTACGGCGGAAGCTGACCTCGGCACGGTCGCGGGCGACAAGACCTTCTATGCCGCCTTCAGCAAGTCCGGGAATACATACACCGTAACCTGGAAGAGCCAGGACGGTACACAGACGCTGGAGACTGATACGAATGTCGGATACGGCGCCGCCTACAGCTATGACGGTGCGGCACCGGCGAAAGACCCGACAGCCCAATATACCTACACCTTCGCGGGCTGGTCCGAAACTCCGGACGCGGAAAGCGGTACGCCGGTATCCGGGCTCGGGACGGTCACGGGCGATAAGACCCTCTACGCCGCCTTCAGCAAGTCAGTGAATACATATTCAGTGACCTGGCTGGGCGAAGACGGCAGCGAACTGGAGACCGATACGAATGTTGAATACGGCTCACCCTTCAGCTATGACGGACCGGAACCGACGAAAGAGCCGACAGCACAATATACCTATGTATTTGCGGGCTGGGCGACAGAACCCGGTCAGGAAAGCGGCTCAGCGCCGGCTGATCTCGGCACCGTCGGAGGGGAGACGACCTTCTATCCTGCCTTCAGCAGAAAGGTGAATAAATATACGGTCACCTGGAAGAGCCAGGACGGGTCCGTGACGCTGGAGACCGATAACAATGTGGCGTACGGTTCCGCTTTCAGCTTTGACGCGTCTGAACCGACGAAGGAACCGGATGGCCAATACACCTATACCTTCGCGGGCTGGGCTGAAACCCCGAACGCGGAAAGCGGTACAGAGGAAACCGGCCTCGGCACGGTTGCGGGCGACAAGACCTTCTATGCCGCCTTCAGCAAGTCAGGAAATACATACACCATTACCTGGAAGAGCCAGGACGGTACACAGACGCTGGAGACCGATACGGGAGTCGGATACGGCGCCGCCTACAGCTATGACGGTGCGGCACCGGCGAAAGACCCGA
>DAIMGK010000008.1:5014-12359 GCA_036723985.1 Flexilinea sp.
GACGAAGGAACCGGATGGCCAATACACCTATACCTTCGCGGGCTGGGCTGAAACCACGAACGCGGAAAGCGGTACGGCAGAAGCCGACCTGGGCACGGTCACAGGTGATACGACCTTCTATGCCGCCTTCAGCAAGACAGAGAGAAAATATACAGTTACCTGGCTGAACTGGGATGGTACGGAACTGGAGAAGGATGAAAATGTGGAATACGGTGAGATGCCGGCTTATAACGGAGATGAACCTGTCAAGGCCAACGCTCAATACACATGGCCATTCACCGGCTGGGATCCTGAACCGGCAGCTGTGACAGGTGACGCTGTTTACACGGCACAATTCGATAACGCCCATCCTGTGGTCAATACCTACACGGTCACCTGGAAGAACTGGGACGGCACGGTCCTCGAGACCGATACGGATGTCCCCTTTGGCGTGACTCCTGCCTACGACGGTGATAAGCCGGTCCGGGAAGACGGTCAGAATACCTGGGTCTTCATCGGCTGGGATCCGGCGGTGGGACCGGTGACGGGTGATGCTGTCTACACGGCGAAGTTTGAAAACAGGCAGCAGCCGACGGATACCTATACGATCGTCTGGAGGAACCGTGACGGTTCGATCCTCGAGACTGATGAAAATGTTCCCTACGGAGAAATGCCTTCTTATGACGGTGAGACGCCGACATATGCAAATGCCCAGTACACCTGGACCTTCACCGGCTGGGATCCTGAACCGGCAGCTGTGACGGGCAGCACTGTTTACACGGCACAGTTTGATATGGATCACCCGATCCTCAATACCTACACAGTCATCTGGAAGAACTGGGATGGTGAAGTTCTCGAGACTGATGAGAATGTTCCCTACGGACAGATGCCTTCCTATGACGGTGAGACGCCGGTCCGGGAGGAAGAAGCATATGTCTGGACCTTCACCGGCTGGGATCCGGCGGTCACGGCTGTTACCGGAAACGCGGAGTATACGGCAGTATTTAACGGGGAAAGCAGGATCTATACCGTTACCGTCACGACGGACGGCCATGGGACGGCTTCCGCGTCACCGGTGTCCGGCCCTGCGGGGACGTTGGTAACGCTGACGGTCAATTCCGTCGAGGATCGATATCAGTTCAAGGAATGGCAGGTATTGTCCGGTGGCGTGACCATCAGCGGGAATACCTTCAGGATCGGAACGCAAAATGTGGAGATCCTGGCGGTGTTTGAGGAAATAGTACCGCCGGAACCGATGGATCTGACTATTGAGATCTTCAACTATCAGCCGGGTGTCAACTCTGTTCCTGCCGGGATCGAGGATCTGGAGCTGAAATTCGCTGTCCAGATCCTGAAGGGTAAGCAGATCGTCTCTGAAACAGAAGATGTACAGACAATTACGGTAAGCGGCGGGGATAAGAAGATCGTCCTTGAAAATGTCCGGTTCGACCGGAAGATCGAAGGCCTTAACGGATTCTATAAGGTCAGCGTTACCGGGCTTCCGAAGTCTGTCACTGTCGGCACCGGAGAGGATATGGTGACCTACCGGCTGAGCTATGACGCCTGGATCAAGAATGACGGCACGATCCTCATTTACCTGCGGTGGGGCGACTTCAAGGGTAACAACGAAGAAGAGTTCAGGTCCGTTCCGCTGCCGGAAGACGAGATCGGTGCTTATAAACTCCTGCCGGATGGCAGTAAGGAATATCTGATCTTCCAGACCTATGAGATCTGTATGCGGTATCTGAACAACGAGGAAGAATGCGCGGGTCATGAACGCTGCTTCCACAAGGAAGGATACTACGGTATCGACTGGTGGCCTGTCGTGATCCGCTAATAAGGAGAAACGGATCACCGGACCGGACTCCGGTGAGTAAATGAGGCCTGAGTCACCGGAACCTGTTTTGTCTGCCCCGGAATTGAGCCGGCAGAACAGGTCCCGATGGCTCCTGCCTCACATAAACAAAAGACTGTAAGACAAAGCAGCCAAAAGTCAGGGCGGTCTGTTCTGCTGATTCAAGACTGAGTCAGGCAAAACAGGCTGTCTTGATTTATGTTACAATAGGGGATGGAGAATGTTAATGGAAGAATACGGTTATCGGGACGAAGGGAAGGAAAAGCCGCCGAAACGGAAGTTCTGGCAGAATCTGCTGATCATGGACAGCGGGGATCTGAAGCGGCTGCTGTCACTGAGTTCGCTGATGCTCGGTTTTGCGATCCTATTCGTGTATCTTATTGCGTATATTCTTCTCATGCCGCTGCTGGACCGGCTTGTCGGTGGGGGACCTGTTTTATTGGTAAACCTCATCGAAGCCCTGATCCCGGCCGCGGCCGCGACGGGGGCGGTGATGCTGACCTGGCCGCTGTACCGGGACAAACGGGTGCTTCCCGCCGCTTATCTCTGGCTGACGCTTCTGGCTGTCGTCATTTTTGCTGTGGTATCAGTCAAACTGCGGAACGAGCCGGAAGCGCTGAAATTCTTCCTCTTCATTTTTGCATGGGATGTGATCCCTTCCCTGCTCCTGGGCAATCTGGCGGCATGGAGCCGCTACCGGAAATTCCTTATTTAAGAGTTCAGCGTTCAGCGTTGAACGGGGACCTGAGGCGCCGGCCGAAGGGTACCGTCCTCTCGCTGACTGATACAGGTATGCTGATCGTTCCCAATCGGGGTTTATTCTAACACCCGGTAAAACAAGACATTCTTCATTCTCCGACTGACATGAAGACCCTGATCCGCGAGGTGTGAGTTTCGCTTACCGGCATTCGCCTCGGGTAAACCGTTTATGCCAATCTTTGGGTAATAATGACAATTATCCATGAAAACAGGATAATCTTCCCTTTACTTTTTGTTTTTCACGTATGACAAAAACATAGAGTGAATAATCGTTTATAATCAGATTATTACGATACTCAGCCGGAGACACGGCTGATATCTTTTGTCGTCTGATTTCAGACAAAGTCAGCGATGTTGCATCGAACCCTGTTATCCCTTCAGGAGGAAGTAAATGCAGAATGAAACACCCAAATCTCCATTTCGTTGGAAACGTATAAAGAATGCTCTTTTAAACGTTTTCACGAATCCATATAATATCATCGTCCTGGTTTCGCTGATCGTGCTGACGTACTTTATCGTGGTGCCTTTGTGCGACATCATTTCCACGACTTTCAAAGTACAGGCGCGTGATATACGGCGTATCCCGGGCAGTGCGGAAGGCGATTTTACGCTGTATTACTGGAATCGTCTGCTGTTCAGCGACGTCAGCGGGTCGCTGTTGTGGAAGCCGCTGGCCCACTCGCTGCTGATCGGTATCTCGGTCTCTGTCCTGAGCATTCTGATCGGCGGGCTGCTGGCATGGCTGGTCGTCCGCTCGGACCTGCCCTGGAAACGGGGACTGTCGATGCTGATCATCATTCCGTATATCCTGCCATCCTGGAGCAAATCCATGGCATGGACCGCGGTCTTCAAGAACGCGAGAGTAGGAGGTGTCCCGGGCTTCCTGGGGAGCATCGGGATCAATACGCCGGACTGGCTTGCCTACGGTCCCGTTCCGATCATCCTGGTGCTGACGATCCATTATTACGCCTATGCCTACCTGCTCGGTTCCTCCGCGCTGCAGTCCATCAACAGTGAGCTGGAGGAAATGGGTGAGATCCAGGGCGCCAGCAAGGTGAAGATCCTGGCTCGGATCACCTTCCCGCTGGTGCTGCCCGCGCTTCTCTCGGCTTTCATCCTGACCTTCTCCAAGGCGATCGGAACGTTCTCGGTTCCGGCTTATCTCGGGTTCAAAGTGAATTACAATACGATCTCGACCATGATCTATTCACAGTCGACTTCCAATAACAAGGCTATCGCTTACGCGATCGCCATGATCCTGATCGCCATCGCCTCAGTCAATATTTTCCTGAACCAGCGGGCCATCGGGGCACGGAAGAGTTACGCGACCATCGGCGGAAAGGGCGGCAGGAGCACACTTCTGAAACTCGGCTCCTGGCGTACACCGATCTTTCTGATCGTTATGACATTCCTGACGGTGGTCGTTATCCTGCCGCTGATCATCCTGATCCTGCAGACCTTCATGCTGGAGCAGGGGAAGTTTTCTCTTGACAATTTCACGCTCCATTACTGGCTGGGCGAGGAATTTTCCAAACCGACGGTCTATGAAGGCGAAGCCGGTATCTTCAAGAACAAACTGTTCTGGAACAGCTTATGGAATACCGTCAAGCTGGTGCTCTCGGTCTCTGTGCTCGCCACGCTGGTCGGCCAGCTGATCGGTTATATCACATCCCGCGGGCGGGGAAAATTCTCCGGACGCCTGGTGGAGCAGCTTGTATTCATCCCGTATCTGATCCCGTCCATCGCGTTCGGTGCGGTGTATATGTCCATGTTCGCGGTCAGGCACGGGTTCATCCCGGCGCTTTACGGAACTTTCGCGCTGCTGATCCTCATCAGCACCGTGAAGAACCTTCCTTTCGCAGCCCGGTCCGGTACTTCTTCCATGATGCAGATCGGGATGGAACTGGAAGAGGCGGCCCAGATCGAAGGGGCCAGTTTCGTGACCCGTTTTGTCCGGATCATCACACCGCTTGCGAAAGGCGGTTTCTTCTCCGGCTTTATGCTGATCTTTATCGGTGTTATGAAAGAGCTTGACCTGCACATCCTGCTGCTGACGCCGAAAATGGCGACGCTTTCCTATCTGGCGTTCTCATACAGCAGTGATAACAAAGAACCGTATGAATATGGATGCGCGGTGGTCATTTTCATTTTGACATACTTCTGTTACTGGATCGCGGGGAAGATCGGCAAGGTCGACCTGGCAGGCAGTCTCGGTGGATAAAAGGGGAGTTCTATGAGCAGAATTGAATTAAAAAATGTCGATAAATTTTATGGCAGCAACCATGTTTTGAAAAATCTGAACCTCACGATCGAAGACGGGGAATTTATGACGCTGCTGGGGCCCTCCGGCTGCGGGAAGACCACGACGCTGCGTGTGCTGTCCGGCCTGGAAAATCCCCAGCACGGTGTGATCCTGATGGACGGTGAGGAGGTCGTAAACGCGGATGACCTGTTTTTCATGCCGCCGAGTAAGCGCGGTCTGAACCTGGTCTTCCAGTCCTACGCGCTGTGGCCGCACATGACGGTTTTTGAGAACGTCGCTTTCGGACTTTCCCTGAAGAAAATGCCGAAAGACGAGATCAAAAAGCGGGTCCAGGACGCGCTGGAACGCATGCAGATCGGCGAATTCGCACAGCGCTATCCTTCCGAGCTTTCCGGCGGACAGCAGCAGCGTGTGGCGATCGCCCGCGCGATCGTTTCCGAGCCGAAGCTCCTGCTGCTGGATGAACCGCTTTCCAACCTGGACGCGAAACTGCGGATGGACATGCGCACCGAGATCAAGCGCCTGCATAAGGAACTGGGTACGACGGTGGTTTATGTGACCCATGACCAGACGGAAGCCCTGACGATGAGCACCCGCATCGCCATTTTCTTCCACGGGATCCTGGAACAGGTGGATACGCCGATCCATATTTACACCAACCCCATCAGCCTGAAGGTGGCTGACTTCATCGGCAACCCGAAGACAAACTTCGTCGACGCTGTGGCGGAGGTGAAGGACGGCAGGCTGTTTGTGGAATCCCCCATCGGGAACTTCGATTTCAATTCCAAGTATTTCACCGATGAGAAGATGCCGGACGGAAAGTTTTTTGTGGTGCTCGGCGTGCGTCCGGAACAGATCGTGCTGCATAATGACAACAGCGGCCACGCGGAAGGACATATTTACAGCGTCCAGCCGTCCGGTTCCGAGACCCTGGTGCAGGTCAAGGTCAATAATACGGTCCTGCTGGTGAAGGAGATCGGACTGAAACGCTATCAGGATGACCAGAAGGTATCCCTGACGGTCCATACGCACCTGATGACGGTCTACAACAAGGAAACCGGCCGCCTGATCAAATACGCCATCGAGACGGAAGAGGATCTGAATTAGGCAATAGTCAATAGTCAATAGTTGTTGGTTGGTGGTTGATGGTTGGTGGTTATAGATGCAGGTAAGTAAGGATCCTGACCTTTGTGACCCGATCTCTGATCACTGACCACTGGCCACTGACCACTTAACTCGTGTTCAACGTTCTGCGGAACGTATTAGTAAAACGGAGGATAAATGAAAAAACTGACAGTCCTTATTATTTTCGCCATGCTCGTCAGCATGGCCGCTGCTGCGGCAGTCCACGCGGATGAGGCATGGAAGGCCGCCAATATCGATGACGGTTCACAGACGACCGAAGAGCTTTATGAGCTCGCGAAACAGGAAGGGAAAGTCGTCGTCTACTCCATCTCCAGCCGTATGGATAAAGCTCTGGCTGCGTTCATGGAAGACTTCCCCGGCATCGAAGCCGAAGTCGTCAACATGAAGACCGATGTGGTCAAGGAAAAAGTCATGACCGAATACAAGAGCGGCATCAAGGGCGCGGACCTGGTCCATGTTTCCGACCTTGACGGTATGGTTTACAACGAATATGTCCTTGCCGGCATCATGTATCCGTATTATCCGGATGATATCGTCGCCAAGATCGATACCGATACCTATTCTCTGGCTGCCGGTTTCCCGCTTTACTGGGAACTGACGCAGTGGTTCTACAATGATCAGCTGCTGCCGGACGGCCCCGGCGTGGAATCCTGGTGGGATCTGACCAAACCGGAATGGAAAGGCAAGCTCATCATCAACAATCTGCTGACGAACCATGACTATATCGCCCAGTTTGCCGCGTTTGCTGAATTCGCCGATGAACTCGAAGCGGATTACGAACGCGTATTCGGTGAAAAGATCAGCTACACCAACCCCATGGGCAAGGATAATGCCGCGTATGAACTGGTGTACCGGCTGCTTTCCAACGATATCGTCTTCACCCAGTCTTCCGATGAAGCGGTCGAATCCGTCGGCGCCGATGGCGTGACTGAAGTTAAGATGGCATGGGGCCCGTCCTCCAAGATCCGCAATAATGTCAACAAGGGCTGGCACCTGCACGCGCTGAACATGACCCCGAAGGTGGGCGTCCCGAAACCGAACTTCCTCTACATCGTTGACAGCTGCGACCATCCGAATGCCGCGAAGCTGCTGGAACGCTATCTGGAAGGCGGCGATGACGGAAAGGGCCGCGGGACCGAACAGTTCAACACTCTCGGCGGATGGTATCTGCCGAATGACGTGATCCCGGAAGAAGGGTCCACGCCGCTGTCCGAAATTCCGCTCTGGCCGAACGATCCGGAATTCGTTTATGTGGAAGTTCTTGACATGGAGGACTTCATCCTGTCCCTGCTCGGCTGATTATATCTATCTAACTTACACAACAAAAAGTCCGCCTCGAAAGA
>DAIMGK010000008.1:12369-57164 GCA_036723985.1 Flexilinea sp.
CATGCTGTATCCCGGGCAAGTCACTCCGGCTCGGACTATTTCCCGCCGTTGAGGGCGGATCGATCGAGACCGATACCTGAGATGACTTTACGCCCGGCTGTAGGTTTGACTTGCGAGTCGAAGATGAGTTTCCCAAGGGTACAGTCCCCGGGATGTCCCCGATGGATTTGGATATATGGTCCATATCAGTCCGGGCTCGACACAGGGCAGTCTTGCGAGTCGAAGATGAGTTTCCCAAGGGTACAGTCCCCTTCGGGTACAGTCCCCGGGATGTCCCCGGAATGACCACGGAATGTCCACGGAGACCCGGGGGCTATCTTTCGGCCCGCATCGGGTTGTTTAGGAAGTCTTCGTAGGCGAGGCGGATGCCGTCTTCGAGCTCGGTCTTATAAGTCCAGCCCAGGGCTTTGGCTTTGGAGACGTCCAGCAGCTTGCGGGGCGTTCCGTTGGGCTTTGAGGTGTCCCATTCGATCTTTCCGGTATAGCCGATCACTTTCGCGACGAGTTCGGTCAGTTCTTTGATCGTCAGTTCTTTGCCGGTCCCGGCGTTGACTGTCTCATCTCCGCTGTAGTTGTTGAGGAGGAATACACAGAGATTCGCCAGGTCGTCTACGTAGAGAAACTCCCGCAGCGGGGAACCGTCGCCCCAGCAGGTGACGCTGTCTTTCCCTTCGACTTTCGCCTCATGGAAGCGGCGGATCAGGGCGGGCAGTACGTGGGAATGGGTCGGATGGTAGTTGTCGTTCGGACCGTAAAGATTGGTGGGCATGACGCTGATGAAGTCGGTGCCGTACTGTTTGTTCAGAAATTCGCAGTATTTCAGCCCGCTGATCTTCGCCAGCGCATAGGCCTCATTGGTCTTTTCCAATTCGCCGGTCAGCAGGCAGGATTCCGGCATCGGCTGCGGTGCCATACGCGGATAAATGCAGGAACTGCCGAGGAACAGCAGTTTTTTGCATCCGTTCTGCCAGGCACTGTGGATGACGTTCATTTCCAGCATCATGTTGTCGTACATGAAATCCGCCAGGGCGGACTGATTGGCGACGATCCCGCCGACTTTGGCGGCTGCCAGAACCACGACTTCCGGTTTTTCTTCCGCAAAGAATTTTTCCACCGCATCCTGACGCAGCAGGTCCAGCTCTTTATGGGTGCGGGTAATGAGGTTGTGATATCCCTGGCGTTCGAGTTCACGGACGATGGCGGATCCGACCATGCCTTTATGTCCGGCGACATATATTTTTGCGTTCTTTTCGATCATATTTTATTCTCCGAAAATGTTTCAGATGTATTCATTATATCGTATCATCGATTGTTTCCGGTACCAATGATCAAGTCTTGTGTATAAATATGTATGGTGGGGAACGGTATTCGGGAAGAAGCCGGTGTTGGGAATAGTATGCAGACTGAAAACTTTGCCGGGCTTGAATTAATACCGGGCAGGAACGACCGGCATTCGTGATGAAGCCGGCGAAAGGACGGTTCCCCTCGGCATTCGCCTCGGGAGAACCGTCCCGGTTTAACCGTCCTGTTCTTATAAAATGAGGTCGTAGGGTTTCAGTTCCTGACAAAGGGCGGCGTGGAGTTCCGGGGTTGCGATGATGAAATCGTAGTAGGGGGCTTTGAAGGCGTCGGATACGCCGTCGAGAGCTGTGATCTTTATCCCTGTTTCCCGGGCGATGACGAAGCCGGCTGCCACATCCCAGGCGCACAGCTTCAGTGACCACATGCCGTCAAGGCGGCCGCAGGCGACATAGGCGATCTCCAGTGCGGCGACACCGGTGCGGCGTACTCCCGCGGTGGTCCGCATAAGATGTTCAAAGGCGGGGAAATTGTTGACGCCTTTCTTCTCCATCATACTGATGGAGAAGCCCGTGACAAGCAGGGAATTCCGGAGCTCCGTGCAGTCGGATGCGGTGATCGGTTTCCCGTTCAGCCAGGCGCCTTTTCCCTTTTCCGCGTAAAAGCATTCATCCCGCATCGGATCATATACGACGCCCATGGTCAGTTCGCCTTTGTACGCGTACCCGATGGAAACACAGAACAGCGGGACTCCATGCGCATAGTTCATGGTCCCGTCGCAGGGGTCGATATACCAGACATGCTCCGCGTCGCCGGTGTGTTCGCCTGTTTCTTCGGTGATGATCATATCGCCGGGATAGAGCGCGTTGAGCCGGTCAAGGATAAAGTTCTCGGATTTTTTATCCATTTCCGTGACCAGGTCATCCTGCCGGGTCTTGATCTTGATGTCATGCTGCTTTTCAAATCCGTCCCGCAGGATCAGTCCCGCCTGTCTGGCGATGATGCAAACGTCGTTCAATTCTCTTTTTGACATAATTTTTCTCCCTGTTTTGGTTTCAGACCGGTTCATGATTTTGAATAATTACAATTATACATCGATATAAACGAAAAGAAAAGAGTTCGGAGCCGGGAGTTCAGGCGCTGCCATTCACAGCCGGCGGGCCCGTGAACCGTAATTTTAAGCTTATTCCTGCGAGGCAGGATCCATCAATATGGCAGGAAAAGGCGCGCAGCGCCATCCACCGTCTAATGTCTAACGTCTTACATCTGTTTCCACCCTGAAAAGTGAGTAAAGTCCTGTTGACTTTTTGGGATTCTTGTAGTAATTTAATATTGGAGAAAGTTTTATCCGAATCTATCGGGTCAAGTTTATAAAGGAGCGATTATGTTATTTATCGGTGTAGATCTTGGAACTTCCGCAACGAAGCTTCTGTTGGTAAATGAAAAGGGTGAGATCCTGAATACAGTCACGAAGGAATATCCGCTGATCTTCCCCCATCCGGGATGGAGTGAGCAGAAGCCTGAAGAATGGATGAAGGCCTGCCTTGAGGGCATCCCGGAGCTGCTCGCCGGTTTTGACGCAAGTGAAGTCGCCGGGCTTTCCGCCGCGGGCCAGATGCACGGGCTGGTGATATTGGACGATAATGACCGGGTGATCCGTCCCGCGATCTTGTGGAACGACGGCCGTACTTTTGCCGAAGTCGATTACCTCAATAACACCATCGGCAAAGACAAACTGAGCCAGTGGACCGGGAACATCGCTTTCGCCGGGTTCACCGCACCGAAGATCCTCTGGGTACAGAAAAATGAACCGGAGAATTTTGCGAAGATCAAAAAGATCATGCTGCCGAAGGATTACATCAGCTACTGCCTGACCGGCGTGCACAGCTGCGATTATTCCGATGCTTCCGGTATGCTGCTGCTGGATGTGGAACACAAAAAGTGGTCGCCGGAAATGATGGAACTCTGCGGAGTTACAGAAGAACAAATGCCGGCACTCTTCGAAAGCTATGATGTCATCGGAACCATCAAACCGGAAATCGCAGAGAAATTGGGGCTGCCTGCAAACGTGAAAGTTACTGCCGGCGCCGGAGACAATGCCGCGGCCGCCGTCGGGACCGGGACAGTCGGCGACGGTGCCTGCAACATTTCCCTGGGAACATCCGGAACGATCTTCATTTCATCCGAAAAATTCGGTGTGGATTCGCTCAACAGCCTGCATGCCTTTGCTCATGCGGACGGGAAATTCCACCTGATGGGCTGCATGCTTTCCGCCGCCTCCTGCAACAAATGGTTCTGCGATGACATTCTGAAAACTACGGACTACGCAGCGGAACAGGCTGCGATCAATGATGATGCCTATGGCAGAAACAATGTTTTCTTCCTGCCTTACCTGATGGGCGAACGAAGCCCGATCAACGATACAGATGCAACCGGCACCTTCATCGGGCTGCGAATGGACACCACCCGTGCCGACATGATCCAGGCGGTTTTGGAGGGGGTCTGCTTTGCCATCCGTGATTCCTTCGAAGTAGCAAAGAAGATCGGCGTGAACGTTCCCCGCTCCAACATCTGCGGTGGCGGTTCCAAATCTCCGTTGTGGCGGCAGATGATGGCAAATGTGCTTGGCATCCCGCTGGACATTCCGCAGACTGAGCAGGGTCCCGGATACGGCGCCGCTATTTTGGCAATGGTGGGTGCCGGGCTTTATCCGGATGTGAAAACTGCCTGTGATGCACTGGTGCATGTGGCAATGACCGTGGAACCGGATCCGGAACTGACCAAACGATACCAGGAACGGTATGAAAAGTTCAGCAAGATCTATCCGGCAGTAAAGGGGCTCTTCAAAGAACTTGTATCGTGAGTAAAAATCAGAGTAACGATTCAGAAGGTGTCGAAATGGGACGGTTCGCGGCGGCACCATTGGTGCCAGAGAGAACTGTCCCTGCAGACACCCATAACCGGGTTCTGAATGATAATAAATCAGATAAGAACATAAGAGAAGTATCCGTCAGAATTATGAACGGCAAGCGGCTATATGCTGTTATGCCGTCAGGGAGCACCAAAAACTGGAAAATGGGCCGCATTAAAGTAATATTCCAACACGCAAACGCTGCGGCCCTACACAGGCAGCGGGATGGAAAAAGGCGAAACGAGCATGGAAGCTGATAATTTTGTCCGTGAGGTAATCGAATTAAAAAAAGAGTCTTTTACCGAGATGATTATTCCCGGTATTATCACCCTGATACTAAGCGGCATCATCATCTATATTATCCGGGCATTACTGATCAAGACGCTCCGCCGCAAAAAAAATATAGACGAGCAGCAAGGTAAACAACTCGTCAGGATCGTTACCACGGTGCTCGGAATCCTGGCTGTTCTTCTCGTGATCGGTGGCCATGGCCTGCAGACGAATTCACTTCTGGCGATAATGAGCATAGCCGGCCTCGCCCTGTCCCTCTCGGTGCAAGGTCTGCTGTCCAACTTCTTCTCCGGCTTGACCCTGCCCATTACCAAGCCCTTCCATGAGGGTGACATCGTCGAGATTGGCGGCAAGACGGGTATCATCGAGTACATTGGCTACTTCAACACCACGCTTGTTACCATCGAAAACATCACCTATGTCATCCCCAACAGTACCCTGACCTCCTGCTGCATCACCAACTACAGCGCCAGGGAGACTATCCTGGTGGAGCAGACCTTTACTATCTCCCCCGGCATGAAGGATGAGGATGTCAGAACAGCTATCCGGGAGGCCATCGAAAAGGATCCCCGCATTCTCCCCGATTCGGAACCATTCATCCATCTCAAGTCATTCGATGCCATGAACGCCATCTACATCGTGCGCGTCTCCTGCAAGAGCAAAGACTACTTCGGTGTGTACTACGCTCTTGTCGAGAATGCACGCGCCTCCTTTGAGAAGCATGGCATCGAGATGGGTTTTGGTTCAATGGGGCAGAGCGGTATGCACGGCGGAGCCGGACAGCAGTTCAGCATGGCCGGAGGCAGCCGCGGCGGAATGGGACAGCAGGTCAATGGCAGCCGCGGCGGAAATGAAAGGCAGCGCGGTGATACTGGCGGCAGCCGTCAGGAATAATCATTTCCTGAGCAGATCACAGATCACGGGACAGATTCGCCCAAAATGAGGTCCGCTGCACCACAATGTCTCAATTTACCCATATATGGGCAGAAGACCGGTCTCGAATCGATATTGATATCAGCTGAAAGGTGAGAAAATTAAGGTGAAAAAGGCTAAAGTCATTTGCGCGGGACACATTTGTATTGATATCACACCGGTTTTTGATAACCAGCGTCATTTCACAAATATCGGGGATCTGCTGGAACCGGGAAAACTGATCTCCATGAACGGAGTCAATGTGCATACCGGCGGCAGCGTTGCAAACACCGGTCTGGCCATGAAACTGCTGGGAACTGATGTGCGGCTGATGGGAAAAGTCGGCGATGATGCTTTCGGAGGTATCATCCGGGATATCTTCGCGAAATATGGCGCGGGCGGCCTTCTGGTGGAGAAGGATGCCGTTACTTCCTATACCGTCGTCCTGGCGATCCCGGGTATGGACCGCATGTTCCTGCATGATCCCGGTGCCAATGACAGCTTTTCCGATGAAGATATCCCCTGGGATGAGGTCGACGGCACGGCTCTGTTCCACTTCGGCTATCCGCCGCTGATGAAACAAATGTACGGTGATAACGGAGATACGCTCAGCGCGCTGTACCGGCGTATGAAGGAAAAAGGGATCTCTACCAGCCTGGATATGGCTGAGATCGATCCGCAAAGCGCCGCGGGCAGCGCTGACTGGCAGGGGATCCTTTCGAAGGTACTTCCTTACACGGATTTCTTTGTGCCCAGTTTTGAGGAACTCTGCTGGATCCTGGACAGGGAGAGCTGGCAGACGCTGCATGCCCGGGGCGGCGATATGACCGGGGATCTTGACATCGAACGGTACGTCAAACCGCTGGCGGAAAAGTGCATTGAAATGGGCTGCGGTGCTGTGCTCGTCAAGTGCGGCGTGTCCGGCATGTATTATAAAACGGGTACACGGGAACGTCTGTCCGAAGTCGGGGCGGGCGTTGAACTGGACCTGACGGAATGGTCTGACCGGGAGGGGATCCAGCCCTGTTTTGAAGCGGAGATCGTACGCTCCGGAACGGGATCGGGCGATGTGAGCATTGCCGCGTTCCTGACAGCTGTTCTGGCGGGTGAAAAGCCTGCCCGCTGCGCGGCACTGGCTGCCGCGGAAGGTGCCGCTTCCGTCGCCACCTATGACTGCCTGGGCGGGATCATGTCCCTGGACGAGCTGTCCCGCCGCATCGACGCCGGTTGGAAATTTCGTGATTAGTCAGTAGTCATTAGTTGTTAGTTGTTAGTTGGTGGTTGATAGGGATCAGGGACCGGGGAACAAGGAGAAAGGATCAAGAAAAAGGGAAAAAGTCATTCAAAGCCGGATTTTTAATTTTGAACAGGCAAGATTTAGAATTTTTTTACTTTTTTACCTTTTACTTTTTACTTTTTACTTTTTACTTACATCCTCTACCCTGACCCTTACCCGCTTGTCCCTGTTAGGAGTACATGATCAATTATTATACGTCCATCAATATTCTGTTATGGCTGACGCTGGGGATCCTGTGCGTTCTGGTACATGAGGAGAACAGGATCAACACCGCGGAGAAGCGGATGTACTACCTGACTTTCGCGATCATCGCGCTTGCCGCACTCGCGGAGTGGACCGGACTGCAGCTGAACGGCAGGGAGAATATTCCTCCGTGGATCCTGCGGCTGGTGAAATGCTGCGATTATATCCTGACCCCGATGGCTGCTTTTACCATGGTCAGTATGATGAAACAATCGAACCGCTCCCGGAAAATGGTGGTGGCGGTCCTTGCGGTCAACACAGCCTTTCAGATCGTTTCCTGCTTTACCGACTGGATGGTCGTTATTGACGGGCATAATCATTATTCACACGGTGCTCTGTATCCGGTTTATCTGGTCCTTAGCATAACAGTTATTATTTTGATCATCATCCAGTTCCTGATCTATGGCAGATCTTTCCGCCGGGAAAACAGGATCTCGTTATACGCGATCGCGGGGATGATCCTGACCGGCATCATTATGCAGGAAGGCCTGGGCGGAGGGATCAGGACGGAATATATCGCGCTGACCATCGGCATGGCGTTGCTGTATATCCATACGATGGAGTATTCGCAGCAGGCTGCCGAGGAACAGATACTGGAACAGCAGATCCAGATCTCCACGGACGCGCTGACAGGGCTGCTGAGCCGTCATGCTTATTCGAAGGTCCTGAATGAATTCGGGCAGGATCCGCCGGCGGGTCTCGCGGCGTTTTCCATCGATGTCAACGGGCTGAAAACGGTCAACGATACACTGGGCCATGAGGCTGGCGATGAACTGATCTGCGGAGCCGCGCACTGCATTGAGAAGACTTTTGGGGCGGAGGGCAGATGTTACCGGACCGGCGGCGATGAGTTTATCGTGCTGGTGCCTATGGATCGGGTACAGGCGGATCAGGCACTCTTGAGGCTGAAACGGGAAGCCGGCCGGTGGAAGGGTGAGATGGTGAAAAGCCTCAGCCTTTCAGCCGGTTATGCCCTGGCAGCCGATCACGGGCGTATTTCCTGTGAAGATCTGATCAAAGAAGCGGATCTGGCGATGTACGCGGAGAAAAAAGCGTACTATGAAAGGGAAAAGGGAAAATAGATCAGGGAATAGAGACCAGAGACCAGGGATCAAGGAACAGGGAAAAAGGAAAAAGTCATTATAGCCGGGTTTAAAATTTGGGAAAAGGCAGCACTAAGAATTTATCATTTACCTTTTACCTTTTACCTTTTACCTGCACCATGTCCCCTGATCAGCCCGGTGCTGATACAGGCGAAGATCCTAAGATCATCAGGAGATCACCGGAATTGCTGGCTCCAAAATCAACACACTTGCCCCACATTTTTGGTGATGGTAAAATTGTTTTAAGAACCCGGGAAACATATTCCTTACTCAATAACGATATGAGATGGTCAACTGTGTATTCGGAGGAAGTGAACAATGAAAATTGAAAAAATAATCATATTTGCAAGCCTTTTGCTGGCGCTTTCGGTATCGTTTCTGACAGTCACCGCGGTATCACCTGAAGTGCGGGAAGGAGATATCATCACTTTCGGTCACTACGAGCAGGATAACAACTTTTTCAATGGCGCAGAGCCCATCCAGTGGCAGGTGCTGGCTGTGGATGGAAACCATGTCCTGGTGATCAGCCGGTACTGTCTGGACGCAAAACAATATAATGTAAGTTTACAGAATGTGACATGGGAGACTTGTTCACTGCGGGCATGGCTGAACGGAGAATTTTATAACAGTGCATTCAGCAATGAGGAAAAGATGCGTATCCAGTCAGTCAGGCTCATAAATCCAAATAACGAAAAATATGGAACAAAAGGCGGAAACGACACGATAGACCGGATATTCCTGATAAGCATTGATGAAGCGAAGTGGTTATTTAGAAATGAAGAAGCACGAAAATGCTACCCGACAAACTATGCGATATTCAATGGGGCTTTTGTTTCAGAAAAATATTCCGGCACGACGTGGTGGTGGCTTCGTGCGCCTTTCGACATTGGTGATAACGCAGCCTGCGGCGGTACAGATGGCGTTGTGTATGACGAAAACAGTTATGCATACGTTAATGAAGTCGGCGCAATACGTCCTGCCCTTTGGATGATTTTGTAATCTGATTTTTTTTCAAGCCCGGTTCCGCCGGGTCGATCAAAATTTTCACCGGGAACGGTTTCCTGATACCGTCCGGCTTTGCGGCTGGACCGGTAACGGTCATTATATTGATCATTATCCGGTTCCTGATCTATGGCAGGTCTTTTCCGTCGGGGAAACCGGATCTCATTGTATGTGATCGCGGTCATGATACTGACCGGCATCATGATGCAGGAATGTCCGGGCGAGGGAACAAGGAAAAAGGTGACCTCCGCGAAAACGTGTGAGTCTAAAAAGAGCCTGATACCTTCTTAAGCGGGGGTATGGGGGCTGCAAGCCCCCGGAAATCAGGTGCGGGAAATAGCTTTTGCAAACACACGAACACACATTCCCGCACCTTGCGAAGCATACCATCTTGCACGCGGAGGGCAAATACAAACTGAGCTATTATAGTAGGTAAAAGGTATTAGGTGTCAAGGAACAAGAAAAAAGTCATTCAAAGCCGGTTTTTTTTTGAATAGGCAGAATTAAAAATTAATCTTTTACTTTTTACCTTTTACTTTTTACTTTTTACCTGCACACTGTACCCTCGACCCTAAACCCTCAGATCCCTGATCCCTATTCCCTAATCCCTAACGACTTACTTTTATCACAAATTAATATGACAAAAGTCAGTAGACAATTATTCCTCTCATGAATAATATTAAAGAGTCTTTATTTTTTATATATATAACCGTGCACGAGCACGGTAGAAAAGAGGAGTGTAAATATGGCAGAATTGTTCCCGGGTATTCCAAAAATCAAGTATGAAGGCCCGCAAAGTGATAATCCGTTTGCGTTTAAGTTCTATGATCCGGAAGAAGTCATCGCCGGACGAAAAATGAAGGATCACCTGCGATTCTCCATGGCATGGTGGCATACACTGTGCGCGAACGGCACAGACATGTTCGGTGTGGGGACTGTGGATAAGACCTTCGGAACCAATGATCCGATGGCCCTGGCAAAAGCGAAAGTTGAAGCCGGGTTTGAGATCATGGACAAGACCGGCATCGAGTTCTTCGCTTTCCATGACCGCGATATTGCACCCGAAGGCGAAACGCTTGCCGAAACCAACAAGAATCTTGATGTGATCGTTGACCTGATCGAAAGCAAGATGAAAGAAACCGGCAAGAAACTGCTTTGGGACACCGCCAATATGTTCGGCAATCCCCGCTACATGCACGGTGCGGGAACATCCCCGAACGCTGACGCCTTTGCCTATGCCGCGGCCCAGGCGAAGAAAGCCATCGAGATCGGTACACGTCTCGGCGCGGAAGGTTATGTCTTCTGGGGCGGCCGTGAGGGTTATGACACCCTGCTGAACACCAATATGGGTCTGGAACTGGACAACATGGCGCGTCTGCTGCGCATGGAGATCGAGTACGGGCGCAGCATCGGTTTCACCGGTAATTTCTACATTGAACCGAAACCGAAGGAACCGACCAAGCATCAGTACGACTTTGATTCCGCGACGGTCATCGGCTTCCTGCGCAAATACGGCCTGGATATGAAGCTGAACATCGAAGCCAACCATGGTACGCTTGCCGGCCATACCTTCCAGCATGAACTGCGTGTTGCCCGCACGGAAGGCTATTTCGGCTCCGTTGACGCCAACATCGGCGATATGCTGCTGGGCTGGGATACAGATGAATTCCCGTACAATGTTTACGACACGACTCTGGCGATGTATGAAGTCCTGAAGGCAGGCGGCTTCGAAAAGGGCGGCCTGAACTTCGACTCCAAGACACGCCGTCCGTCCTGCGGACTGGATGATATCTTCAATGCCCACATCATGGGGATGGACACCTTCGCCCTCGGCCTGCGCATGGCTGACAAGATCATCAAAGACGGACGCATCGATAAATTCGTCGCGGACCGCTATTCCAGCTATGACAGCGGCATCGGCAAGAAGATCGTCGATGGTACCGTGACCATCCAGGAACTGGAAGATTATGCCCTGAAGATGGGTGATGTGAAGACGAACACCAGCGGCCGCCAGGAATACCTGGAAGCGGTCATGAACCAGCTGATGTTTTCCTGATCAGTTTTAGTTATTAGCCATGGGACTGTCCCTTTACGGGACTGTCCCAACCCCGATATGTAATATCAGGAAAGGCAGTCATAAAAATCTGTTTGCGGTTACGGTTCCGGCTTCGCCTTCGTGACCGTCCTCTTCTGAACAGATACAAAAAAATAAATATGCTGCTTGACAAATCGGACGGGAGTGGCTTAAAATAGATGTCTATAGTTTACAAAAGGATGTTGAAAGACGTTCTTTAAAACCCGAAAGGGAAATACAAAAAGGAGTGTAATCATATGAAGAAAGTTATCGTTTTGTTAGTCGTATTGGCTCTCTGCCTTACGGCCTCCATGGCCTTCGCTGAAAAGGTTGGCATTTCCATGCCGACAAAGGATCTGCAGCGCTGGAATCAGGACGGCGCCAACATGCAGGCTCAGTTCGAAGAAGCCGGTTATGAAGTTGACCTTCAGTTCGCTTCCAACGATGTTCAGACCCAGCTTTCCCAGGTTGAAAATATGATCAACAGCGGCTGCGACGTTCTGGTCATCTCTGCCATTGAAGGTTCCTCCCTGGGTTCCGCTCTGGCCCTGGCGAAGGAAAATGAGATCCCCGTCATCGCTTATGACCGCCTGCTGATGGATTCCGATGGTGTTTCCTACTATGCCACCTTCAACAACTACATGGTCGGTACCATCCAGGGTACCTATGTGAAGGAAGCTCTGGACCTCGACAATGCTGAAGGCCCGTTCTACATGGAAATCACCGCCGGTGACCCGGGCGACAACAATGCCCGTTACTTCTATCAGGGTGCTATCGATGTTGTCATGCCCTACATCGAATCCGGCAAACTGGTCGTCAAATCCGGTCAGGTTGACTTCACCGAAGTTGCCACCCCGACCTGGGCTACCGAAGTTTCCCAGAACCGCGCCGAGAACATTCTGTCCTCCTTCTATGCTGATGGCTCCAACGTGGATGTATGGCTCTGCTCCAACGACTCCACCGCTCTGGGTGTTGCCAACGCTCTGGCCGCCAACTACAACGGCACCTACCCGGTCATCACCGGTCAGGACTGCGACATCGCCAACACCAAGAACATGATCGCCGGCAAACAGTCCATGTCCGTCTTCAAGGACACCCGCACACTGGCTGCCCAGGTTGTGAAGATGGTTGGTCAGATCCTCAAGGGTGAAGAAGTCGACGTCAACGACACCGAAACCTATGACAACAACGTCATCGTTGTTCCGTCCTTCCTGTGCGAACCGGTCTTCGCCGATGCGAACAACTACAAGGAACTGCTGATCGACTCCGGTTACTACACCGAAGACCAGCTGAAATAATTATCCTAAGCTTATAAATTGATACAGGCGGGGGTTCCCGCCTGTATCTTTTCATGAAAAGACCGGGTGATATCCCACGCGACATAAGGAGCGGAGAAAAATAATGGCTGATATTTTACTGGAAATGAAGAATATCACAAAGACCTTCCCCGGCGTAAAGGCTCTCGACAATGTAAATCTCCAGGTGGAGCGTGGTGAGATCCATGCTCTTGTCGGAGAAAACGGAGCGGGTAAAAGCACGCTTATGAATGTTTTAAGCGGCATTTACCCTTATGGCTCTTATACGGGAGACATTATTTACGACGGCAAGGTCATGAAGTTCTCGAATATCAAAGATTCGGAACGCAGAGGCATCGTCATTATCCATCAGGAACTGGCTTTGATCCCTGAAATGACGATCGGTGAAAACATGTATCTGGGCAACGAGCGCGGCAGCAAGTTCGCGATCGACTGGAACACGACTTATGCCGAGGCTGACAAATATCTGAAGATGGTCGGCCTGGAAGAAAGCTCAAAGGTGCAGGTGAAAACCATCGGCACCGGCAAACAGCAGCTTGTTGAGATCGCGAAAGCGCTGGCAAAGAAGGCGAAGCTGCTGATCCTGGACGAACCTACGTCCTCACTGAATGAAGAAGATTCCCGCGCACTGCTGGACCTCATGCTTTCGTTCAAGAAGCAGGGGATGACCATGATCATCATCACCCACAAGCTGAATGAGGTGGCATATGTGGCGGATAAAATTACCGTTGTCCGGGACGGTACGACGATCGAGACCCTGGACAACCATGGAAAAGAACCCATAAGCGAAGAGCGCATTATCAAGGGTATGGTCGGCCGTGAAATGACCAACCGTTTCCCGAAACGCGAAGGTGTGAAGATCGGTGATATCAGAATGGAAGTTGAAAACTGGACCGTTCATCATCCGCTTTACCCGGAACGCAAGGTGGTGGATAATGTTTCCATCAATGTACGCAGCGGTGAAGTTGTCGGTATCTACGGCCTGATGGGTGCCGGACGGACCGAACTTGCCATGAGCATTTTCGGCCAGTCCTACGGTGTGAACTGTACCGGTACGCTGAAGCTCGACGGTAAAGTAGTCAAGCTGAAGAAGAGCGAAGCGGACGCGATCAAACATAAGATCGCTTATGTGACGGAAGACCGCAAAGGCAACGGCCTTGTGCTGTCCCAGTCCATCAAGATCAACACTTCCCTTGCCAATCTGGATGAACTCGCGAGCCATTCCGTTATCGACGCGGATAAGGAATACGCGGTCGCGGAAGAATACCGCGATAAACTGAAGATCAAGACACCGACAGTTGAGCAGCTGGTCGGAAACCTCTCCGGCGGCAACCAGCAGAAAGTGCTTCTTGCAAAATGGATGTTCGCGAATCCGAATATCATGATCCTGGATGAACCGACCCGCGGTATTGATGTCGGCGCGAAATATGAGATCTACTGCATTATCAATGATCTTGCTGCGGCGGGGAAATGTGTTCTTATGATTTCCTCAGAATTGCCGGAAGTTCTCGGTATGAGCGACCGTATCTACATTATGAACGCCGGAAAGCTTCTCGGTGAAATGAAAGCGAAAGACGCCACACAGGAAAACATCATGGCGATGATCCTGCAATCAGGAAGAGGTGATTGATCATGAAAACGAATTCTGTCGGAGCTTTTTTCAAAAAATATACCATGGTCATCGCGCTGGTGGTGGTCGCGATCTTTTTCTCGATCACGACCGGTGGGAAGATCCTCTTTCCGCAGAACATTAACAACCTGATCTCACAGAACGGTTACGTTTTTGTTCTGGCTGCCGGTATGCTGCTGTGTATTCTGACCGGCGGCAACATTGACCTGGCAGTTGGTTCTGTCGTCTGTTTTACCGGTGCCATCGGCGTACTTATGATGAAGAATGGCATCAACATGTGGATCGCAGTCCTGGCGATGCTGGGGGTCGGTCTTCTGATCGGTGCCTTTCAGGGCTTCTGGATCGCGAAAGTCTATGTTCCGCCTTTCATCGCGACGCTTGCAGGTATGTATGCTTTCCGCGGTCTGTCCAATGTTGTGCTGGGCGGATATGCCGAAACGATCACCAATCAGAGTTTCCTGAACATTTTCGGCGGCGGTGCGGATTGCTACATTCCGGATTTTCTCGGCGGCGAAGGCTTGAACATGACATGTCTGGCTGCAGGGATCGCTATTGCAGTCATCTTTACTATCCTTCAGATCCGAACTGTTGCGGTCCAAAAGAAAATGAAGGTTCTGGAATCCGCGACCGGCACCTATATTAAGACGGCAATTATCGCTGTCCTGATCGTCTGGGTCAGCTGGAAGCTTGCTTCTTATAAAGGCATCCCCACCGTGCTCATCTGGATCGCTCTGGTTTTGCTTGTTTACAATTACATCACAACAAAAACAGCCATCGGACGTTACCTCTATGCTGTCGGCGGCAACGAGAAAGCGACCCAGCTTTCGGGCGTCAACACACGGAATGTTTTCCTCTTTGCTTACGCGAATATGGGGTTCCTGGCAGGCCTGGCAGGTATTCTGAATGTAGCCCGTGCGGCAGGCGCGCAGCCGACGTTCGGCCAGGGTTATGAAATGGACGCGATCGCGGCCTGTTTTATCGGCGGCGCTTCTGCTTATGGCGGCACCGGTAAGATCTCCGGGGTGATCATCGGCGCCCTGCTGATGGGCCTGATCAACCAGGGTATGTCCATTATGGGTATTGACTCCAACTATCAGCGTGTGGTAAAAGGCCTTGTCCTGATGCTGGCTGTAATGTTTGACGTACTTTCAAAGCGCCAGAAAAAGTAAGAGAGGAGGATAAATAAGATGGGAAACAAAGATACGTTCATTAGTGTACTAAAGAAAAACGCGATGCTTGTCGTGTTGGTTCTTGTCTACCTCTTCTTCATGGTCAAGACGAAAGGTTCCATCTTCCAGCCGTCGCAGTTTAAAGCGCTGATCGATCAGAACGCTTATGTCTATATTCTTGGCGTCGGTATGCTGATGTGTATGCTGACCGGCGGCAATATCGACCTGTCCTGCGGTTCTTTCGTTTGTCTGCTGGGCGCCATCGGCGGCCTGCTGATGGTGAATCTTGGAATGAGCACGGGTGTGGCGATCGCGCTGATGCTGCTGACCGGTATCGCCTATGGCTGTCTGCTGGGCTATCTGATCGCTTACATCAACATTCCGCCGTGGATCGCGACACTGGCCGGTTACCTGGCTTTCCGCGGTCTCGGTACCTCGCTCCTCAGCAATAATTCCAATACCGGTTCCATTTCCATCGGGGCAAAATCTGATTTTCTGGCAATTTTTACCGGAAAGATCTTCGGCACAAAACCGAAAGTTTTCAACTGGCCCTGCATGATCGCCGGTATCGCTGCCGCGGTGATCACCGTTCTGGTGATCTTCACCACGCGTGCCACTAAGATCCGTAAGGGATATGCTGTGGATTCTTTCACCAGCACAGTTGTGAAAAGTGTTCTCTCCGCTGCCGCCATCCTCCTCATCATGTGGAAGCTGGCTAACGCCGGCGGTATCCCGACACCGCTTGTCTGGGTCGTCGTGGTGGTACTGATCTACAGCTTTATCACATCTAAGACTACCCTTGGCCGGCACTTCTATATTGTCGGCGGCAACAAGGAAGCCGCGCGCATGTCCGGTGTGAACACGAATAAGATCATGTTCCTGGCTTACCTGAACATGGCTTTCCTGACCTCTCTGACAACGATGATGGTGCTTGCCCGTATGACTGCCGCGAACTCAACAGCGGGTACCAACTTTGAGATGGATGCGATTTCCGCCTGTGTGGTCGGCGGTGTTTCCGCCAGCGGCGGTGCCGGTTCCGTCTTCGGTATGGTGATCGGCGCGACGCTGATCGGTGTCATCAACCTGGGCATGAGCCTGATGGGTATCGATGCCAACTGGCAGAAGGTCGTTAAGGGCGTCGTACTTCTCGGCGCTGTGGCTTTCGATATTCTCGGAAAGCAGAACTTCAACTGGAAAGTATTATTACTGTCTTTCAGAAAGAAACGCGCCTGATCTGATCATCTGATCATCAGAAAAACAGATACGGGGACAGTTTTGAGCGAAGCGAAAGAACTGTCCCCGTATCTGTTAAATTCTGTCTGTTACTACTCAGAATGAGTCAATGGGAACATGTGTCCGGGAATGGAGTAAAGCTCCTGAACAGCATTTGCGGCGCGGAAACCGCGCCATACAGTGCAGGCTTATCGTACCATGAAGTGTCTCCCTCGTCCCGCACCGTCATTTTCCATACCCGGCTGTCATCTTATACCGGTAACGTACCACAAGGTTTACTCACTCTCCAACGGTTATGGATGAGCAGATAACTCAAGTTTATTCTGCCTGCTGCAGTTTGCGGCCCGTAATATCGGGGACATTTCGCGGCGTTCCGATTCCGGGACTCACGTGATTTGTCCCCGGTGTCCCGATGCCGGGATACATTTGAACCGTTCCCGATGTTCAGCTGTTGTATACTCTGTAATACCTATCTCTGACAAAAATCACAATTGACAAATTATAAATTTGTGATAGCATGAATTATGCGTGGAGAACGCAATTATGTAGTTTCCAAAATCAAAAAGGAGAAAAAAATGAAGAAAATCGTATCATTGGTTTTAGCTATGGTCATGATCCTGGCCATTGCCTCCGTCGCAGCCGCTGACGGCGTCAAAGTCGGTATTGCCGCTCCTGATGTCACCCATGGCTGGGTTGCCGGTGTTGCCTATTACGCGGAAAAATACTGCAAAGACAACAATCTTGACTACAAGATGACCGTCTCCTCCGACGCTGCCGAAATGGCCGCGAACCTGGAAGACCTCGTTGTCTGGGGCGCGAATGTTGTCGTTTCCTGGCCGCAGTGGGCAGGTATGGAAACCGCCATCCAGGAAGTTATCGACGCGGGTATCCCGGTGGTCAACTTCGACGTTGATGTCGACTGCCAGGGCATCTACAAAGTCACCGGCGACAACTATGACATGGGCTATCAGTCCGCGAAATACATCACCGACATCGTCGGTGACGGCGCTGTCATCGCGGTCCTGGATGTTCCGTCCTCCGGTTCCGTCTGCCAGCTGCGCAAGCAGGGCTTCTATGACTATCTGAAAGAGATCGGTTACGATCAGAGCAACATCTTCGAATCCCAGGAAGATGCCTTCACCCGCGATGACGGCCTGAAGGATATGGCTGACCTGCTCGAGAAATATGACAAGATCGACGCTGTCTTCTCCATGGATGATGAAACCTCCATCGGCGCCATCCAGGCCATCACCGAAGCCGGCCGCAAGGATATCAAGGCCATCACCGGCGGCGGCGGAATGCAGGAATACTTCCGCATGATCGCTGATCCGGAATACGCCGACCTCGGCCCCGCTTCCGCGCTGTACAGCCCGTCCATGGTCACCGACGCCATCAAGACAGCCATCGTCCTCCTCGAGGGCGGCGAAGCTGAACCGGTCGTTGTCATCCCGACAACCATCGTTTCCAAAGCCAATGTCGATGAATGGCTCGATCCGGAAAATACCGTTTACTAATCTATATCATAATTCAAAACAAAAGGCGCCCCGGTCACCGGGGCGTTTTTTGGTGGATGAAACACGGACCGGCAAACTAAAGAGGGACGGGGTGGGGCTGTCCCTTTATGTCCCAACAGTGAGGAAACGAAGAATAAGGACATGATCGTGCAAAGGCAGCTCTTTCTCCCGCGGTCACGTGACCGGCAGCTTCTAAATAAGTCCAAATAATTGTATCTGATCTCCGGGAAACCTTTTCTGTTTCAATTCGTATGATATAATGTGAACAGTAATACAATTTTTGCGAGGCTGATATGAAATGTCCAAGGTGCGGCGGAGAATCTGATGGGAGATTTTGCCCTTATTGCGGTTCGGAAATGCCTTATTCCGGACCTCAGAATATGAATTCGAACAATACAGTCAACTCGAACAATGTTACGCATAACATTACAAATATCTATTATGTGAACCAAATGCCAACGGGCGGCGGCAGCCCGGCGGTAAACTCGTTCATAAACTATGGAACGGCGCCGGCGGTATCGGATAAGAATAAAAGCGCCGCGCTTTTGTTATGTTTTTTTCTTGGTTTTCTCGGCGGACATCTTTTTTACGCAGGGAGATGGAAAAAGGGGCTGCTCTATTTATTCTCGTGCGGGTTGTTCGGTATCGGCTGGCTGATCGATATATTTGTGATCGCGGCCAATAAATTTACGGATTCCTATGGGCTTCCGATCACGGGCAATGCTGTATGGGGAAAACGGCTCATCTATCTGACGATTTTTCTGAACGGGTTCACCCTCATCGCAGGTTCGACGCAAACTGACGAAACAGGACCGGCGGGAATGCTGATCACAGCCGTTTTCGGATTTCTGTTCATTCTGTCCCTGATCAGGGGACGCTGACCTCCGCGTAAATTCATGATCTCAAAAAAGGTCACCCCGAAAAGGGTGACTTTTTTTAAATGGGATTTTTCTCCCTGCCCGAAAATAATTGAGTATGCTATAATAAACGAAGACAAGATACACAGGAGGTGGCTCCTTGAATTTAAAAATGAGAAATATTTACAAATCCTTCGGCGCGAACAACGTGCTGACGGATGTGGGATTCGAACTTCACAGCGGCGAGATCTGCGCACTGCTGGGAGAGAACGGCGCGGGAAAATCGACCCTGATGAACATTCTCGGCGGCGTCCTTCCGGCGGATAAAGGCACGATCGAAATTGACGGAAAGGAAGTTCATTTCGAGTCTCCGGTGGACTCGCTGGACGCGGGGATCGGTTTCATTCATCAGGAATTGAACCTCATCAACGACCTGACGATCTATGAGAATATGTTCATCACCCACTTCCCGCAGAAAGGCATGTTCCTTGATAAGGGGCAAATGATCCAAAAGACGGCGGAACTGTTCCGGCGAATGGATGTGCAGCTGGATCCGAAGACGATGGTCCGGGATCTGGACGCGTCTTATAAGCAGATCGTAGAGATCTCCCGGGCACTGCTGCAGGAAGCCTCGGTCATTATCATGGACGAGCCGACGACCTCCCTGACCGAACCGGAGATACAGCGGGTGTTCGCGATGATGCGCACGCTGAAAGATCAGGGCGTCGGGATCATCTTTATTTCCCACAAACTGAACGAGGTCATGGAGATCTGCGACCGTTTTACCGTGCTTCGGGACGGGAACATGGTGGCCGCGGGAAAGGTCTCCGACACGGATACCCGGAAGCTGGCGGCGTACATGGTCGGTCACGAGGTGACGGCTGAAGTCAATACGCGCAGCGGAGCTTACGGCGATGAAGTGATGCGGCTGGAAGACCTGAGCGATGACCGTTTTTTCCGGAATATCTCCATGACTGTCCATGCCGGTGAAGTGCTGGGCGTGACGGGGCTGCTGGGTGACGGACGGAGCGAACTTTTCCAGACCGTTTTCGGCGCCTCCGGAAGCCGGTACAGCGGCAGGATATACCTTCAGGGAAAGGAGATCCGTATCCGGAACACCCATGAAGCCCTGGAACTCGGCATAGCCTACCTGCCGCGCAACCGGAAAGAAAACGCTATTCTGAAGGATATGACGATCCTGGACAACGGCTCGATCGTCTATCTGCCGAAGATCGTTGACTGGATCTTCATCAACAAAAAACGTCAGGAAGCGCTGTTCCAAAAACAGGTTGAGGCGCTTCGCATCAAGATGGGTGACCAATATGATCTGATCACCAGCCTTTCCGGCGGGAATCAGCAGAAGGTGGTCCTTGCCAAATGGCTGATGTCGGACCCGAAAGTCCTGATCCTGGATAATCCGACACAGGGTGTTGACGTGGGCGCGAAGGAAGAGATCTATCAGATCATCCACCGGCTGGCGGATCAGGGCGTGGCGGTGATCGTCCTCTCTTCGGAAGCGCAGGAGATCATCCGTGTCTGCGACCGAACGCACGTGATGTTCCACGGCGAACAGGTCGGGCTCATCGAAGGTGATGACATGACTGAACACAATATTATGTTCCTGGCGACAGGAGGACAGAAACACGAAACGGAGACAGTGAAATAATGGAAAAAGTCAATAAAAAACAAAGCGGTATCATCGGATGGTTCAAGGATAACTGGGCACATAATCCGCTGTTTTCAACGGTGTTCGCCCTGTTCGTTATGGTTTTGATCCAATGTATTGTGATGGGGAACATCGCGGGATCCTTCGCCGGGCTCTTCCCGAAAATGCGGATGGCATGGCTGAACATTCTGCGGAACAACACTTACGCGGGACTGATCGCGCTTGGGATGTGCTTTGTCATCATCTCCGGCGGGATCGACCTCTCGGTGGGCTCCCAGATCTGCGCGCTGGGCGCCATTCTCCTATATCTCATCGAGCCGAATTTCGGCCTGCTGCTGAAGATCGGGCTCACCGGACCGGCTGCTTACGCGCTGGCGATCATTATCGTGATCCTTATCGGCTGTCTGCTGGGATATATTAACGGCTCCCTGATCGCGATCGGCAAGCTGCCGCCGTTCATTGCCACCCTCGGTACGATGAAGATCTACCGCTCGGTCACGCAGCAGCTGACGAAGAAATTCAACCCGACGGTCCCTAACGGGTTCAAAGCCATCGCGTCAACGAAGATCAACGGACAGGTGATCCTGCCGATCATTTACTGGATCGTGGTGGTGATCATCATGCATATTATCTTCCGGAAGACGGCTTTCGGGCGGCAGACCATCGCCATCGGCTCCAATGAACGGGCTGCGAAGCTTTCCGGTATCAATGTCAGCCGGACCAAACGCATGATCTACGCGCTCTGCGGGGTCATGTGCTCTCTGGGCGCGGTGATCTATATCGCCCGTATCGGCTCCATGGACTTCGCGAATGCGGGGAACGGCTACGAAATGGACGCCATCGCGGCGGTTATCGTGGGCGGTACGGCTATGTCCGGCGGACGCGGGTCACTGATCGGGGCTTTCCTCGGGATGCTCATCACCGGCGTGATGAATAACATCCTGAACTCGGTGGGTGTGCCGACGTTCCTGACGGAAGCCGTCAAGGGCCTGATCATCATCTTCGCAGTGCTGCTGCAGAAGAAGGAAAATTAGTTGTTAGTCATTAGTCTATAGTCAATAGTCAATGGTTGGTGGTTACTGAGGATTCAGAAAGCAGAATGCAGAATGCAGGACGTAGGATGAAGGATGCAGAAATAAGACAGAAGATAAGACTAATATCTGAACTCTAAACTCTGAACTCTGAACTCTGAACTCTGAAATCTTTGTGTAAGGAAGGAGAAAAAGATGACAATTGGGATCGGTATTATCGGGTGCGGGAAGATCGCGCAGGTGCGGCATATTCCGGAATATGCGGATAATCCGGATGCGGAGCTGCGTGGGTTTTATGACCTGAATTATGAACGGGCGCACGGCCTGACGGAAAAATACGGCGGGAAAGCATTTGATACGGTTGATACGCTGATCGCCGCTCCGGAAATTGACGCTGTTTCGATCTGCGCGGCGAACTTCGCGCACGCGGATCTGACGATCAAAGCGCTGCAGGCGGGAAAGCATGTCCTCTGCGAAAAACCGATGGCGGTGACGCTGGAAGAATGCGAAGAGATGGTGAAAGAGGCGAAAAAGGCGGGAAAATTCCTGATGATCGGCCATAATCAGCGTCTGGCGAAGGCACATGTCACGGCGAAGTCGCTGATCGACTCCGGCCTGATCGGGCGGATCGTCACTTTCCGCACGACCTTCGGCCATGGCGGTCCGGAAACCTGGTCCATCACCCCGGGCAAAGACGTCTGGTTCTTCGATAAGAAGCAGGCGTCGATGGGCGCGATGGCGGATCTGGGCGTCCATAAAACGGACCTGATCCAGTTCCTGACTGGACAGCGGGTCGTGAAAACGACCGCCCGCCTGATGACGCTGGACAAACGCGGCGCGGACGATGAGCTGATCGGTGTGGACGATAACGCGGTTTGTATTTACGAAATGAGCGGCGGGATCATGGGCACGATGACCGCCAGCTGGACGTTTTACGGCGCGGAGGACAACTCGACCATCCTTTACGGTGAAAAGGGGATCATGCGGATCTACGATGATCCTAATCATTCGATCGTTGTGAAGCTCGCTGACGGTTCAAAGATCATGTATGATGTGGAAGCCATCCAGACCAATGACAACCAGACAAAATCCGGGATCATCGACCTTTGGATGAAGTGCCTGACGACGAACACGCCGCCGGAGATCTCGGGTGAATCCGCTCTCTATGCAATGCGTGCGATCTTTGCTTCGATCCGTTCTTCCGAGACCGGGCAGACGGTGGAGATACCGGAGAACAGAGTTTAGACGTAAGATGTTAGACGTAAGACGTTAGTTGGTGGTTGGCAGTTGGAGTTTGTCTGGACTGCTGCCGCCGGCTCTATGATGAGATGTTGGTGATGAAGATGATGGGGCAGTTATCACCGGTTCAATAGGGAACCGGCGCTGACAGTGCCGTATTAGCAAGGAAGGTTTTTTATGATCAAATTCGGACTTTTGACAGCCATTCTGGATGGCTGGACTTTTGAGGAAGCTGTGGATATTGCCGCAGAGATGGGATTCAAATGCCTGGAAGTCGCCTGCTGGCCGGCAGGAAAAGCGGAACGGCGGTACGCGGGTGTTTCTCATATCGACGCGGAGCGGGTCCTGGAGGATGACGCATATGCCCGGCATGTTCTGGATGTGGCTGGAGCGAAAGGCATCCGCATTTCTTCCCTGGGTTTTTATCCCAACACGATGGATCCGGATCCTGAAAAGCGTGAAGCGGCCATCGAACACCTGAAAGCGCTGATCAAAGCCTCGGCGAAACTGGGCGTCAATATGGTGACTACTTTCATCGGTAAGGATCAGCACAAGACCCTTGAGGAGAACATCGAGCTTTTCAAACAGATCTGGCCGGATATCATTAAACTCGCGGAAGAATGCGGCGTGAAGGTCGGTATCGAAAACTGTCCGATGCTCTTCGGTCCTGATCAGTGGCCCGGCGGGCAGAACCTGATGTGCACCCCGGCGATCTTCCGCAGATTGTTTGAGATCATTCCGTCTCCGAATTTCGGTTTGAACTTCGATCCGAGCCATTATGTCTGGCAGCAGCTGGATTACCTGAAGACCGTCTATGAATTCAAAGACCGCATTTTCCACGTGCATTTCAAGGATATCAAACTCTATCCGGACAGACTGGTGGACTGCGGTGTACTGGCTTATCCGCTGGACTACATGTCCCCGAAGATCCCCGGACAGGGCGATGTTAACTGGAGCGCTTTTATCTCCGCGCTCAATGATATCCGTTACGACGGCTGCGCGGTGATCGAAGTGGAAGATAAGGCTTTCGAAGGCAGCCGGGAGGATATCCTCAGCTCGATCCGCCTTTCCAAGCATTATCTGGATAACTTTCTTGAGTAGAGTTCAGAGATCAGAGTTTAGAGTTCATAGTTGAGAGTTTAAATGTTGGACTGTCACCATAGACTCATACTTGAGTCGGATGTGAGTGCCCCCGGAAAACAGGGGCAGACTGCAGTGTGGAGATAGTATTTCCCTTAGTGAAACCACAGCTTGTTCCCTGCTTCCTGCTCTTTCATTCTGAACAGCTCTGACATCTGACACCTGATAAGGAAATATTATGAAAAAAAGAATCATTGCCGTCAATTCGAACTGTTATCATGGGTTTTCGATCGAAGACGCGATCGCGGGGATCCGGGACGCGGGATTTCATTATATCGAGCTGACCGCGACGAAGGGCTGGACAGAGCACGTCTTTCCGGATCAGTCCTTCGCCCGTCTGCTGGAAGTGCAGCGGCTGCTGGACGCGAACAGCCTGATCCCCTTCGCCATGAGCGGGCATACCAACCTGATGGATCCGGAGCGGGAACAGGACTTCCGCAATAACATCCGCCTGGCGAAATTCTACGGGGCGGATTACATCGTCTCTTCCATCGGTGAGGCACACCTGAAGGATAATACCGTCGCTTCCAATGAAGTGACCGCGGCGCGTATCCGGGCTCTGGTACCGGAACTGGAAAAGCTGGATATGAAGCTGGTGCTGGAAGTTCACGGCGATCACGGTACAGGAGCGATCCTGAAGGAGATCTGCGAGCTTGTGGGGTCGGACCGGGTATTGATCAATTATGATACCGCCAACGCCATCTTTTACGGTGACGTGGATGTCCCGGCGGATATGAAGGGCTGCCTGGAGAAGATCGGTTATGTTCACCTGAAGGATAAGGCCGGCGGCAGGCAGGAATGGAATTTCCCTGCACTGGGCAAAGGCTATGTCCCCTTCCCGGAGATCTTCAAAATGATGGATGAGGCGGATAACCTCAGCCCCTATTCCATTGAGATCGAGTTCACGCAGGCAGGACCGAAGGACCTCGCCGAGGTCAATCAGGCGGTGAAGGATTCCGCGGATTACCTGCGGGCGCAGGGATTTGAATTATAAAACGTGACTGTTGTATCAGGTGGTTGTGTCACGCCGCATCGGAGATAGATTATGGAGAAAATAAGGGTCGCTTTGGTCGGTACGGGCGGGATGGGCAAGGTCCATTACGCGAATTATCAGCATCTGCCGGAATATGAAGTATGCGCGGTCTGCGACAGCGCCCCCGCGTCCGTGAAGCTGGCGGAAGAATGGAGCCTGCCGCATTTCACGGGGATCAGCGAGATGCTGAGCGCTGTTGACGCGGACGTGGTGGATATCTGTACGCCGACGTTCCTGCATCATGACATGGTGATGGAAAGCCTGAGCCGCGGGAAAAATACCATCACGGAGAAGCCCATCGCGCTTTCCCTGCGGGATGCCCGGGAGATGCTGGATGAGGCGGAAAAGCAGGGATGCCTGCTCTTTGTGGCGCAGGTGCTGCAGTTCACGAAAGAAGTGGGGTTCCTGCGGGATGCGGTGAAGAGCGGGATCTACGGAAAGCCGCTGGATGCCTGTTTCGAACGCCTGTCCGCCTGTCCCCGCTGGGCGGCGGACGGATGGCTGTTCGACGGGAAAAAGTCGGGACTGCTGCCCTATGACCTGCATATCCATGACCTGGATGTGATCGTGTCGCTGTTCGGCAAACCGGATGGCTTCAGCTTTACTTCCTGCAGCGGAGCCGGAAAGAATTATCCGGAACAGTTCCGCATTATTTATAACTACGGGGATCTGCATGTGGCCGGTGAGGCCGCGTGGTTCAATGCGGACATCCCCTGGACTGCCCGCTGGCGCGTTTATTTCGAAAACGGCATGATGATCAACGACGGGACGTCGCTGAAGGCTTATCAGTTTGATCATGAGCCGAAGGCCTTTGATACAGCTGATGAGGTGATGGTCTCCACGGGGATCAATGTCCCGCCCTGCGGCTGGTATTACAACGAGCTGAAGCATTTCGCGGAATGCATCCGGGAGAAAAAACCGACGCCGTATGTCACCCGCGAACAGCTGCTGACCGTCATGGAGATATTGGAGGAGATTTCCGCGCAATGGAGAAAGTAAAAGCGTATTTTGAACGGATCGGGCTGGATATGCCTGAAACGATCGTGCCGGATTCCGCCCTGCTGAAGCGGCTGGAGTTCGCCCACTGTACGACGGTGCCTTATGAAAATCTGGACATCATCCGCGGGATCCCGCTTTCGCTGAACGAAGATGACCTGTTTGATAAGGTGGTTATGCGGAGAAGGGGTGGATTCTGCTTTGAGCTGAACGGTATCTTCGGCTGGCTGCTGCGGCAGCTGGGGTATGAAGTGACGGATGTGGCGTCCCGCTACCTGCGCGGAGAATCCTCGATCCCCATGTGCCGTCACCGTGTGCTGATCGTGAAAGCCACGGACGGCGTCTGGTGCGTGGATGTGGGGATCGGTGAAGTGTGCCCGCGTTATCCGGTGAGGCTGGAGGAAGGGCTTGAGCAGCCGCAGTTTGATGAGTGCTACCGTTTTGACAAGGATCCTTTCCTGGGCTGGGTGCTGATGGATAAGCATCACGGCGAATGGCGGCAGTTTTATTCCTTCACGGAGGAACCGAAGCTGATCGTGGATTTTATCGCTCCGACCTTCTACTGCGAAAAGCATCCGGATTCACCCTTCTTCCCTGACGAGATGTTTTCCCTGAAGACCGCAGAGGGCCGCATTACGCTGGACGGACATCTCTATAAGGAGTTCCGGAATGGCGAGGTGTTCGCGAAGGAATTGAGCGAAGAGGAACTGCCGGAAGCATATCGGAAATTCGGGCTGAGTTAAGGTATGGCTAAACAGGGGGACGGTTTCGCGATGCAGTACTGTCCCCCTGTCTTGTTTGGGAATTTATAAAAAAATGAGAGAATTTGCCGGATATATGCATGGGATCAATCTGGGCGGATGGCTGTCCCAGTGCGATCACAGTAAAGAACGTTATGATACCTTTATCACGGAGGCGGACTTCCGGACGATCGCGGAATGGGGGCTGGATCATGTCCGGATCCCGGTGGATTACGATCTTGTCGAGGAAAAAGACGGAACAAGGAAAGAATCGGGTTTCGTTTATCTGCAGAACGCCATCGACTGGTGCGGGAAATACGGATTGAATATGGTGCTGGACCTGCATAAGGCATGCGGTTTCAGTTTTGATGACGGAGAAAAGGAATCAGGCTTTTTTGATGATCCGGCACTGCAGGAGCGGTTTTACCGTTTATGGGAGGAGTTTGCTCTCCGGTACGGTAATTATTCGGACCGGCTGAGCTTCGAACTGCTCAATGAAGTAACGGATGAGTCTTATTCGGAAAGCTGGAACGCTGTCTCGGCGGAATGCATCCGGCGTATCCGGAAGATCGCGCCGGAGATCCATATTCTGATCGGCGGCTGCCTGAATAATCATATCCGGATGCTGCAGAAACTGGATCCGCCCGCAGATGAGAACATCGTTTACAATTTTCATCTCTATGAGCCGCTGATCTTTACGCATCAGGGCGCTTACTGGATCCCGACGATGGATACTTCGTTCCGGATGCCATTCCATTCCACTTACGGAGATTACGCGGCGTATTCCGAACAGCAGCTTTCACCTACCCAGATCGATCCGTTCGAATTCGAAAGCAGCCGGATGTTCGGTGCTGAATATTTTGAGAGATATCTGGCTGATGCTGTCCGTCTGGCCGCATCCCGGAATACAGCGCTTTACTGCGGTGAGTACGGCGTCATTGATCTTGTCGGACCGGAAGATACGCTGGACTGGTACAGGACGGTCTGCGGCTGTTTTGACCGCTATGGGATCGGCAGGGCTGCCTGGACATATCGGAAGATGGATTTCGGGCTGTCTGATGCCCGCGCCGACAGTATCCGGGATGAGCTGCTCAGGGTGATATGACAGATCATGGGGACGGTTTGGTGAAGCAAAACCGTCCCCATGATGATTAATTATCCAAACGGGGTCAGATCGATTTTTTCCGCGGAATAGTTTTTCATAATGGACTGCGCCTCATCTTCCCGGATATTGAAGCCGGTGGAGGAATCCATCGCGTCGATAAAGGAAAGGTACCAGGGCCTGTCGGCATTTCTGCTGCTGTCATAGATCACTGAACGGAACAGCCGCATTTCACTATTCGTGTAGATGTAATACGCTGTGAAGGACCGGAAGGCGCTGTCGGAGCCCTGCCGGATGATCTCTCCATTCGGCGACAGATAATAACGGTTCCGGTCCCATCCATCAAAAACATGGACGAGCTCGCCGTTCCGGATGGTGTACATGTCATACAGTGGTGTTCCGTCCATGTCAGGAGCCGAATCCCCGAAAAGCAATTCTTCCGTGCCGTCATCGTCGAGATCCATGGTGGTATACCCCAGTGTCTTCTTTTCTTTTTCCCAGCCAGACTGCACATTGAACATGACGCTGTAGTCTTCATATGCCCCGTACCGCCCGCTTTCGTTTCCATCGTAAATACTGCTGACAGAGCGGATGAAATCCTGATAGATCAGGGGGATCGTGTCAGGTCCCCAGCTGATATCCAGCCACGCTCCGGCGTCTTTGGTGGGGGTGCGCAGATGGACAATGGCGTATTCTTCCACCGTGACTTTGCGGACTTCCGCGGTAATACCGTTGATAAACAGCTCCAGGTCACGGTCAAAGGAGAAAGCCATCAGCTTTCCGGCTTTTTCTACGGTCATCGCTGCGGTGAACACGCCGAGATCGAGGTTTACCGAGTCGCCGGAATGTATTGTGATCTCTTTACTGACCGGTTTCTGCAGTCCGCTGACCTTGCTCTCGAAGGGTGTTACCGTGTAACTGACTTTAAAGCTTTCTTCCGCTGAGGCGATACCCGTAATGAGCGCGGGCAGCAGCAGGAAAATGAGAAACAGCCTCTTCATGGAATTATTTCAGGAAAGGTGTCAGTTCCAGATGTTCGTAATCATATCCGCGGTTGAAGATCATTGCCTCATCTTCACTGATCTCTTCGTATGAGGCTTCGGGATTATCAATGATGTTGGGCGCGTCGTAGGAGACGAACCAGGGGCCCTTGCCTTCCATAGTGCCGTCATAGATCACGGAACGGATGAAGATCAGATCGCCTTTCGCATAGATGTAATAGCTGGTGCTGGACAGCATAGCTCCGCCGGATCCTTCATTCATGAAATTTCCGTTGGAACAAAGATAATAGCGGTTCCGGTCCCATCCGTCGAAGACATGGAGCAGTTTCCCGTCCCTGATGGTGTACATGTCGTACAGGACTGTTCCCGCGTCCGGTTCACCGTAATTCTCTCCGATCAGCAGCTCCCTGACACCGTTGCCGTCCACATCTTTCAGAATATAGCCGATGCTGCCCGCGTAGGGGC
The DNA here is from genome assembly GCA_036723985.1 of Flexilinea sp. GTDB lineage: Bacteria > Chloroflexota > Anaerolineae > Anaerolineales > Anaerolineaceae > Flexilinea. The sequence goes on from DAIMGK010000008.1 coordinate 41,634, forward strand.
TTCCCGCGACCATTTTGAATATGACGCTGTAATCCTCCTCCGCGGCGAGTTTCCCGCTGTCCTGTCCGTTCAGGACCGCGGTCAGTTCGCTGATCAGATCCTCGTAGAGCGGTTCGATCTCCGCATCCTGCGCGAAAGCGGTACATGTCAATGCCAGAAGCAGTGAGATGGTGAGTAAAAACAGTTTCTTCATGATAAGATTTCCTTCCGTATGTTTGTTGATTATTGCCCGTGTTCCGGATGCGGGATGATTCCCGGTTCCTGTACCGGTACAGTTTCCTGCCTATGTATTATAAAACTATTTCTATACTAAAAAAGTTTCCCCGCAATTGTCCCGTGTGTCCTTGCGTTTGACAAACCTTTAATCATTGAATAATCTTATGAACACGGAGAAAACCTGTATGCCGCATATCCCACGGATCTTTAGTGAAAACGGATATTATCATCTGATCTTACGTGGTAACGGTAAACAGATTATTTTTGAAGAAAAAGCTGATTATATCCGTTTCCTTCATTTACTCAAACAATATGGTATAGAGTTCAGGATATCCGTCTGTGCATTTTGCCTTATGGAGAATCATGTACATTTGCTTATTTGCGATCGGGAACAGAATATTTCTGATTTTATGAAAAACCTTGCGGGGAATTACGCGATCTGGTTCAACAAAAAATACCAAAGAAAAGGGCATTTGTTTCAGGAAAGATATATCAGTCATCCCGCTGAAAGTGAAAACGCTCTGTGCACGGTTTTCAGATATATTCTCAACAATCCGAGAAATGTGGGAATTTGCAGTGAGGCAGAATATCCCTGGAGCAGTTATAATCGATATGGAACTCCCAATTCATTTGTCGACACAAAAAATCTTACGGAACTTTTTGGCAGTTATGAGGAATATGAGGAATATATTAACGCGAAGTATGAGGAAGAATGTCCGGCGATTCGCAGGTCTGATGATGAATGGGCGAAAATGGCCATTAAAAACGCATTGAATGTCGAAAACAGATTTGTGATCCAATCGTATGACCGTACATCCAGAAATGAATCAATCCGGAAGCTGCGTGAAAAAGGCTTATCTGTACATCAGATAGAGCGGTCGACAGGGATCAGTAAAAGCGTTATTCAACGCGTATAACGGAACAGCGGCGCCGGATCAGGGACAGCGGCACCGGGTGAAAGTGTCCCGGAGGTGTTGACTTGCAATATCGGGCGGTTGTGGTCGGGACACTTTCACCCGGTACATTCTGGCTCCGGGGACCATCTTTGCCGATTCCTGTCCGGGTATAATGATTTTGTCATATGGGGTTTGACCAAATCCGGGTTTTATGGTTAAATTAGGCGTAATGCGTTGATGGAAACGAGTAATCCGCAAGGCAGCCTCAGCGAGTCCGGGACGGTGTGAGCCGGATGGCGGGCAGCGGATGAATATCCTTCCGGAGCACAAAGCCGAACACGATGAGTCAGTAAGCCGCGCGGGGTGATCTCCGATATCATGATCAGTTGAGTGCCCGCCGTATGGCGGGAATCAGGGTGGTACCACGGAAATCCCGTCCCTATATTTCAGGGCGGAATTTTTTATTTTAGAGATCAGTCGTCAGTTTTTAGTTGGTGGTTGGTAGTTGGTGGTTGGCAGCGGAAGAAGGATGGCTGCAAGGCTTCCAAAAGGAATCAATTGCTGTATCTGAAGGATGCCAACAAAGAACGATCAACTGCCAGCTAGACAAAGACAAAGGAGTCAATTAATGTTCAAACCAGTTTCACCGAAGTTGAATGTCAACGAAATGGAAGAGTCGGTTTTGAAGTTCTGGAATGATGAGAAGATCTTCGAAAAGTCGACCGAAAACCGCAAGGGCGGGAAAGAATACATCTTCTTTGAAGGTCCGCCGACTGCCAACGGCAAGCCGGGTGTGCATCATGTACTGGCACGCTCCTTCAAGGATGTGATCCTGCGCTACCGAACGATGACCGGATGCCACATCACCCGCAAGGGTGGATGGGATACCCACGGCCTGCCGGTGGAGATCGAAGTCGAAAAGAAACTCGGCTTCACCAACAAGCAGCAGATCGAGGACTATGGCATTGACAAATTCAACAAGCTCTGCAAAGAATCCGCTTTCACGAACATCCAGGAATGGGAACGCCTGACGGAACGGATCGGCTACTGGGTGGACCTGAGTGACGCCTATGTTACCTACAAGGATGAATTCATCGAAGCGGAATGGGCGATCCTGAAAGATTTCTTTGACCGCGGCCTTTTGTATCAGGGTTTCAAGGTAGTTCCCTACTGCCCGCGCTGCGGCACGCCGCTGGCGGATCATGAAGTCGCACAGGGTTATAAAGAGGCGGAAGACCCTTCCATCACCTTCCGCATGAAACTGCTGGACGAAGAGAATACTTCCCTGCTGGTCTGGACAACGACCCCGTGGACGCTGCCGGCAAACGCCGCGGTGGCGGTCAATCCGGAGATTGACTATGTCAAGGTCGAACACAAACTGGAAGATGGGACAACGGAATATATCATCCTTGCCGAAAAACGGGTCGAACCGGTTTTCGGTGACGATCCTGTGACCGTTGTCGAGCATTACAAGGGCAGCGACCTGGTGGGTAAGAAATATGAACCGCTTTACACCTTCCTGCCGCTGACAAGCCCGGCACACCGCGTTGTCGCCGCGGATTATGTCTCTGTGGATGACGGTACCGGCATGGTCCATATCGCCCCGACCTTCGGTGCGGACGATATGGAAGTCGGCAAGCGTGAAAATCTGCCGACACTGATGACAGTGGGCGGCGACGGCTGCTTCGTCCCGGAAGTTACTCCCTGGGCAGGCATGTTCGTCAAGAAAGCGGATCCGCTGATCATCAAAGACCTGGTGGAACGCGGGATCATGTACAAGCACGGCCGCATCAAGCATACCTATCCTTTCTGCTGGCGCTGCGATTCCCCGCTGCTTTATTATGCCCGGCCGACCTGGTACATCCGCACCAGCCAGTTCAAGGACCGCATGGTGGAACTGAACGAACAGATCAACTGGTATCCGGGCCATATCAAGAACGGACGCTTCGGCAACTGGCTCGAAAACAATATCGACTGGGCGCTGGGCCGCAACCGTTACTGGGGCACGCCGCTGCCGGTCTGGCAGTGTGAATGCGGCCATCAGGAATGCATCGGTTCCGTGAAAGAACTTTCCGAAAAGGCAGAACGGGATCTGACCGGTATTGAACTGCACCGCCCGTATGTGGATGAAGTCACCATCAAATGCCCGGTCTGCGGTAAGGAAATGCACCGTGTCCCGGAACTGATCGACGTCTGGTTCGACTCCGGTTCCATGCCCTTCGCGCAGTGGGGCTATCCCATCAAGAACGAACAGCGCTTCACGGAACAGTTCCCCGCTGACTTCATCTGCGAAGCGGTGGATCAGACCCGCGGCTGGTTCTATTCCCTGCACGCGGTCAGCACGCTGCTGAAGAACAGCATCTGCTATAAGAACGTGATCTGCCTCGGCCTGGTGCTGGACGGCAACGGCCTGAAGATGTCCAAACACAAGGGGAATATCGTTTCTCCGTGGGACGTGATCAAAGACAACGGTGTGGATGCCATGCGCTGGTATCTGTTCACTGCCAGCCCTGCCGGACAGGAACGCCGCTTCTCCTCGAAGCTGGTGGGCGAAGTGCTGCGCGGATTCACGCTGCAGCTGTGGAATACCTATTCCTTCTTCGTCACATACGCCAACCTGGACAACTGGGATCCGAAGACTGCCGGCGAGCCGGAATACAGTGACATGGACCGCTGGCTGCTCTCCGCGCTGAACGCTCTGGTCCGGGATATCACCAACGCTTATGAGGGCTATGATGTGAACGCGGCGACCCGCCCGATCCAGAATTTCGTCAACACCCTTTCCAACTGGTACCTGCGCCGCAGCCGCCGCCGCTTCTGGAAGAGCGAGGGCGACACCGATAAGAACGCCGCGTACTGGACACTTTATACTGCCCTGATTACGGTCGCGAAGCTGATCGCCCCGGCGATGCCTTTCATCGCGGATGAACTGTACCGCAACCTGGTGGTCTCCGTGGATCCGTCCGCTCCGGAATCTGTGCATATGGCTGACTGGCCGAAGTATGATGAAAGCCTGATCGATGAACAGATCAACCATGAGATGGATCTGATCATTGACCTGGCCTCCCTCGGGCATGCTGCCCGCAACAAGGCGAACCGCAAGGTGCGTCAGCCGCTGGCGGAGGCCGCTTTCTTCGTCGGACAGGCGGAAGACCGTCCGCTGATCGCCAAATACGCGGATGTGCTGGCGGAAGAGCTGAATGTGAAGCAGGTCCGCCTGCTGGATGCCGCGGGTGAAGCCATGGACTTCCAGCTCAACCCGCTGCCGAAGCAGCTGGGACAGAAGTACGGGAAGCTCTTCCCGCAGCTGCGCGGGCTGATCATGGAGCTGGATCCGATGACCGCCGGACGGAAGCTGCTGGCAGGTGAAAACATCGAAGTGGAACTTGACGGAACCGTTTACTCCATTCAGCCGGATGAGGTTGAAGTCCGCGCCAATGCCCACAGCGGCTATACCGTGGCCACAGAAGCCGCCAACATTGCCGCGCTGGTGACGGATCTGACGCCGGAACTGGTGAAGGAAGGCCTTGCCCGTGAATTTGTCCGCCACGTACAGGATCTGCGCAAGACTGCCGGTCTGGAGATCTCCGACCGGATCGAGGTCTGCTATCAGGCTGACCCGCTGCTTGCGGACGCGATCCGCGACAATGCTGATTACGTGTGCGCTGAAACCCTGACAGTTTCCCTGAAGGATTCCCCTGTTCCCGCCGACTGGGCACAGGTAAGCGATGATTTCGACAATGTTCACGTGGAAGTCGGCCTGAAAAAAGCCGAACGATAGAGGGTTGACTTTAAAGGCAGCGGCTGCCGGCTGCTGCCTGAGGAAAAGACTCTTTAGCTTTGAAGAACCGAAAAAAATTTGACCTGACAACACAGGAGATCACAGGACAGAGGGCGGAGCAATGCCGCCCGCTGTTTTTTTTTATTCGATAATACCAGTATCGTTAAGAAACCTCAGAAGAAGCGCCGGACGGAAACTGACACTGGCAGTTCCTGCCATTATGTTCCTGACCAGGACAGAGGGAATTATTATTAGAATATTACTGAAAAATTGTGGCACTAATATTGCCTTAAACCACGGTAGAAGGTGAGTGCCGCAATATGCGTGTGAGTCTTATAAAGAGCCTGATACCTGTTAAGCTGGGGTATGGGCCGCGAGGCGCCGGGAAAACAGCCGGACAGCAAAGCTCGAGTGATGCTGCGTAATTCAGTGCAGTGGTTCCTTACGGCTGTGGCTTCGGCAGAACACACGGGGGATCGTTCCCGGGCATCACGAAGCATATGATCCCGCTTACAGAATATTGTGAGCTCTGACAACAGGAGAAAATATCATGCGTTATCAAAAAAATCTTTCGGGTTTCGTTTTCATATTCCTTATCTGTTTATCGATTCTGATCCTTCCGGTTTCCGCGGAGGATGACTTCGCGTACGGCAGCAGTCTGATCACGAAAATTGATCTGGGTGTAAGTGATTTGACACTGGGCGCGGGGGATACTTATACGTTCCATGTCACTTATGAACCGGAAAATCCTGCTTTTCCATGGCTTAACTGGTTTGTGACAAATGACAACGTTGTCAGTATCGATCCGGATACTGCTGTACTGACTGCTTTATCGGCGGGAGAAGCCCGCATTCTGGCAGAGGATTCTGAAGGTGTCGCCTTTGCGATATGCGATGTTACGGTCTCCGGAGGAAAGGGGTATGGCGATCAGACACTGACCAAAGGCACTTCTCTGATCACGCTTTCGGAAGAAGATCAGAAAAAGATCACCGCGCCTGTACTGAGCCGTTTTCTGGAATTCATCGAAGAATCATCTCTTTCCGCAAACGCTGCCGTGCAAGCATCCGAACGGGAATTTGCCGTCCCCGCTGAAGTAAGACCGGGAACGGAAAAAGCACAGGCAAACCGCGCGTTATCCCTTGGAATGGCAAAGGCGGAACCGCTGACGCATCTGCATATGGTCACACTGCAGGGGACTTTTGAACAGATCATGGCTTTCGCGGCAGATAACCCGGATCTGGTAGAAATATTTGATCTGCTGCCGGTTTATTTTGAAGATCCGATCGAAGAAAGTGAGGACCTTCCGCAAAAGAAAACGGCACTTGAGGGACACGTTGAAGAACTGACCTCCATCAGTACAGCCCACAGCCTGGGGTTTACAGGGAAAGGTACAACGATTGCTGTCCTTGATTCCGGACTGAATTATGCCCATCCGGAATTCGCGGGAAGGGTCAAATATCAGGCTTGTTTTTCTACGGATAAGAAGTCAGGCACTACGGTTTATTCATCCGTCTGCTCCAACGCCAATTACGCGGCTCCCAACAGGGCGAAAGTCATAGGAAATTTTAATCATGGTTCTCATGTGGCCGGAATTATGGCAGGAAAAAACGGTATTGCTCCTGAGGCGGATATCGTCGCGGTGCAGTTATTTTCCGAAAAGTGCAAGGATAAGGCTACCGCACAAACCTGCACCGGGAAGACGATCCTTTCAAATAATGAACTGGAAGCGTTTGATTATCTTCTGGAGCTGAGCAGCAGAGGGGTAAATATTACTGCTTTTAATATGAGTTTCGGTGGCGGGATATACAGCAGCGCCTGCAACAAAGTCAGGGTCGATGCTTACAGAACTCTGCATGAAATTATGGAGCTGATGGTCAATGAAGGCAAAATGATCCCGGTGGCAGCCCCGGGAAATGGCGGATATGATAATTTAATCGCCCAGCCTTCCTGTGATTCGGATGTTTTCGCGGTAGGGGCATTGGAAGATTATCCCACACCCGTGATCAAATATTTCTCCAATCACAATGAACTTATCAATATTCTCGCTCCCGGAACAAATATCTATTCCGCGTCATATACGAAAAGTGGCGGTAAGTATTATACGATAATGAGCGGAACATCAATGGCGACTCCGATGGTCACCGGGGCTTTTGCGATCCTGAAACAGATCTATCCGTATAACAGCCCCGCGGATCTTGAGAAGCTGCTGAGTCTGATCACCAACGTATCCGTGAATTACAGGAACGAGGGGTATGTTTATGATGAAAACCATGATCCGATCCTGGTCCCTGCAATAACTTTTCCTTACGACAAACCGGTTCTTAATTTCAGCAGGCTCGGAAGATTTGTTTGTCCCGCTCTGACAGAAAATAACGTGACAGTGGAAGGGCTCAGCAGGGGATTTCTGATCACGATCCCTTATGACTCATCCGCATATTTTGATATCGAGATCTATGATCCCGATAAAAAAGAATATGTTGAAGGCATAACTTATACTTCAGAAAAGGATCCTTCCCAAAAATACTGGCTCATTACCGCATCCGGTTCAAACCTTGTGAATGATCATATCTACAATGTAATGATCACTCCTTATTCAAATATCGATGGAACCAAATATTACAGAGACAGTGCGGTGGTGAACGCAATGCCTGCCAAACCGATCAGTGTAACGGTCAGGCCGCTCCCCGGCAGCGGACAGATGACCGCGGTGAATCCGTCTTCGGAAACCAGGGTGCGTTTCTTTATCTATGAAGCTGAAACACAGAAATTGGTAAAGACGGTCACTCCTGCGGGGACAAAAACAACGGGAATCGTTTTGGGACTGAAAAGCGGCAGTTTGTATTATGCGGCAGCGCAAACCTATAAAATCATTGACAGAACGAATGTGGTCGGCGGAGCCGTCTCTGACCCGGTTTATTTTGTTCCCATGAGTACGCAGGCAGGCATTGGGATCAGATGGAAGGACGCATCAACTGCCGAGATCACCGCTGTAAAAGATAATCTTGCTGACGGGTTCCGTGTTTTGTACCGTCCGGAGGACGGGGTGTTCTCAGATGTCTGCCAGGTTCCTTACGGTACTGTCTGTACGGTCACCGGGTTGGACAAGACCGGCGCTTACGATTTCTTTATCATGAAATATAAGAATATTGAAGGAAAAACACATTCGTTTTACGGTCCCGGCATTACGCTGAATTACAGGACTCAGGCATCCGGCCTGACACCCCCGGACAGTCCGATCGTCACGATCGGTACGGATAATAAAGCGACGGTAAAAATCGTACGCGCGAAGAATGCTGAAGGAATATCCGTTTTATTCAGATGGGGTAATACGAATGATTTCGAATACGGATGCGAGGCGGAAGGTGATTCCTGCAAGATCGGAGATATTATCCACAGCGACCCCAATAAATATTATACCTTCTATGTCATGCAGTACAGGACAGTCAGAGGCCATCGGGTCTATTCACCGGGAGTTGTCGTCTATAATTACACCGGACCGAAATCCGCGGACCAGGATATGATCCTTGCGGATGTTCCGGCAGAAGGCGGGATGATCGATGCTTTGGACATCTGCGGGATCCTGGACAATTTTATGACGGAAGATGATCTGAACCGGGAAGAGATCTCCGCTGTGCTGGATAATGATCCGGCGGAAGAATGGGACCTGTCAGAAAGGTCCATGTTCCTGCGGTCCGTCAAAGATTTTGAATCGGCGGAAACTGCCGGCGGACAGGCTGCTGAAGAAAAAGCAGCGGAAGCCGGTGAATTCGAATTTTCCGGTGAGTTTGATGGCGAATTTGATGCATTCCCTGAATATTGGGAAAGCGAAATTCCGGTTCGGGATGAAGAAACACCTGTTCTGTTCAAGAATATCGACCGTGCTCCGTCCTTTGTCCTCAGCCCGGACGGGGAGCCGGATCTGATGGACCTGGTCCGGAAAGACCCGTGGGGTACCGGTCGTACGGGAGCGTCCGCTGAAGGATCCGATTCTGTAGGCAGCGCTTCGATGTTTTACCGTTTTGATGAGCAGGGATACCTGCCCGCGCCGTCCTTCAACAACTGAGAAAAGAGCTCAGAGTTGAGAGTTTAGATATTAGAGTTTTAAAGGAGCAGGAAACAGGGAGTGAGGATCAGGAAGCTGTATGGGCAATCCGCAGGCGGTCATTACCGGCGTGAATATGCCCTGCGCCGCAGATCTCTTATCCTTGTTTCCTGCTCCCTGTTTCCTGACATTTTGATCCTTGATCCTGTCACCCGCCCTTGTTCCCTGATACTTTTGTTCTGAATCCTGCGCCCTGATTGAAATCCTGAATCCCGTATCCTGAATCCTGAGTCCTGAATGAATCCCTGCTCCCTTCTCTCCCCTTTCCCCTGAAAAAAAGCCTGGTACAAATGTTGCAGCTGAATCGTAAAAAAGGAGTAAGGCTATGCGTAGTAAAAAACTTCACCCGGGAGTGATCCTCTCCACAATAATCCTTGTCCTTCTGCTTTCTCTGTCTGTTTCTGCGGATGAAGGAGCGGAAGTCTATTACGGGCCGACCATGTCCATTGATCTGGGCGTGTCGGATCTGACGCTGAATGTCGGCGATACCTATACTTTCAATGTTATTTATCAGCCTGAAAATCCGCTGATACCATGGCTGAACTGGTTTATAACGGATGAAGATGTCGTCAGTATTGATCCTGACACTTCTGTTTTGACCGCTAAAGCCGCAGGCAATGTCCGTATTCTGGCAGAAACTTTTGACAAAGGTGCTTACGCGATCTGTGATGTAACTGTTAACGGTGACATCGCAAAGAGCGTGTCCGATGTACAGATAGGTTCTTCGCTGATCACGATATCCGAAGAGGATCAGAAAAAGATAACCGCACCGGTCCTTGCCCGCTTTATGAAATTTGTCAATAATTCATACCTTTCGGTAAATTCTGCCGAAAATGCTTCTGAGCGGACTTTTGTCCTTCCTGCCGACGTGACCCCCGGAACTGAAAATAAACAGGCCGAACGGGCCTTTGCCCTTGGAATGGAACAGGCAGTACCGCTGCTGGAGCTGCATGTCGTTAATCTTCAGGGTACGTTTGAACAGATGATGGCATTTGCCTCCGACAATCCGGACCTGATTGAAATTTTTGACCTTCCGATGAAGTTTCTTGACCCGATCAGCTATGAAGAAGACTCACAGCAGAAAACCGTGAGGCTTGAGGGAAATGTCGAAAATCTGACACGGATCAGGTTCGCTCATGACAGTGGATTTGACGGCACAGGCACTACGATCGCAATTATCGATTCCGGCATCAATACAAGTCATTTGGAATTCAGAGGCAGGATCGCTGCCCAGGCTTGTTTCTCAACCAATTATAAAGACGGCAATACGGTTTATTCATCTGTCTGCGCGTCTCAAAGGATCGCCAACCCTGCAAGGGCGAGAGTCAGGGAAAATTTTGATCACGGGACCCATGTCGCCGGGATCATGGCAGGGAAAAACGGAATTGCCCAGAATGCCAAAATCGTAGCGGTTCAGGCTTTTTCAGAAGTGTGCAGGGACAAAGTGGCTGCCAATACATGCTACGGCAATGTGATGTTTTCGACCGATGAACTTTCCTCATATAATTACCTGATCGGTCTGGCGAAGCAGGGTATGGATATCGCTGCCGTCAACATGAGTTACGGCGGCGGTAAGTACAGTTCAACATGTGACGAAACAGAACATAATTACTTAGCCGCCATGCGCAGTTACGGGATCGTTCCAGTCGCTGCCGCGGGAAACTGCGGTTATGATGGTTATCTCGCGTCCCCCGCGTGTGACTCCGCTTCTTTTGTTGTCGGTGCGCTGGAAGATTCACCGACACCTTTGATCAAGCAATTTTCCAATCACAACACATTAGTGGATATGCTGGCTCCCGGGACGAACATCTGGTCATCGTCGCTGGCAATACATGGCAATAAGCTTTATACATATATGAGCGGGACATCCATGGCCGCGCCGATGGTCACAGGCGGTTTGGCAATTCTGAAACAGATGTTCCCGTACAATACGGCAGCGGAATATGAAAGCCTGATAACCTATATTTCGCCGCGGTCTGTCTCGAAGAGAGTTTCGGGTTATGCCATTCAGGCTGAGACCCGGGTATGGATCCCCGAGAAGACCTTCCCGTTTTCCAGGCCGATCATGGACTTTTACTACGTGGATGTGCTTGCTCCCGGACTGCTGAATGAAAGCCAGGTCGTTGTTGACGGATTCAATAACGGTGTCAACATATATGTTCCTTATGACAGTAACACCACCGGTTATACGTATCGCTTTGTAAATACAGATACCGGCAGCAGCGTACCGGGAATCAGTGCGGCCGTTACCGATTTTTCAAGCGAGGGCGTTACGGTCATCACCTTTACCGGCTCAAATCTGGTCAACGATACGATCTACAAACTGGATCTGTATCCTTACAGGAGAATCAACGGCGTCAATTACCGCCGGGATGGTGTAAGTGTTTATGTAATGCCGTCGAAACCGATCGATGTTACGGTCAAACCTCTTGGCTCGGGCGCCCAGGTCTACGCAAAGAACCCGTCATCTTCAAGCCGTACTCAGTTTAATGTATATGAAGCCTCTACAGGTAAGCTTGTGAGGACGATTTCCCTGGTGGGAACAAGGAGTGCCGGCGTGATCTCAGGCCTGAAGAACGGCAATCTGTATTATGTCAATGCCAGGACCTACAAAATTTTCGACAGAAGGAACACCGCTTGGGGCGCTTATTCAGACGCGGTTTATTTTGTCCCGCTGCCCATTCCTGCCGGAATCAGGATCACCTGGCCCGATAATACTACCGCGGAAATTACCATGATGGACGATAGAATTTCAACCGGATTCCGTGTATTCCTTCTGGATAACACCGGGGCGCTGCGTGATTTATGCCAGGCCGGCATAAATGGTTCCTGCAGGATCTCCGGCATGAACAAGAATGACGCTTATACCTTCTATATCATGAAATATAAGAGGGACAGCGGAAATAACAACCTGTTCTACGGGCCCGGTACCGTATTGCCATACAGGTCCGTATCACCCGGACTTACCGCTCCGGAAAATGTATCTGTCACGATCAATTCCGGCAATAAAGCTGTTGTGAGCATCACGAAAGCAGCCAGAGCTGAAGGTTTCGTGGCTTTGTTCAAATGGGGTAATAACGGAGGTTTTGAATTCGGATGTGAATCCGCCGGAGATACCTGTACGATCCGGGATGTCATTCATACCGATTCAACCGATCCCTACACATTCTTTGTCATGCAGTACAGATGGCTGAAAGGCCAGAGAGTTTACTCTCCGGGCGTGACGGTCTTCAACAGCATCGGCCCGAAGACTCCGGAGGAGGCAATGATGGCTGAAGAATCCGGCGATGGTTCCGGGATGTTCGAAGACTCTGATCTTTTCGAAATTCTGGGCGGCTATTTGACGGAAGAAGATGTTCTCCGGGACGAAGCTTTGAAATTGATCGAAGATGATGCCGGGGGAGAAATGGGCCCGGATGCGAAATCAGTTATGATGAAGACGATCACATCTTATTCCGAAGAAGAGCCTGACGGCGGGTCTGCCCTGAAGGGAGAGGCCGGAGAAGAATTCGCGGACGGTTCCGCGGTCCGTATGGATGAGGAAGAAGAATTTGACGGCGAATCTGACCGGATGGACGTTTTCGAAGATGTATTCATTGCCAAGGCTGAACAGATCGAATGGGCTGAATTCGAGGATATCGATCTTGACAGAAATGAATCTTTCGAAGATATGATCCGCAATTTGAAATACGGAAAGAATGATCCGGCAGGATATGGTACTGAAGCAATGTCGGTTTCAGACGAAGTTTACGGCGGCGGGGAATTCTACCGCCTTGATGACTACGGATACTATCCTGCTCCTTCTTTCAACAATTAAAGGGCATTTCTGAATGCGGTGCCGGGCAGAATACGCGCCGGCCTGTAACGGGATCATATTCCCGATGGATAAAAAAACTCTCCCGACTTCGGCTGGGAGAGTTTTTTTATACCTGATCACTGAACGCTGACTGCTAAATCCTCGTGATCCTGGCGCCGAGGGCGGCCAGTTTTTCGTCAACGCGTTCGTAACCGCGTTCGATCTGGCCGATATTGCGGATCTCGGAGATCCCGGGTGTGGCCAGCGTAGCCAGCAGAAGCGCCATACCGGCGCGGATATCCGGAGATTCCAGTTTTTCCGGATAGAGCCGTGTGGGCCCCTGGACGATGCACCGGTGCGGGTCGCAAAGGACGATCTGCGCTCCCATGCCGACCAGTTTATCCGTGAAATACATGCGGCTCGGGTACATCCAGTCATGAAAGAGGATGCTTCCCTGAACCTGGGTAGCCATGACGATGGCGATACTCATCAGGTCCGAAGGGAACGCAGGCCAGGGCATGACGCTGATCTCCGGGATCGCGCCGCCCAGATCCGGTTCCACGCTCAGCCTCTGATTTTCCGGAACGAGGATATCATTGCCGATAACGTCCCAGTGGACCCCAAGCCGGTTGAAAACCAGGCTGACCATGTCCAGATATTCGATCCCCGCGTTGCGGATCATCACTTCACCGTGGGTCATGGCAGCCGCGCCGACATAAGATATGACTTCCAGATAATCCGGGCCGATGGTGAATTCTGCGCCATGAAGCGAATCGACGCCTTCAATGGTCAGAACGTTGGAACCGATATTGGAGATTTTGGCGCCCATCCCATTGAGCAGATGGCAAAGCTCCTGAACATGCGGTTCGGAAGCCGCGTTGCGGAGGATGGTTGTTCCTTCAGCCGTCGCGGCAGCCATAATGGCATTTTCGGTGGCGGTGACGCTGGCTTCATCCATCAGGATGCTGCATCCTTTCAGCCTGCCCCGGACTTCAAAGTGGTATTGCCGGTCGTAATAAGCGTCCGCGCCTAATTTTTTGAGAGCAAGAATGTGTGTATCCACGCGCCGGCGGCCGATCACATCTCCCCCGGGAGGCGGGAGCAGCATACCACCGCAGCGGGCGCACATCGGGCCTGCCAGCAGGATGGAGGCACGTACCCGCCGGCACATATCCGGATCCAGCTTTGCCGGCTCAACTGATTTTGCCTGGATCTTCCAGGTGTGCGGATCGACTTCTTCGAACACAACACCAAGACTCTCGATGAGTTTGCGCATTGCCAGTACGTCCCGGATCATCGGAATATTATGCAGAATGACCGGTTCATCGGTCAGCAATACCGCGCACAGAAGCGGCAGCGCCGCGTTTTTATTTCCTGAAGGTGTGACTTCCCCGCGAAGTGGGATGCCGCCTTCGATACGGAATGAATCCATAAGTGCTTCCTTTCTGTCAGTTGCTGATGGTAATTATATCTGATATTTAGTGATTCGTCATTAGTTATTGGTCAATAGTTGGTTGATGGTTTGGGGCTTTAGGGACTCTGATGATCAGGGGAAAACAGGATAAAGGCAGATGGTTGGGAAAAAGCGGAAAGGCTGTGTAATTAATAATAATAATTTCATTGAAATTTGAGGTGTATATGGCACAAAAATTGGATATAATTTAATGAGTCTTATTGGAATTTCATTATTTGGAGAAAATCAGCGGCTGCTATGAGAATTAGGGTCATCAATCAAAACGACTGGGAGAAGAATTATGAATTTGATAAATCGATCATTCGGATCGGAAGTCAATTCTCCTGTGATGTTGTACTGATAGAAAACGATATTCAGCCGCTGCAGATGCAGCTGGTGCGGACCAGCGAAAAAGAGGCCCTTTATGTAATGCGTTTCTTCGGGGATAATATCAGCATCACCCGGGGAGGCCAGACATTCCCGGGTGAAAAGATAACACCCTATGACCTTCTGGACGGGGATAAGATCAGCTTCAGCAACTACCGCCTGCTCTTCAGCCTGGATGATGAAAAGACCCGTGTCCGTTCCTCCTCCCACATTGAAGCGGAATTGTTTCTTCCCCGCCGTAATCTGTCCCTCGGCGATCCGATCACCGGAGTGATCAATCTGAAAAATCTCGGAGAGGAAAAACCCTGCCAGTTTCGCATGAGCATCAGCGGGATACCGAAAGAATGTGTACAGTTCAGTCCGCTGCCTTATCTTTTCCCTGGCGGCAGCAGTTCCGTGGGATTTGTCATTACCCATCTGCAGACGATTCCGGAACCGGGTTTCCATACTGTTTCGATCACGCTGAACGCGCCGGATGATTATTTTGGTGAGGTCCTTGAATTTAATCAGGATATCTATGTCGATGCTGTATTCAAAAATCAGTTTGCTCTGGTCGATGATTCTCCGGAAGTATACACTGAAAGTAAAGAAAATCGGGAGAAGAACAACCCTCCTGAATCGGATAAGACATATTCCGCTCCGCCCGAAAAGCATAATGACTTGTTCAATCTTGAGGATGCTTCTTCCATTGACCACGGGAAACCCGAAATACCGGCTGAACCGATCGTTATGGGCTCCTCGGACGCGGATGATCCGACGATATTTGCATCCGAAGAAGATGATGAACCCGAAACGAATGTTCCGCTGACCTCGCGTCAGAAGAGACAGCGCATGGTCGTGATCCGTCACGATGAGGATAATAAGAATGTCTTCGGCGATGATGATGAATATGAAAATGAA
>DAIMGK010000009.1:0-23518 GCA_036723985.1 Flexilinea sp.
AGCGGAAGAAAAACTGGCAGCTGTTACGGAAGAAAAAGACGCCGCGATCGCTGAAGCGGAAGAAAAACTGGCAGCTGTTACGGAAGAAAAAGACGCCGCGATCGCTGAAGCGGAAGAAAAACTGGCAGCTGTTACGGAAGAAAAAGACGCCGCGATCGCTGAAGCGGAAGAAAAACTGGCAGCTGTTACGGAAGAAAAAGACGCCGCGATCGCTGAAGCGGAAGAAAAACTGGCAGCTGTTACGGAAGAAAAAGACGCCGCGATCGCTGAACTCCAGGAGAAACTGGAAGCCGCTGCTGCCGAAAACGCTGCCCTGCTTACCCAGGCTGAAGGTGATCTGCAGAGTGTTATCGCTGAAAAAGACAACCAGCTGGCGGAGCTCCAGACGAAACTGGATGCCCTCAACGCCGAAAAGGATGCTCAGGCTGCCGATGCGGACGCCAAACTGGAAGCAGTTCAGGAAGAAAATGAAGCCCTTATCTCTGAAATACAGGGGAAACTGGAAGCTGCCGATGCGGATTATGCTGAATTGAACGCGAAGTATCTGGAAGCACAGGAACAGCTGACTGCCCTGAACGCTTCTTATGAAGGACTGGTCACGGAAAAGAATGAATTCGAAAATGCCCTGGCCAGCATTCAGGATCAGATCGCGATCCAGATGGCAATGGCAGAGAACGAGACAAAAGCCGAAAAGGTCCCCGGCTCATTGGAAAGCCTTGATGAAGCACAGATGATCATTCAGGATTACTATGAACAGATGGAAAACCTGGAAGAAGCTAACCAGCGTCTCATGATCGAAAACAACCTGCTTCATGAAATGATCGACAGCTATACAGTTGCTGAATAAACAGTAAAACTTCATCAAACAGTATGCGGCGGCGCTCAGAATGAGCGCCGCTGTTTCATCTGCGGCAGCCCTTTTTTATGCAAGAGGAAGCACCATCTAACATCTTACGCCTGACTTCTGTTTCCACACTTCCGGACGTGAATTATCGGAAACAGCGGTACTTGTATTATAATTTGACTTATGAATGCTGAACTTGACCCGAAAACAGTCCATATCGTTAACGATACGGACACACTGAATAACTGTATGGAAAAACTGAGATCATCCGGGGAAATCGCTGTGGATACGGAATCCGACAGTCTTTTTGTTTATTATGAAAAAGTATGTCTGATCCAGATCAGCGCCGGCGGTCAAAGCTATGTGATCGATCCGCTGGAAACAGGCGACCTCAGCGTTTTGAATGAAGTCTTCTCGGATGGAAAGATCCTGAAGATCTTCCACGCCGCCGAATATGACCTGATGTGTCTTAAGCGGGATTTCGGATTTCAGTTTTCCAACCTTTTTGACACCATGCATGCCGCCCGAATGCTCGGCAGAAAAGAAGTCGGGCTCGGGCCGCTGATCGAGAATGAATTCGGGATCCATCTTGAAAAAAAATATCAGAAAGCCAACTGGGGGATCCGTCCGCTGAGCCGTGAAATGATCGAATACGCGGTTTCAGATACACGCTTTCTCTCAGAACTGAAAGACCGTCTGTCCGCGGAATTGAAAGAGCGGGGTCTCGAAGATCTGGCGCAGGAAGATTTTGAACGGCTTTGTGAGACACCGGCCGCACCTTCTGAACCGCCGGAAGCGGTTTGGTGGAAGGTATGCGGCAACGTTGACCTGACATTTCCGGAATCCGCCGCACTGCAGGGATTATGTGAATTCCGGGAAAAAGAAGCGCAGATCCGTGACCTGCCTCCATTCAAGATCCTTTCCAACGCGGCACTGGTCGGCATCGTTCAGGAAGATCCCAGGACAGAACCGGAACTCCGCAGGTTAAAAGGTGTCGGCAATGCGGTGGTACGCCGCTATGGCCGAAACATCCTGCAGATCAACAAAAACTGGCGGACACGGAAACGCATCCCGATGCCTACCAGCCAGCAGCGTCCTCCCAACGGGATCCTGAGCCGCAGAGAAAGGCTGAGAAACTGGCGAAAAGAAAAAGGCCTGGAAAAAGATGTCCCTTCCGATGTGATCTTATCCCGGGAAATGATGGAAACGATCGCCGAAACAGGTCCGCGGAACGCGGAGGAACTTCAGGAATTGATGAAGGATTTTCCAGCCCGGTTTCGCCGTTTCGGCAATGAGATCCTTGATATATCCCTGAATATCGACAGCGAAGAAGACAAGATCCAGCAAGGATAGGTGAACAGATGCTTGCCCGTGTTTTTTCCTGCGCGCTGGTCGGACTGACCGGAACGATCATTGAAGTAGAAGTAGACTGCTCCCCCTCAGAGGAACCGAAAACGATCGTTGTCGGCCTGCCGGACACAGCCGTCCAGGAGAGTAAAGAACGTGTCCGCGGAGCGATCAAGAATTCCGGACTGAAAAACCTGCGGAACCGGGTCACCGTCAATCTTGCTCCGGCGGACCTGCGCAAAGAAGGGCCCTGTTTTGATCTTCCCATCGCGATAGGGCAGCTTGCCTGCCGGGATGAGACCTGGATCCATGAACTGGCTGACACCCTGATCGTCGGAGAATTGTCACTGGACGGTTCTGTCCGCCATATCCGCGGCGTCCTGCTGATCGCTGCCAAAGCCAAAGAGATGGGTTTTAAAACAGTCTGCGTCCCTGCCTGTGACGCGCCGGAAGCCGCGCTGATCCCGGATATCGACGTCCTGCCGGTGCATTCCCTGCTGGAGCTTTACATGCATTTTACAGGGTTTCAGCTGATCGAACCGCAGCAGCCCTGCGATATTACGGAAACGGCTGTCACGGTCCGTACGGATTTCAGTGAGATCAAGGGACAGGAACATGTAAAGCGGGCATTGGAGATCGCCGCTGCGGGTTCCCATAATGTCCTGATGAGCGGTTCACCCGGAACCGGGAAAACGCTGCTTGCCCGTGCGCTGCCTTCGATCCTTCCCCGCATGACCTGGGAAGAAAGCCTGGATGTCACACGGATCTATTCGATCGAAGACCTGCTGCCGCCGGATACCCCGCTGATCCGGACACGTCCTTTCCGTGCGCCTCATCATACCGTCAGTTATGCCGGCCTGGTCGGCGGCGGCAACATTCCCCGTCCGGGTGAGATATCCCTTGCGCACCGCGGCGTTCTTTTCCTGGATGAATTTCCGGAATTTGATCCCCGCGTACTGGAAGTGCTCCGCCAGCCTTTGGAAGATAAGATCGTCACGATCTCCCGTGCCACCGGCTCTTACATTTTCCCGGCGAATTTCATGCTCGTGGCGGCTATGAACCCCTGCCCCTGCGGATATTACGGTGATCCGACCCATCCCTGCACCTGCTCGGAATATTCCATTCAGCGGTACCAGAAGCGTATCTCCGGTCCGCTGCTGGACCGGATCGATATCCAGGTCAATGTCCCGCGGGTGGAATACGAAAAACTCAGCAGTGATACAGTCGGGGAAAGTTCGGAGAAAATCAGGGAACGAGTCGAAACGGCCCGGGAACGGCAGCGTGAGCGGTTTACCGGTATCCACAACATCACCTGCAATTCGGAAATGGCTCCCGCGGAGATCCGGAAATTCTGCCGGCTGGACGCGGAGGGAGAAAAACTGATCAAAAATGTGATGACACACTATAATATCTCCGCCCGCGTCTATCACCGTCTGCTGAAACTGGCCAGAACGATCGCGGATCTGGATGCTTCCGCTGAGATCCGGTCAAAGCATATCGCCGAAGCGATCCAATACCGGCCCCGGACAAATTAGAGGTATCTGTTTTTATTATGTATACCGGAAACAACCTTCGTCCCATCGCGGACAACGCACTTTTATTACTGTTGCTTGCCTTCACAGCAGCGGATCTGCTGACTGCAGTGATCCTTCATGTCTACCGTTCCCTTCTCGATGAGGATATCGTGATCCCCGGCGGGGAGGAAAAAAGCGGGGATCGTCCGGTCAGTGAGGTCCTGCTGGATGACGAAACACTGATCGACAGGCTTCGCATCGCCTCCCGGTTTTTCACGATCATAGCCGGCGGATTGGGAACTGTTTACGCGATCTGTCTCCTGCCTTATCCGCTCAGTTCGCTGAATCTTGTCTTATATATCTGCGGCATCGCGCTGGCCCTGATCCTGCTGGAATCCCTGACGATCGCCTGTTTCAGTAAAAATCCGCAGAAAACCGCGGACAAACTGTCCGGTTTCTGCATCTATATAAGCCGTCTCTTCACGCCGCTGTATTGCCTGACGGAACGCATGATCCCGAAACCGGAGCCGACTGTTCCCGAAGATATCGCCGAAGAAGAGAGCCACCTGCGGGATTGGGTCGAAAACATTCCCGAAAACACCATTCTGGAACAGGATGAAAAGAAAATGATCCGTTCCATCGTACATTTCAGCAATACCATGATCCGGGAGATCATGATCCCGCGCGTTGAAATAGTGGCGCTGGAGAAAGAAACACCCCTGGAAGAAGCCGCGCAGCTGGTACAGGATTCCGGACATTCCCGGCTGCCGGTATATGAAGACGAGATCGACCGCATCGTCGGTGTGCTGTATGCGAAAGACCTGCTGCAGGCTTTTGTGGAAAAGCAGGATCTAACACTCAGTGATCTGATGCGGAAACCGTTATTTGTCCCGGAATCAAAAATGGCAGGGGACCTGCTGAACGAAATGAAATCCTCCGGTATCCATATGGCTGTCGTTGTCGATGAATACGGGGGAACATCCGGTATCGTTTCCATGGAAGACATTGTGGAAGAGATCGTCGGTGAAATACGCGACGAATATGATGATATGGAAGAAGATCTGGTCCGGGAGATCGGGCCGGAAGTCTATTCCTTCCTCGGACGGATCGACCTTGAGGACGTCAACGAGTACCTGGGCACGCATCTGATGCGTGATTCCGCGGAAACACTTGCCGGCTTCCTGCTCTCAAGGATCGGTAAGATCCCGGCCATCGGAGAACAGGTCGAAGCGGAAGGCTGGACTTTTGAGATCGAAGAATTGTACGGAAAAAGGATCCGCCGTGTCCGGGCATTCCGGAACCCTGAAGCAGCGGAAGAAACAGAGGTAAAAGATGATAAACAATGAAAAGAAACAGGAATTGGCTGATCTGGCTGTCGGAATGCGGAAATTCAGTTACAGTCCTTATTCCCATTATGCCGTCGGCGCGGCGCTGCTGACGAAAAGCGGCAAGATCTATACCGGCTGCAATATCGAAAACGCGGCTTACCCGGTGTCCGTCTGCGCGGAACGGACGGCAATGTTCAAGGCTGTTTCCGAAGGCGACCGGGAATTTGAAGCGATCGCTGTCGCGACGGAAGACGGGCTGGGGTATCCCTGCGGTTCCTGCCGCCAGGTCATGGCCGAATTCGCGCTGGATATGCTCGTCATGCTTGTGGATCGGAACGGAAAAATCACCACAGAAGCGAGTGTTTCCGACATACTCCCCGGCGCTTTTACCCCGGAAAGGCTGCTTGACCGCTGAACCGTGGAACGTTCTGTTCATTTCCGGGCTATCGTTGTCCGTCACACAAACTTCGAAGAAGCGGATCGTTTTATCACTTTTCTGACCCCTTACCGGGGAAAAGTATCCGCGCTGGCAAAGGGGGTGCGGAAGCTGTCCTCCCGAAAGGCGGGGCATCTGCAGCCTTTTACCTATGTGGATGTGCAGCTGAGCAAAGGACGGGGAGCGTCCTGGCTGGTGACGCAGGTCTCCACCATCGAGGCTTATCCGGATATCCTTACTTCCCTGGATAAGACAGTCCGGACTTCCTGCATTCTGGAGCTGGCGGAGCGTTTTTCTCTGGAAGATGTGGAAAATGTTCAGCTTTTTCAGATGACGCTTGACACCCTGCGGCGGATGGCGGTCTTCGAAGACCACTACCCTGTCCAGCGTTATTTCGACCTGCAGCTTTTCTCGCTGACAGGATACCGCCCACAGCTGTTTGAATGTGTGCACTGTAAGAAAAAGATCCTGCCGGAAAACCAGTATATCCATTACGGCCTGGGAGGCGTGCTGTGCCCGGATTGCGGTGAAATGGTCCGGGGCTGCCGCCCGATCTCGATGAAAACACTGAAATATTTCCGGTATTATCAGACCCATCCCTTCGCGGAAGCTGCCGCTGCGGGATGGCCGCAGGATATCCGGATGGAATCCGAAAACATTCTGACGGCATACCAAAGCTATCTGCTGGAAAGGAAAACCAACAGCCAGCAGTTTCTGGAACAGATATAAGGATCGGAAGCATACAGCCCCCGCTTCACTCTCCGGGAACCTTCACCACAACTGCCCGCTTTCCGGGAGTACCCGGGACGGATGCTTCCCCTGAAAGGAAACGTAAATAATGGAAAAAATGATCAGGGCTGGAGTTATCGGATGCGGAAAGGTCGGGCCTTTCCACGCTGCCGCCTACCAAAAAATTGAAAACTGCGAGCTTTGCGCGGTCTATGACGTACAGGAAGACCGGGCGGAAGCTTTTGCGAAAAAATACAATGCCAAAGCCTATACTTCGATCGAAGCGATGGTCAAAGACAGCGGTCTGGATGTAGTCAGTGTCTGCACTCCCCACCCCATCCACCGGCAGGCCGCGGTCGAAGCGCTCCGCTGCGGAGCCAACATCGCCATCGAGAAACCGCTGGCTTCCTCCCTTGAGGATTGTGACGCGATTCTGGAAGAGGCGGAAAAGCATCATGCTGTGGGGACCGCGATCTGCCAGCGCCGGTTTTTCCCGCCCTCCATGCGCATCCGCAAGGCGATCGATGACGGAAAGATCGGCAGGCCGATCCTGGGGACCGTAAACATGTACGGCTGGCGGGATAAGGCCTATTATGCCTCCGACCCGTGGCGCGGTACCTGGCGGGGCGAAGGCGGCGGCGTACTGGTCAACCAGGCGCCCCATCAGCTGGATCTGCTCCTTTGGTATATGGGCGAAATTGAAGAATTGTACGGCATGTGGGACACACTGAACCATCCGGGACTTGAGGTGGAAGATACAGCCCTGGCGGTGATCCGCTTCAAAAACGGCGGGCTCGGAAACATCGTCGTTTCCAACTCACAGAATCCGGCGCTTTACGGGAAAGTCCATGTGCATGGGGAAAACGGCGCTTCGATCGGTGTTCAGACCGACGGCGGAGCAATGTTTATCGCCGGTGTCTCTTCCATTACGGAAGCTCCGTACAACGACCTGTGGACCATCCCCGGTGAAGAGGAGAAAAAAGATCAGTGGAAAGCGGAAGATGAAGCCTGGTTCAGGGAGATCGACGCCACCACATATTTTCATTATGTGCAGCTGAATGATTTTATCGAAGCGCTCCGCACCGGCCGCAGACCGTTGATCTCCTTGGAAGACGCACGGAGGACAGTTGAACTGTTTACCGCGATCTACCGTTCACAACGTGACCACAAACCGGTCCGTTTTCCGCTCGTTCCGGAATACGGCAGCGATTTTGACGGACGGCTTTAACAGGATCCGGTAATGTACCGGGGCAGATGACAGTCCGCTGCGAAAACAGTCCCTGTTTTGATTTTTCAGGGGCAAGAAGGAATTAATATTTATGGCAAAAATTGTTACCAATAGTCAGGAAATGATCGATTTCCAACCGAAAAAAGATTTTTTTGTCGGGATCGATTCGGATGGATGTGTATTTGATGCCATGGAAATCAAGCACAAAGAGTGCTTTATTCCCAACACCGTCAATGTCTGGCGGCTCCAGACGGTTTCCCGCTACGCACGGGAAGTTCATGAATTCGTAAACCTCTATTCAAAGTGGCGCGGCCTGAACCGCTGGAAAAACATTATCCGGACGATGGATCTTCTTCGCGATCATCCGGAAGTCAAACGCCGGGGCGTGGAAGTGATGCAGCTGGACGGCATCCGCGGTTTTGTTGAAAGCGGGGAAAAGCTCAGCGACGCCGGGCTGTTTTCCTATATGAAAAAGCACCATGAACCCGATCTGCAGCTGGGCGTACAGTGGTCTTCGGATGTGAACGCGTCTATTGAGCGCATCGTACATGGGATGATGCCGTTCACACCGGTAAAACCGAGTTTCCTGGCACTTGCGCCTGAAGCGGATCTTGCCTGCGTTTCGGCTACCCGTAATAATGATCTTGCCCGGGAATGGACATTTGCCGGCATTCTGGATGATGTGGAACTGCTTTGCGGACAGGAAGTCGGCTCCAAAGAGCAGATCCTGCATTTGACAGCCGAAGGAAAGTATCCGAAAGACCATATCCTGATGATGGGCGACGCGCCGGGGGATATGGCGGCGGCCCATTCGGTGGGCGCCCTGTTCTACCCCATCAATCCCGGGTATGAAGCCGACTCGTGGGACAGATTTTACAGTGAAGGATATAAAAAATTCCTTGAAGGGACTTTCGCGGGAGAATACGAGAAGAAACTGATCAGTGAATTCGAAAGCCTGCTCCCGGATGTTCCGCCGTGGCAGAAATGATCCATGGACCGGGGAAAAAGTTTATAATTATAAAGGTATGATAAAGAGCCCGCCCGGTCCATTAAAATCAGAATATCCTGTATCATGCGGTCTGAGTTCTTATCAGCAGGAAGGACGTGTCTATGAAAATCTATGAATCAGCTGAAGATTATCTTGAAATGATTTTGGTTTTAAAACGGAAAAAAGGCGCTGTCCGGTCAATAGATATCGCAAGGGAAATGAATTTTTCCAAGCCCAGCGTCAGTATTGCCATGAAAAAACTGCTTGAAGATGGGTATATCACGATCGGCACGGGCCATGAGATCGATCTGACGGAAAAAGGCAGGGAGATCGCAGAAAGGATCTATGAACGCCATGTCGTTATCAGCCGGATCCTTATGAAGATCGGAGTCGATGAGACCACCGCTGTAAAGGAAGCCTGCCGCATTGAACATGTGATCAGTCAGGACTCGTTCGAAAAACTGAAAGCCGCGGTTAAAGAAAGCGATCTTCTTCAGGAAGAAACTGTTTCCTGAAGAAGATCCGGAACGGACAAACCGCCCTTTTCGTGAATAGTGCAGTTCCTTTGGTGGACTGTAAGAGGCTGTCACCGGCGTCTCAATTCCGGTCTGCCGGTGACAATCCCGTAAAGGCAGACAGACATTGAAAACATTGTTACAGACCGAAAGTCTCAATGAAGCAATTGAGATCCTGTACGGGAACGGGATCCGTGTTACGGACCGCAGGCCCGTATTCGGCGGTGATATTAATCGTGCATATGCGCTGAGCCTTTCCAACGGTTCGGTGATCTTCATGAAAGCCAACACAAAACAGAAGATCGGCATCTTCCTCGGTGAGGCTGAAAGCCTGGATTTCATCAGACAGACCGGGACGATCCGTTCACCGGAAACGCTGGCCGTCGGCACAGACGGGGATATTTCGTTTCTCCTGATGGAATATATACCCTCCGGCCGCCGCGGAAGGTCGTCCTCGGAAGAGCTCGGATGCGGCCTGGCCCGGATGCACCTGGCTGAAACCGGCTCTTTTGTCGAAGGGGGAAAATACGGCGCGCTCCATGACCATCTCTTAGGCTCCGGAATTCAGGACAATACCCCCATGGACAACTGGATCAGGTTTTTTACGGAATGCAGGCTGCGGCCCCAGTTTGAAAAAGCGAATTCCTATTTCGACAGCAAAACGAAAAAACAGATCGGGACCTTTCTGGGAAAGCTTGACAGGTATCTTACAGAACCGGAACGGCCGTCTTTGCTTCACGGTGATCTGTGGGGCGGAAATTATATGATCGACGATCAGGGGCATCCCTGGCTGATCGACCCTGCCGCGTATGTCGGGCACGCCGAGGCTGACCTCGCCATGACTGAGCTGTTCGGCGGCTTTGACAGCACATTTTACGACGCGTACAGAAGCATCATAAGATCCGAACCCGGCTATCGGGACCGCAGGGATATTTACAATCTGTATCACCTTGTGAAACATCTGAACCTGTTCGGGGAAGGGTACCTCCCTTCCGTCTTATCCATCCTGCGAAAATACAGCTGATATTATTGGACGGCAGCCGGTTTCTTCAGGATTTTTTTAATGATCCTGATAATTCCGATAACGATCAGAACGATGAGAGCGACAAACAGCAGCATGACGAACACGATCAAAGCGATCAGCAGTTTCGGCGTTGGATGCGGGATCCCGTCGTTTTCCAGACGCATGACTGCTGTCGGTGAGTAAACAACTTCATTACTCCACGGTTCAACGGTCAAAACGCCCAGATTCCGAAGCTCGTCACTCGTTAATTTCTCAGTCTCCGAATCAAACTCCCCGATATAATATTCTCCCGCTTCAAACTCATCTTCATAAATATACAATACAGTCCCCCGGAGTTTATCTGTCGAATACTCCACATATGAGATCCGGAGCGTCTGGTCTTTATGGGAATAGACCCCGACAGAAAAAGTCTGATCCAATGGGAGAACGATCAGCGTCCGGTCCCCCTGTCTTTCGCCGTAAATGAGCGTATCGCTTGTTTTCCCCGTATAAAACGGCCTGCGGATGATATCCATAAAATACGGCAGATAATTGCCATCATGGTCGATCGTGACGATAAAATCATCGTTCTCATCATACACCTCCACATCCACATCCCCCCGGATCACGACATGCGCGTATTTCGACTCTCGCGATAAAAGCGATTCCGGATCATCTGACGAAAAAAGCCATGACCGGTATGTACCGTCCATATGATTGCAAGCAAGATTTTCAATTACACGGTTATCAAATTCCCAATACAGATCCAGATTCTCCGGATCCCGCTTCGCAAGGATCCATTTGTAGAGAAGCTGGTTTAGGTAGTCAAGGAAATTATAGAATTCGTGCATATGGTAACGGGCAACTTCGTTTCTCCGTATCAGATAATCCCGGATCGAATCAAAACTGATAAGCTTCAGTAAGTCATGGATCAGCGAGCGGAAACTATGGGTCTCCATAAAACCCACCAGCGGACTTTGAATCGACGCCTGGTATTTGGCTGACGAATCAATGAAATATGCCACATAGTCAAGGAGCGTGTGAAGGTACATATCCATTTGCGGGTTGATGATGATCGTTTCGCCGGTCGTGGCCTCGTATAGTTCGATCGCTTTCTGTGCCAGCTTATACCAGCTGCTGTTCGTTTCAATAGCAGGTAAAAACAAATCGATCCCGTAGCGCTCAAATCCCCATTCCGGGAAAGGGACCATGGGAATAACGTCAAGCGGATTGATCAGGTTGAAAATATAATGATAACGGCCGGGGTTTGGTTCTCTGGTCGTCCGAGGTGTGGCGAAGGTATAGGCATATACGCCCTGAAAACGCCCGCTGTCCACCGCGTCCGCGGCGAAATCATTGACAACCGCGGCAGAACGGCTGTATCCCGCGGTCCAGAGACGCAGATCACCGTGCAGATCATAATCAATGATATATTGCTCCAAACGCTCCGTTACTCTGTCCGCGGCATCGTTGAACCCTTTTACACGGTTATCATCATCGATGACCATATTTCCTGCCCATTCACCCTGATAGTTATTGCCTGAAACGGAAACCGCGATCAGTGTGGAAGCTCCTGCTTTTTTATACGCTATGGCGGTGCCGATCGTGTCGATCGACGGGGTGACATCAAAATCGACCGTACGGGGTTCGGTAAACCCGGCCTGGGCAAAGAAATCCAGAATATTGTAATCTTTATGGGCAAGATCCTTCGTACCATCCCGGAAACCGGCAGCAGCCAGGACGAAGGAAGACCGCATTAATTTATGGTTATATTCATCATCCGGCTGCAGCAGCCATTCATCAGCAAAATCAACGGTGATCGTCTGATTATTTTCAGCGATCCCGCTGTAATCAATGGTAATGGATACAGGCTCATTATCTTCCGCGGCAAAAACACCGCCGAAAGAAAGCATAAACAGACAGATAAAGATAAATAAATAAATAAATTCCGATCTTTCCCGTTGGTTCCATCATTTCACTGTCCGATCCCCTGAGAAACATGACTTTCAGCTCACGTATCCCGAATTATAATCTGATAATCATCTCTTTTCGAAAAATCACTGACCTGAGGATATTCTCAGATCTGATCCTTTTCTGCTGCTCGCGGCGGCTGTCCCGGACCCAGAATGTACAGTCCCCCGGCAGCATCCCGTGAACGGCAGCAGCGTTTTTCCTGATCATGTCATTTTTTAACAGCTAATGGCTTCAGGTAAAAATTCAGGCTGATAAAAATATATTGATACTTCCGGTACACTTTTTGGGAAAAACTGTGTGAACATATCGGCATGCAGCCCCCGGCTGCACGATTTTTCAGCTTGATTCGCATATGCCGCTGAAAAGCCTAAAGCCTGTCAAGCCGGAAAAAACAGTAATAACAGGGAGAGTCTGATCCTTCGGTAAAAAATCAGACGGAAATATGGATATAACTGTTATCCTGAGGAAAAATCAATGGAGATACTGAAACTGCTGCAATCCGATATAATGCTGGCTCTGAGCGCCATATGCGGCATGCTGGCTTTGCTTGTTTATATGACAGACACCATACCGCGAAAACGAAAGCTGATACTGATGCAGCTGGAAATCAGCGCTATGTTCCTGATGATATCCGATCGCTTTGCCTACAGCTTCAGGGGAAACACGAGCAGCCTGGGTTGGTGGATGGTAAGGATCAGTAATTTTCTCGTCTTTTTTCTTACGCTTTTCGTGATCTGCAGCTTCAACCAGTACCTGATCGACCTGTTAACTCATGAGGGAAAACTTGAAACCGCACCGCGCCGGCTGAGGATCGCGAATTATCTGGCACTGGCAGGGATGGTAATGGTCATCATTTCCCAGTTTACCGGCTTTTACTATACTTTTGACGAGATGAACCGATACCAGCGCGCGCCGGGATTCATCGTCTGCTATATCATACCCCTGTCGATGCTGGTTTTAGAGGTGTCAGTTATTGTGCAGCACCGCAGTGTTTTGAGACGCGGCATCTGGTTCTCACTGCTGCTGTTCTCCGGCGTGTCCTTAACTGCTTCCGTGTTTCAGGTATTCATGTATGGCATTTCGCTGAACAACATGACGATCGTCCTCATGGCGGTGCTGCTGTATGTGTTCGCGCTGAAAGATATGGCAAAAGAAGTGGAACACGCGCGGATAGCAGAAATAGAGCACTATAAGGAAGAACAGAAGAAGGAACATGCCCTGTTTGAACAGACAGCTGAAGCGCTTGCGTCAGCCATAGACGCCAAGGATACATATACGCATGGCCATTCGATCCGCGTTGCCATGTATTCCACGCAGATCGCGCGGGAGGCAGGCAAATCGGAGGAGGAATGCGAGAAGGTGTATTTCGCGGGATTGCTTCACGATGTGGGAAAGATCGGCATCCCTGACGAAATTATCAACAAAAAGGGCAGGCTGACTGACGAAGAATTTGCACAGATCAAAAGACATCCCGTCTATGGCAATCAGATCCTCTCCACGATCTATCGCCTGCCCTATCTGAGCATCGGGGCACATTTTCATCATGAGCGCTACGACGGTCAGGGCTATCCCGATGGACTGAAAGGCGAAGACATCCCGGAGATCGCCCGTATCATCGCCGTGGCTGATTCCTACGATGCCATGACATCCAGGCGCAGTTACCGCGACACCATTCCTCAGCAGAAGGTGCGCGAGGAGCTGGTAAAGGGAATGGGGTCGCAGTTTGACCCGGAATACACCAGGATCATGCTTCATATGATCGACCTGGACCTTGAATACGGAATGCGTGAACATAAAGAAGAAGCGGACGACGCCTTCATCACCCGGATCAAATGCGAAAAAATATACTGCGATTGTTCGCCGGGGATCCCGGTCACTGACAAGAAGGTACTGATCCGCCTTTACAGCCGGTCTGACGACGGTTTTCCTGAATCCGAAAGCCTGCCGTCGATCCTGCTGTTCGACGCGCTGGATGCCCGTGTGCATGTTGAGGAGGACAAGCGGAAGGATCTGCTGTACTTTGAATACGCGCGGCTGCGTTTTGACGGCAGGGCTTCCTGTGAGGGCGCGAGGAAAGTGGAGACCCATATTGAGCAGCGGGAAAACCCGCCGGACAAGCCTCTGAAACCGCGCTTCACCGGTTATAACATCGAAGCCGTGCGGGTGAAGGATCACATGCTTGTCAGGATCATGAACGATGAAAAGACTGTCGAGTTTATCGTCGCGCTGCCCGACAATACGCGTTTTTCCTTTATCTCCCTCACCGGAGAACACTGCATGATCAGCAACATCCACGCGGACATCACTGATGAGCCCGTCGGAGAGGATTCCATCCCGCGCATCGCTGAAGAGATCAGCTACCTTCACGGATATCCTCAGGGCGATGTGCCTAACGTGGAGGTGGATGGCTGGCGCA
This sequence comes from Flexilinea sp., assembly GCA_036723985.1. Classification (GTDB taxonomy): domain Bacteria; phylum Chloroflexota; class Anaerolineae; order Anaerolineales; family Anaerolineaceae; genus Flexilinea. The sequence goes on from DAIMGK010000009.1 coordinate 14,323, forward strand.
CGTCTTCAACAGAGGGCATGAAGCTTACCCGGGACATAAAGCTCACATTCCACAGCAAAAGCCTGCCCACCGCACGCCTGGTATGGCATTGTCCGTATGTCAGTCTTTACACGTCGAAGGACGGCAAAGTAAACGGGGAAGGTTACAGGGAGTTCCTGCTGCTCCGGCTGGATGGGGAGACCTGGGATTCTGACGACCACGCCTCAAATAAAACCATCATAAACCACACACACCAGTTCCCCGGATGGAATGCCTGGAAGGACGCAAATAAAGAGGGAATCGACTGGGTGGTTCTGATCCGCCGTGAAGGCAGCTGCGTCGAAATGGACACCGAAACCCTCGGGATATCGATCTTCAATAAAACAACGATCAAGGATGAAGCCGATGACTTGTACATCGCGCTCACCGGCGACCAGTGCGTACTGACGGATATCCATGTCATTCCGATCACGGAAGGATAAAATAACAGAAGTCACATTGGGGGTAACGGAAATTCGCGGTTCCGGGGATCCTGATTGACACCGGCATACACAGGCTGTCCGCATCCCGGGACAGCCCTGAACCTGTAAACCCCGTATTTTTAACCGTCAGACTTAAAAATAAAAACCGCTGCTTCGGAGCGGTTTTTATTTTATGTAAAATACCGGAGAAATTCCGGTCACACCGCGTACGCGGCCTTGTTATTCTTCGGCAGGAACGCCGTTATATGTATCCGCAAGCATTTTGATCTTATTGAAGATCTCATGCCACTGCACCTGTGATACCCCCATTTTTCCGCGGATGACTTCCAGCGGCACGCCTTCGGTATAATCCTTAACAAAACAGGTCCAGCGGCACATGGCAAATGAAAGATGTTTTGTTAGCGACGCGTCCGTTCCGATATCCTCAAGCAGATACTCCAGCCGGCGGGGAGACCAGGGGAATAATTTGTCCGCAGGCTGATATTGTTCAAGATATTCATCCAGTACAGGAAGAATATCCGCAGGCAGGTCGATGACCCGTTCTTTCGCGCGGTTACCGCTGTTCGTGTACCGTACATAGAGTTTCGGATTTTCCGGATCGGTCCGTTCGATATGGAATTTGGATATCCCCAGTGTCTCGCTCTTTTTGATCCCGGTGGCAAGAAGCAGGCGGATCAGCAGCGAGTTCCGGGCATCAGGTTTTTTCCCGGTTCGGAAGGCATCCGCGGCCGCGGTCACCCGTTCGGCCTCATCCTTTGTCAGGATCTCCGGAAGCGGTGACACAACAGGTTTCTGATCAATAGCCGCGGCAGGATCCTCTTCGATCACGCCGAAAGAATTCAGCCATTTGAAGAAGGATTTGATGGAAGTGATCCTGCGGGAATTGGTCTTGGGGCTGCAGGGTACCGGACGCTCATTGTTCATCCAATCCAAAAAGTTGTAAATATCTTTTGTCGTTACGGATCCTACAGTTTTATCCGGGGGAAAATATGACGCCAGCAGCTGGATATCCCCTCTGAAAGCCTTGATCGTGTAGATCGATTTTTTCTGATCGGCCAGATATCCTTCCCAGACCCGAATAACAGCCGGAAAAGTTGTATCCGCGGTAATAAATTGATTTGAGACAGCACTGTCGTAGTCCATTTACTTTTCCTTTCTTCGTCCTTATTTTACCGCTGTTCCGATTCCTTTTCCGCAGGCGGAGCAGGCCGATGGGAGGCGATTTTCATGATCACAGGATTTTTCCGGGACTGCCGCGGATCAGCGATAAAGACCTGACCCGTTCGGAATGGGCTTTGCCCGGATCATATGCGGAGCATAAGTTCCGCGTCCCTGACTCATTCTGTAAAGCTTCCTGATCTTTTCATCATTCTCATGAACAGCAGCGATTGTTTTAAATGTCAAAAGTGCTGTTACAAATTATAGTTTTTTTCTTCAGAATGGTAAAATTAAAATGAATATTTGGTGATTGATTCATCGGAATCATGCCGGATCTGTATATAAACAAGCTATGAAAAGACAAAATACGATTGCCATCCTGTCCTGGGTCTCTCTCGGGCTGATTTTTTTGGCGGTCATGCTGACCGGTTTTCAGCTGATCCGTTATTCTCAGATGCGTTCCAATTACCCGCTGGATCTAACGATCGGAGATATCCCTGTCGGAGGACTGAATTCAACACAGGCCGCCGAACGGCTGATCCGCGCGTATGGGATCCCGATCGAAATGGTTTACGGTGATTCTGTCATTCAGGTCAGTCCGAACTCCATCGGTTTTTCGCTGAATCTTGAGACAATGCTGGCCGCCGCGGATATCCAGCGTATCCGCCGGGGATTCTGGGAGGATTTCTGGAATTATCTGTGGAATTCACTGCCCGCTCCGCAGCCTGTACCCCTGTCCGCGACCATTTCCGAAGAACGTCTGCGGGACTACCTTGTCAATGAGATCGTTCCGCGTTATGACCAGATGGCAAAAGCGCCGATCCCGATCCAGGGTACAGTGGGATTTTCGCAGGGGGAATCCGGACGGGAGCTGGATATAAACCGCTCCATCACATTGATCCAGCAGGCGCTCCGCTCAGCAGCCGAACGCCGTGTCTCGCTTCCGTTTACCCGCACATCCCCTCCGCAGGCATCCTCTCTCAGCCTGGAATTTATGATCCGGCAGATCCTGCAGCAGAATGAGTTCGACGGAGTGGCGGAGTTCTATATTCTGGACCTTGACAAACGGAATGAGATCAGTATCGCCTTCTCCGAGCTTCAGGCCATTCCCACCGGCGTATCTTTCACCGCCGCCAGTACCATCAAGCTCCCGATCATGATCTATACCTTCGCCAACCGCGACCTCCCGCTGCCGGATTCAATGCAGCGCAGTCTGGAACTGATGATCGAGATCTCCGAAAACTCTCCCGCGGATGAACTGCTGCAGGCGATCAGCGGCAGCATGGCGCCGAATCTGCTGACGGATGACCTGAAGAAACTCGGCTATTCCAATACTTTTCTGGGCGGTCTTTTCTATAACGGGGCTCCGCTGCTGACACGCCATACGACCGCCGCGAATTCCCGGAAGGACGTCAACACGGATCCGGATGTTTACAATCAAACCACTGCCATTGATATGGGCATGATCCTGGATGACCTTTATCTCTGTTCCGTGTATAACGGCGGAGGCCTGAAATCTTATTACGAAGACCGGCTGACACAGATAGAATGCACCACCATGCTGGAGGAGATGTCCAAGAACAAGACAGCCGTTCTGCTGGAAGCTGGGATCCCGGAAACGGTACGCGTAGCCCATAAGCACGGATGGATCCTGGAACGGGACGGGCTGATCCATAATATCAGCGATGCCGGCATCGTGTTTTCACCGAAAGCGACCTATGTGTTTGTGATGTTTTTCTATCATCCGGAACAGCTGGTTTTTGATCCGACCAATATTATGGCATCGCAGATTTCCAATGCCGTTTATCAATACTTCAATCAGAGCTCGAATTAAACTTCTGCATTGATCATCAATAAGGAAAGAATTTTATGAACGAACAACAAATCAAGAAAACATCCCGGCTGGACAAACCGGTTCTTCAGGCTTTTCCGCTTTTTTCGTGGGAAAAACTGATCCTGGCAGTGATCATACTGCTGGCAGTCCTGAGCCGCGTGATCCTGATCGGCTCACGGGTCATGTCCCATGACGAGATCAATCATGTTACACCGGCATACAGCCTGTATCAGGGAAACGGGTATTCCCACAACCCGGTGACCCATGGGCCGTTCCAGTTTCACATGCTTGCCCTGTCCTATTTCATTCTGGGAGACAGCGACTTTTCTTCCCGTGTACCGGCAGCTGTTTTCAGCATTTGCGCCGTGATCTTTACTCTCTATGCCTTCCGCAGGTATCTCGGCAGGGCAGGCACACTGCTGGGAGGGCTTTTCTTCCTGATCTCTCCCTATATCCTGTATTACGGCAGGTATACCCGCAATGAAGCCTTTATCGAACTCTTCGCGGTCCTGACTTTTTATGCCTTTTTCCGCTATTATGAAAAACGCGATAACACCTCTCTCTATATTCTTGCCGTCACCACAGCACTGCAGTTTACGACCAAGGAAGTAGCCTATATTTACACAGCCCAGCTGCTGCTTTTCTGCGGCTTTATGTTCCTGCGGGAACTCTGGAAGATGCCCTGGGAATGCACGAAAAAGCGGGCAGACGCGGCGAGCCTGTTTCTGGGCGCTGTTTTGCTGCTCCTGGGCGCGCTGCTCTCAAACGGCCTGCTTTCAAAGGGTGCCGGGAAACTGTCAGTCCTGACCATCGCCCTTGGCGGAGCAGGGCTGGCGGGGATCCTTTGGATGGTCATCTTTACGGTCCGTGCGCTCGGATGGAAAACCATCCGCAGATCCCCCGCTTTCAACCTGATCGTTTTTGTCGGTGCTCTGATCCTTCCGCAGCTGGCCGCGTTTCCGGTTTCGCTGCTGGGCTGGGATCCTCTGGATTACAGCACTTCCGGCATTTTGCGTACCGGGATCGTGCTGGCACTCTTTATTGTCATCTCTTTCCTGATCGGCATATGGTGGAACCGGACTGTTTTCCTGAAAAGCGCGGCGGCATTTTACATGATCTTCATTTTCTTCTATACCACCGTCTTTACAAATATCCACGGATTTTTCACCGGCATCATCGGCTCACTCGGCTACTGGCTTTCCCAGCAGACCGTACAGCGCGGCGGACAGCCGTTATATTATTACGCACTGATCCAGCTCCCGGTCTATGAATTCGCCGCCATTGCCGGGACGATCCTTGCCCTGGCCATCGGGCTGAAAAAACGAAAGTTCTTTACTGTTCCGGGAGATTATCTCTCCGCCGATCCGGAAGATGAAGTGATCATCATCCCGGAGACAGAGGACAGCGGGGATGAGATCGAATTTCCGGACGCGGTTAACGATTTCGCAATTCCGGGCAGCCCGGAAATTTCGAATGCCCCGGATTCTCCGGAAATTCAGGATGGAGCGGATGATCCGGATGAAAGTGAAAGCGTTCCTGTTCCGGAAGCCGATGATAAAAAGATCCCGGTCCTGCTTTTCCTCCTGTACTGGGGGATATCCTCACTGATCGCTTACTCCATCGCCGGCGAGAAAATGCCGTGGCTGACGGTCCATATCGCCATGCCGCTGGCATTATCGGCGTCCTGGGGATTTGGTTATCTTCTGGAGACCCTGCCATGGAAAAAGCTGTTTTCCCAGAACGGACTGCTCGGCTTGCTTGGGGCGGTCATTGCCATTTTCTCTCTCGGCGGCATTTTCGGCGCGTTCAACGGGTTCCCGCAGCCTTTCGCGGGCAAAGACCTGGAACAGCTGCGGGCAACTTTCCGGTTTATCACGGCTCTGCTGTTCCTGATCGCCGGTGCCGCGATGGTCATTCACTACTGGAAAAAATGGCGGATCACAACGCTGCTTGAGGTATTTTCACTGTGTGTCATGATCATGCTGATGGTCCTGCAGACCCGGACAGCTTTTGTCTCCAGCTTTATCAATTATGACTATACCAACGAGCTTCTTACCTATGCGCATGGCGGACCGGGGTCAAAGGTCGCCTATGAGATCATCGAAGATCTCGGCCGGCGCACCGGTCAGGGAAAGAACATCAGCGTCGCGTACGATAATGATACGAATTATCCTTTCTGGTGGTATCTCCGCGATTACACCAACAAAAAATATTTCGGCGAGGACAACCCCACCAGAGACCTGCGGAATTACGACATCATCGCCGCCAATACTTCCAAAGAATCCCGCCTGGAACCCATCGTCCGGGACGGATACTACCGCTATGAATACATCCGTCTGTGGTGGCCGAACCAGGATTACTTCAACCTGACGTCGAAACGGATATTGGATTCGCTGACCGATCCTGAAATGCGTTCCGCACTCTTTAAGATCTGGCTGGACCGGGATTATTCCCGGTACGCTCAGGTGACCGGAAAACGCAGCCTGACGCCTCAGACCTGGGAACCGAGTTCCCGTATGGTGATGTTCGTCAGAAAAGACCTGATGAACCGGATCTGGACACTCGGAACGGGAGAGCTTTTCGCCGGAACAACAGAAAGTACTGCCGATGATGAAGAAGCAAAATTTACGGCAATGGAACCGGTCCTGCGCATCGGCCGGTCCGGCGCGGGGGTCGGCGAATTCAACCGCCCGCGGAACCTGGCTGTCTCTCCGGACGGGGAACGGGTGTATGTGCTCGATTCCGGCGCCAACCGGATCCAGTACTTTGATAAAAACGGCGCGTACATCGGCCAGTGGGACAGCGCCGCGGGCGTTCAGTTTTATGAACCCTGGGGCATCGATATCGATTCCAAAGGAAATGTCTATATCGCCGACACCTGGAACGGACGGATCGTCAAATGCGATCCGGAAGGCAATCTGATCACCACCTGGGGAGCGAATGACCCGACGGATTCCCGCGGTTTTTACGGTCCGCGGGCGATCGCCATCAGTTCGGATGATATTGTTTACGTCTGCGATACGGGTTATAAACGGATCATGATCTACGATGAGAACGGCAATTTTATCCGGAAATTCGGCACCTCCGGCATGGGTATGGGAGAACTGGATGAGCCGGTGGGCATCGCGCTGCTGGATGATGAACATCTGGCGATTGCCGACACCTGGAACCAGCGGGTGCAGGTATTTGACGTTTCCGGCAGAAGCGCGATCGACGGCGTTACGACGGTGTTTGAAGTCAACGCGTGGTATACCCAGTCCCTGAACAACAAACCGTATATCACCGGCAGCATGGCATCCGGGTCGATCTTCCTGACAGATCCGGAAGGCAGCCTGATCCACCAGTATGACCTGAACGGGAATCTGGTCCGTACATGGAACGCTGACGGCGGCGATATCGACCATTTCAGCATGCCTACCGGCATCACCATGGCTCCCGACGGCAGCATCTGGGTCGTTGACACCGAGAACAACCGTGTGAATAAATTTATTCTTCCTCCCGGAAACTGATCCCGTATAAACGGGGGGCGGCTCCTCTCAGCTTTGTACAGAGCCGAAGGGAACCGCCCCCGTTTTTTTATTCCTTTACCATCTCAGCCCATGTTACCAGCGATGGCAGTGATGGTGATGATGCCCGCAGTGATGCATCGGATGATGATGGTGATGGTATCCCATCCCCCAGCCGCCTATGCCGCCGAAAGGAAATATCCAGGGGCGGCGATACATGTAAAACGGGCGTGTGAACAGCCGTCCGATGAATGACAGCACAACAATGATTCCGATAATTAAAATAAACATTTTTATTCTCCTTTCGCAGGGTTTCCTGCACTGATCTCGCCGTGAATAAAAAAACGAGGCTTTTATCACGGCGTTTACCGTGTAAAAGTCTCGCCTGTTATGCCTGGCCGGGTGATCATCGGATCACCGTATTGACGTCGGAGGCTCCGCTTCCCGCGGATGGCTACTCCCTTTCTTCATTTAATATAATACCCCTTTTTTCCGCCGATTTCAAGTGTTTTCAGGCGATCTAATCTGTTTCTAATGAATGAGAATTGTTTTCGTTTTTTTTAATGATCTTCATAAAAGTCTTTATAATCTGCCAAAACCATACATTTTTTATGTATTCCGGCAGATTATGAGCATTAAATACATCTTAATCTGCCAAATTTTTGAATTATTTCAAAATTTCTCATGTTTCCTGACGTTACCCGGTAACCTGATCCCGGATAATTCCTGTCAGGTATTCAAGTACGGTCCCCGTTTCCCTGCACTTTTATCGCCCCGTTATCGTGGGCATTTTTTGAAATTTTGAAAAAATGCCCACGATAACGACGTTTTTATTCAAACTCACTGCGCACCCAATTTATTTAATATCATTTCATCTGCTCGTGACAACAGCACCTGTTATGACTGTCGCATTCCATTAATTATCAATAATTCGGCAAAATATTCTTACATTGCCGAATTATCAGTGTTTTATCAAAATATTTCTTACCCGGGCTTATGACCCATTTCTGATATCGGTTTTATTCATTGACCAAACGATAAAGCGCGGGAAATATCAATAATTCTGAGGTTCGTCCGGATTTCGGTGATATTGTTTCAATAAAGCCCAGTTGTTTATAAACTGTCAATACTCTGGCGGCAGTCTGAGGTGTCATATTCGCTGCTTTCCGGAATTGCACTGCTGAAAAAATCGGCATGCTGAATAAAACATCCAAACCACGCATGCTGTTTTGTGAATTTTGCTCTGACAGTAATCGATTTTTATAATTCTCATACAATGAAATTATTGCCATAGCTTTTTGTAAATTTTTTGCAGCCTGTTCCCGGATCGCCTGCAAAAAAAATCGGATCCAGCTGTACCAATCTTTATTTGACGTTATCCCTTGCAAATGTCTCGTATATTCTCCCCGATTTGTTTCCAGATATTCACTGATATAAAACATTGGAGAATCTAATCTTTTTTTAGACCAAAGAAAAAGAGGAATCAAAATTCTTCCTGTCCTTCCATTCCCATCCATAAAAGGATGGATTATTTCGAATTGTGCATGCATGATTGCAGTCTGGATCAATGGTTCCTGATCATCTAAATTCATATAATCAAGTAAATTGTCAAAGAAATTCAAAACATTTGTCGGAGCAGGAGGCACATATTGAGCGGTATCTATTGTGCTGTTGTATGCTCCGATCCAAACCTGCTCTTTTCTTATCTCTCCCGGTTTTTTGTTCTGCCCGCGGACACCCTGAAGCAAAGTCTTTTGGATCTCGCAAATAACCGTTTTATTGATCGGATATCCTTTGTCAAGCCATCTTTTCGCATCACGCATGGCAGATCGATAGTTTAAAACCTCAACAATATCGCCATCCTTATTTCCTGTAAAAACATCTGCATCAAAACGAAGCACATCATCCAGCGTCGTCATCGTACCTTCAATTTTTGAAGAAAGCACAGCTTCCTTTGCTTCCAGTGGAGAGAGAAAAACAGACGGAGCCAGACTTGGATTTGTCATTATTCCGTTATATTTTGCCAAACTTGCGATGGAATCACTTAATAATTTTATAAGTTCTGTTGTATAAAAAGCTGACATGTTCAGCGGCAATGTATCGGGAATATAAGGTTCCATATACCTCCGTATTTTATAATATCCATGAACATTTAATTACCATTTTTTCTGATTTGTGGTAATCAAATATCATTATATTCCATTTGTGGTAATCAAAACGATTTGATTACCGTTTTT
>DAIMGK010000009.1:23618-51772 GCA_036723985.1 Flexilinea sp.
TCAAATATCATTATATTCCATTTGTGGTAATCAAAACGATTTGATTACCGTTTTTACGGAATTTCGGTAATTAAACTTTTTTGTATTCCATATCCGGTAATTAAAAGAGGTACCACATAGGCAGGTGGGTCAAAAAAAAGAGCGCGGATCCATAAACGGGATATGGGCCACGAAACACCTGTTCCGCATACAGAAGGCAAATACAAATTGAGGTCTTACAGCAGAATTACTGATTTTCAATTATCCCACTAATTAAAACACAGTTTTGTTTGATTATCCCGCTAATTTTGACTTGCTGCTGCCGACCATGAGTAAGACTTTTTTGCTATTTTTCTGTCCGGGTCCTTTTTGATTTATACAGAGTATCAACGGAGTGCTCCTGGTTGTAATAGAAAAATGCCTTTTATCGTGGGCATTTTTTGAATTTTTGAAAAAATGCCCACGATAACGACGTTTTTAAATGCGGACACACTGCGTTCCGAATTTATAAAAAGCATTGCTCGTGACAACATCACCTGATACCACTGTCACATTCCATTAAATACCAATAATTCGGCACAATATTCCATCTGTGGTAATCAAAACGATTTGATTACCGTTTTTTCGAAATTTCGGTAATTAAACTATTTTGTATTCCATATCCGGTAATCAAACAGAGATATAGGGAAGCGCTTATCAACTCTCCTTCCGGCTGATGTGAATCGTTATCACGGTTATGCTCCTGACCTGAAATATAAGAAATAAAAAATTTCAAGACATATAAAAGTAAGCGGCAAAAAGGGGACGATCCTGTGGGAATTGCATGTCTTTCCGGTCTCAGCATGCCTTTCCGTGAGATCGTCCCCAAAGACGGTACCTGTTTTTTTCAACAGTCAGTTTTCAGTGACTATCTGAATGTATTGAATGTCTGCATTTCTCTGTTTTTTTCTGCTATTGGAACTCACATTGTAAAGATCACCGGATTTCTGCTGCCAATGTTATTGATGGCCTGTACTTGAGTGGAACCGTTTTCCGGCGTTCCAAAAAAGTTCATCGGTGAAGATAAGAAAGAAGCCGTCACTTATCTGGTTTCCGCAAGTAATGGATACTGTTTTCCCGATGAATTTGTCCCTCAGAACGATTACAGAGCAGGCGGCCGGATTTCTGTCCCTGTCAACTTTCGTGCATTTGCAAGAAAGAACGATCGTTTGGATATTTCATTCACCGTCCGCAAGGATTACGGCATCACCCTCAGCAGTGAAGATTTCTGATCCGCCGGTTAACGTCTTGGGTTCTTAATAAGACTCACCTGCAACCCATCGATAAAACGTACCCGCCGTCACAGTTGCGGCGGACACCGTTTTGACGATGAGCTGCGGATGTGGCTGATCGGGGACATGAATGCCGGATATGCTTTTTTTAAGGATTTTGGCAGGGGAAAGCGGGAAAATGTGTTATAATTTGTTAAGAAATCATGGATTTACAGCCGATGGAGAGAGTGATATGGCAAAGAGAATGATCCTGTTCCTGCTTGCGTTCGCGCTTATGGTCCCTTATGCAGCCTGTGCGGGGGAGCCCACGAAGGTTTACTATAATGAAGAGGTCATAGCGGAACTTGATCTCCGATTTTATGATGAGACGCCGAACATACCATACCTTGGAATGAAAGAATACGCTCAATTAATGATGGACATGTCCCTCAACGTTAAGGATAATGGAGACGGCACATATCAGGTGGAAAATCCGAACGGCGCAAAGCTGATCTGTGATCCGCAGCAGGGCACGATCTTTGCGGAGGACTGGGCTGCCTTCCTTGCCCAGCCATTGCCTTTGGAAGACAAGGCATTGGGGCTCAAAGACATGAGCAATCGTTTTGCCAGGATCACGGATATTGTTTATGAGGGAGAGCCGGATCCTGTCACGATCGATCTTGTGAAGTACGGGATCAGTCTCTATTCCGATGGGAATGATATCTATCTTCCGGTTTCAACGATGACAAACCTGCTGACGGATATCGCGACCAATCAGCTGGTATACAATGGTGAGAACCTGTATAAAAGAAACTTCGATCAGGAATACTTTGGGGAGGATGGTCTGGTCGATTCCGAAGTGATACGCAGCCAGATCTTCGGAGCGGACAGGCCGGACGACGTCATCAGGCAGTGTTATGCGGATCTTTGCCTCAGCATGGACTATTTCTTCGGACATCCCGGGAGATCGCTTCTGGATGGACCGATTGCTGAAAAGGGTCTCGACCGGGCGCTGGATGATCTGGGGGAAGAAGGAGCGGCCATCAAAGAAGGCCTTCTCTCCCCGAAGCTTGCGGATTATATTGATGCGATGTTAAAACTGTTCCTTAACTATCTGGATGACGGACATAGCTTATTCATCAGCGGCGTAACATTGGTTTCCGTACCGGAGATCGTTGAGGCTCTCGGCCTGGAATCAACGCTTTATGATTATGTCTTAGACAGCGCTCTCACTTTTGAACTTCTGATGAATGAGCTGATCCCGCCGCAAAGATCTTTGATCTGGGGAGATGACCCCTACCGTGAATATGGCAGCACGGCGATCATCAGGCTTGATTCTTTCATGCCGGATACAGAAGCCTGGGACAGCTACTACAAGGGTGAGGGAGAGCTGCCTCAGGATGACCTTGGGATCGTGGTTTCAGGATTGAAGAAGGCATCCGAAAATCCGGAGATCAGGAATGTGGTCTTTGATCTGAGCGGTAATGGGGGAGGAAGTCCGGATGCAGTGATGGCGATCATGGCATTGACTTTCGGAAAGGATCTGGTATATGGAGAAAATGTCATTACCGGTCAGCCGATGAGAATTACATTTGAGATCGATGCAAACTTTGACGGGGTCTTTGATGAGAAGGATAAGGAAGCAAGATACGATTTCAATTATGGTGTCCTTGTGGCACGGCATGCATTTTCCGCAGGCAATCTGTTCCCCTTTATGATGCAGGAAGCCGGGGCGGTCCTGATCGGAGAACCCTCCAGCGGAGGATCCTGCAGCATCCAGCTTGGCAGCGACGCGGAGGGCTTTACCACTGTATTTTCAAGCGGTCAGTGGAGGCTGGCGGATGCCCACGGAGATAATTTAGAGAACGGCTGCAGGATCGATGTCCCGATCAGTCTGGACGGGACGATCCCGATCAGCGATCTGGCCTTCGATCCATATGCTGAGTTTATCGCCTATTTGATCGGTGAAGATGCGGTTTTTCCTTCATATAAGAACTTTTATGATGATGAACAGCTGGATAAGATCATGAACGATTGGTTCGGGAAAAAGGACCAACCGGATTTCGGTACACTTTTCTTCTATGTCCTCGGCGGCGATGACAGCATGTTCCTGCCGAATACCGGATATTCGGCAGCCCTTTCCGTCCGGCCTGACGAATTGATCTATCAGGATCTGCCGCTCAGCCTCCAGATCCCGCGGTTCGGCATCGAGACGGACCTGACCATCATGCCTCTGAACGGAAACAGCTGGGCAGCGGAATGGCTGGGTGACCGGGCAGGCGTGATGGAAGGAAGTTCGCTGCCCGGAGAAGGCATCAGCCTGATCGCCGGACATAACACCCTGAACGATACGGAATACGGTCCCTTCGCCCGGCTTTACGACCTGGAAGCGGATGACAGTATCTTTGTGCGGAACGACGACGGGGAGCTGCTGCGCTACCGGGTATACGCCAATGAACTGGTCGCGCCGGACGATTTCGGGACGCTGGCCGATCTCGCGGTGCCGGATGCGCTGATCCTCATCACCTGCGAAAATGAAAGCACGGACGGCACCTACCTGAACCGCCGCGTCATCTTCGCCAAACCGGCAGCATAATTTTCACCGGTTCTCCGCAGATCAAAAAAAGAAAGCCGTGATCGGTGCTCATCCGCCCGGCTTTCTTTTTTTCCGTAAGCGATCAATAATCGTACGTTGAAAAATCAGAAGGGATATTTCAAATTAGCGCAGGCTGCGGCTGCGTTCCAGGGGAAGAATGGCTCCAGGGTTTCAGCAGATAATGGACTGTCAATCTGTGGTAATTCGGTCAGCAAGAGCAATAAATACTGATACGGATCAAGGTTATTGGCCTTGGCGGTTTCAACGAGAGAGTAAACGACGGAACTGGCGAAAGCCCCGCCTACAGTATCACAAAACAGCCAGTTCTTTCTTCCTATCACAAATGGACGGATGGCATTTTTGGCCTGGTTGTTGCTGATATCAATATTACCGTATTCGAGAAATCGGTTCAGATATTCCTTCTGATTCTTTGAATAGGTCACTGCTTCACCAAGCTTTGAATTGGAATCGACGATCAATTCATCCAACCATTTCCAATATTCGTCAACAACTGGTTTTACCTGATCAGTTCTGGCCTTCAGCCTTTCTTCATCAGATAACTCTTTCAATCGTTTCTCGATACTGAAGATACGGGAACAAAATTTGAATCCCCGGGCTGCGCTGCTGTTTTCTGGCGTCGCTCCGGCTGGCATTGCTTCTTTCCATTTTCTCCGGACATGTGCCCAGCATCCGGCGCGGATCACATCATTTGCAATTTTGTTGTACCCGCTGAATGCGTCACTAACCACCACATTACGAAAAATCTGAAAACTATTGATAGATTTCAGAGTTTATTATCTGGGATGATAAGAGTTTTTTCAATCCGCTATTTTATTGACCGCTTACAGTGGGAAGAAGGGTATCAACATCAGATGGAACAGACATATTGAGATAAGGTGCCTTTTTCAAAACCCAAGTCAGGTATCGATAGGGATCGAGGCCATTCTCTTTGGCAGTCTGGATCATACTGAAAAGGACCGCGCTGCTGCGGGCACCACTTGGCGTATTGGCAAAAAGGAAGTTCTTCCGGCCTATCACAAACGGTTTAATACTGCGTTCAGCCAGATTATTGGAGATCTCTATGCGTCCATCTTCCAGCCAGGCGGTCAACCACGACCATTGTGAGATAACATAGGCGGCTGCTTTCCCCAGTAGGGATTTCGGAGGAGCGTTTAGTTTGGAAACCCAATTTCGAAGTTCATTCAAGATCGGCAGGGACAATTCTTGTCTTTTGAGTTTTCGCTCATCCGGTGGCAATGCCGCTATAGTCCTCTCAATTTCAAACAGCTTATCAAAGTAAGCGATACCGATCATTGCCGGAGAGGATGAACGTTTTTCTTCGTTCCGAATTGCATCAACAGCATCGGTAAAGTTCCGCCTGGCGTGAGCCAGACAGCCGACTACCCGAATATCTGGTGAAAGATTGTGATATCCGGAATATCCGTCTGCGTGGAGATACCCCTTGAACCCCTCGAGAAATACTTTCGGATGTTTTGCTTCACGTGTCTCCTGATATTCGTATAAGATCAGCTGCTGACTTGCTTCTTTTCCGGTTCGGTAAAGCCACATGTAGCTTTTACTTTGTGCTTTCCGTCCCGGTTCTCTCAGAACCTCCAGCGTTGTTTCATCCGCGTGAAGAATTTCTTCTCTCAGCAGTTTTTCCCTCATCCGTTTCCAGATCGGTTCGAAGTATAACTCTGTAGATTTCAGAAGCCAGTTGGACATGGTCTGTCTTGAAAGAGGAATTCCGGAAGCATTGAGATGCTGTTCAAGCCGATATAACGGTGAATGCATGACGTATTTCTCCGTCGCGATATAAGCAATGGCTTCAGCAGTCGCATTCCCATTCGGGATCACCGGTTTGTCTCCATCTGCTCGAATAATACGTGATTTTGCGTTTGTTTTATCACATTCAACGCATTTATATGAGTGCGTACGAATTTCGACAATGATGAATTTAGCCGGAAGAATTTTCACTTTCCGGTCGATATCCACACCGATTTCTGTCATTTCTCCGCCGCACTGATCACAGATGCGTTCCGTTTCGGATAAATCCTTGTCGATAATCTCTATTTCGATATTTTCAGGCAGATTATCCAGATTGGTCACATATTTCTTGCGTTTGTGTTCTTTGACTGTTGTTTCTCCAGCTGCTTCTCTCCGGATTACAGCATCTGCATAAGCTTCTGATTCATTGAATACAAATCCAAGCTGATAAATCGTTTCTGCACTGATATTGACTTTGTTCTTTTCGCTGGATGCGCCGAAACGATGTTTTTGTGCCAGATTAAATTCTTCCAAAAGATACTGAATCTGCTGAGTCAGTTCTTCATTTTTTTGCTTCAAAGACTGAAGTTCTTCGTACTCTGCTCTGGTTATCGTTACAGTTTCTTCTGACATAAAACCTCGTCTAATAGCTTTATTTTAACATATATTCGTTAATATTAGCTCTAATTCGAGGCTTTAATGACAACTACTATTCGTTAAGGTTCGTCTAATATGTAAATGATTCCTGTATCGGTCGGATCGCTTTTTTCTCGTATATACTCAATCCTTCCATCAGCCAGCGGAATTGCTGTGACGTCAATTCTTTCAGCTCACTTTCGTTGCGCGGCCACTGATACCGTCCGTTCTCCAGTCTCTTGTATAGCAAAATATATCCGTCGTCATCCCAAAACAGTCCTTTGATCCGGTCTTTTCTTCGCCCGCAAAACAAAAACAGCGAATTGCTCTGCGGATTCTGATGAAATGTATTTGCTATGACTCCGGCTAATCCGTCGATCCCCATCCTCAGATTGGTGTATCCGATCGCTATGTACACATGTTCGGCTTTCGACGGGTCAAACATCCTGTGCCACCATTTGCATAATCTGGCTGATTATTGCCGGATTCGCATTGTTTTGCAGCTCGATCCGCCAATCTCCCTTGCAGATCACTATTTCGGCTTGCTGTGACTCTGTCTCTACCCTGATCTGAGGTATTTCTGCGAATTGTATCGCTCCTGTTTTTACCGGTTCGATGGATCTGTTTTCTGCCTCGGCATCCCATATGATCCGCTGCCATTTGTAGTATGTTTTCAAACAGATATGCTTCTCTCTGCACCACTCTTTTATCGTCTGACCGCTGTTCCGGCACTCTCCAATTCGGATCCGCCACTCCGCCATCTTTGATGCATGTTTTGCCAAGTTCAGGGTATATTTTCGCCTTTCCATGCCATACTCCTTACTACTTTCATAGGTTTCTCGAGACTTCCTTGATATTTTCATAGAAATCTCGAGACTTCTCTAAAGTATGGCCCTTTTCTACACCTTTTTCAATCCGTCTTCTATTTGACGCTTACATATAAAAAGTTATAAAAAAAATCCTTAACTATAAATAAATATCAATGGAAGGATACCTGCTTTCCGTTCTTTTGGACCAACTTTATAAAATCAGGTACAATTCAGGTTATGAAAAAGAATTTTTTTATTTTTCTGACCGCGATATGGATCTTCTGTTCCTGCAATATGCCGGGGAACAGCAAAGAAAACCTGCAGATGGCTACAAAGGTGGATGAGATCTCCACTTCCATTTATGAGACTGTGGAAGCAGACCGGACCGCGACGCCTGAACCTACCGACCAACCGACAGCTGTTCCGACAGCGACCCCGACCAGATCACTGTTTATCGACCCGACTGAAACAGAGACGATCATTCCGACTTCCGCCCTGCTTCCGGCGATCGTTCCCGAATTGCTGATTGCGCCGGAGCAGACTGTTTCACCCCAGACAGAGGAGACACCGATCCCCGTTGAAACGCGTGTCATCGGACACTTTCAGACCCGCACACCGATGCCGGGATATCCGACCCAGGACGTACGTCCGCCGGCATCAAAATGGCGTGAATGGCCTGTGATCCCCGCGATCTCCGATACCGCCGCCGATATTTACTGGTATGGCATCAAAGAACTGGGGACCAATCCCCGTTCGCTTTCCCGCATCGGGGACTGCCATTCGGAACCCGGTGTCTTTATGGGGATCTATGACACAAGCTATTATTCCCTTGCCGACGAGGACCTGTATCTGACTGCCGCCATCGACTTTTTCAAGGGATCCTTCGACAGGATCAGTTATTCTGTCCACAGCGGCATGAGCGCGGCTTCCGTACTGACCACGATCTGGGCCGACCCGAACACCTGCCTCAAAGATGAGAATTCGCTTGAATGTGAGATCCGGGTCCACAACCCTTCCATCATGTTCGTGAACCTCGGGTCAAACTGGATCCAGGGGGTAAATACGGATATTTATTATGATTACCTCTCTGACATCGTCCGGACACTGCTTGATCACGGGATTCTGCCGATCCTTTCATCCAAGGCGGATAACGCGGAAGGCGACTACAGCCTCAATGAGATCACCGCGCAGGTCGCCCGGGATTTCGACATTCCGTTTTTCAACTTCTGGGCGATGGCGCAGTACCTTGCCAATCACGGACTGGATCCGGAAAAAGACGGCATCCACCTCTCCGTGGAAGCCTGGAACGTCCGCAACTATTACGCCCTCCAGACCCTCTACGCCGTCGGTAAAAAACTGGAACTGTTTTAAGGGTGAATCTCGGGGACGGTTTCCGCAGCACGGGGACGGTCTCCGCAGGCATGGGGACGGTTTCCGCAGGCTCTGCATAGAGCCGAAGGGAACTGTCCCCCCGGTTTTTATAGCCCTCCTCACCGCGTTCATAACCGGGGTGACAGTTCTATGGCCTTTTTCCACCGCATTCAGTTTCTTAGCTGATATTGCCTTCCAGGATAAATAAACCAGGGAGACGGTTCGCTCCGACTCAATTCTGAGTCTCCGCAAACCGGCCCCTGACTAATGATCGAACAAAAACCGGGACTGAAAATCAGTCCCGGTTTTTGTTCGAAAGTCATACTTTTTATCAATTGGTCAGGATCCATCAATATACCGGATAAAAGCCCAAAGGGCCAGCTATCAACTATTGACTAATGACCAATGACTATTGACTAACCCTATTTTGTGATCCGGGTACCGGTCTCGCCGTGAATGGCGCGGAGGATGTTTTCCGGATTGGTGATGAGCGCTTCCTTGCCGCCGGCTTCCAGGAAGTTGATGATCGCCTGGATCTTCGGAGCCATGGAACCCTTCTTGAAGTGGGTGCCCTCAGCCATGTAAGCCTTCGCCTCTTCGAGGGTCAGGTGATCCAGCCATTTCTGTTCCGGTGTGCCGAAGTTGATGGCGACCTTTTCCACAGCGGTGGAGATCACCAGCATATCCGCGTTCAGGTTCTGGGCCAGCAGACTGTTGCCGAAGTCCTTATCGATCACGGCAGCGATGCCTTCCAGCTCGCCGTTTTCATTTTCGATGACCGGAATACCGCCGCCGCCGATGGAGACAACGATGATGCCCGCGTCGATCAGCGCCTTGATGGCGTCCAGTTCAACGATCCTTTCCGGAAGCGGTGAAGCAACCACACGGCGCCAGCCGCGGCCGGCATCTTCCACGACGACCCAGCCCAATTCCTCAGCTTTGGCTTTGGCTTCTTCTTCGCTCATGAAACCGCCGATCGGTTTGGTCGGATTCTGGAACGCGGGATCATTCTTATTGACGATCGTCTGTTCGATAACGCAGGCTGCCGGTTTGTTGATCCCGGCTTTCTTCATGTGGTTCTGAAGGCACTGGACGAGCTGGTAACCGATCTGGCCCTGGCTCTGAGCGCCGCAGACATCCAACGGAGCCATCGGCATTTTGACGGACTTTTCCGCGATTTCAGCTTTCTGAAGAAGGAAACCGACCTGCGGGCCGTTTCCGTGCCCGACGACGACATCCCAGCCTTCTTTGATCATTTCAACGATATGCTTCGCGGTTTCGTCTGCCGCGAGGTATTGATCCTGAACAGACTGGTGAGCCTTATCTTTGATCAGAGAATTTCCGCCGATAGCGATGACTGCAACTTTTTTTGCCATTTCAAATTTTCCTTTACATTTTTCCGGATCGTTCCGGTTATTGATTTATAAAACGGCGGTTTTATGGGACAGCCAACCGCCAATATTATACTTGTTATTTCCTGATGAGCGGCAGCAGCAGCCCGAAGGCCTCTTCCAGTTCCTCAGGCGTCAGCCCGCAGAACGGAACGCGCAGGAAGCGTTTGCCGTCTTCCGGATCGAGATAGAAGCCGCGTCCATCAGTGATCTTCACACCCGCCTTTTCCGCAGCGGGGATGAGTTCGGCCATGTCATTTCCTTCCGGCAGTGTCACACCGATGAAGAACCCGCCTTCCGGCCGCGGGAATACCGCTGTCGGGAGTTCTTTCTCAAGGATCTCAATGGCCTTTTCCATCCGCGGACGGTACAGGTCTTTCAATTTTACCAGATTCGGTTCATAAAAGCCCATGCGGATAAATTCATACAGCAATGCCTGTGTGGGGCTGACGGGGCCGATATAGGTATTGCCTGCCCAGGTCTTCACCCGTTTAATGAAATCAGCCGGACCGTTCAGATAGCCGAGCCGCATTCCGGGAGCGAGGGTCTTGGAGAAGGAGCTCATCTTCACGACATGTTCCGGATCCATACCGTACATGGTCGGGATATCTTCACCCTTATAGCGCAGTTCCCTGTAAGGAAGGTCTTCCAGGATGTAGAAATCATATTTCTGAGCGAATTCGACCAGCTGCTTCCGTTTTTCAAGCGATACCGTCACACCCATCGGGTTCTGGAAATCAGCTACCGTGTAGAAGAATTTCGGGGCGCCTTTTTTCAGCTCATCTTCAAAGCGGTCCATGTCGACGCCGTCGATCTCCAGCGGGATCCCCACCGGGTTCAGTCCGCGGCGTTTGAACAGCAGATTCACTCTGTCATAGGAAGGAGATTCCGTAAAGACCCGGTCGCCTTCCTGTGCTTCGGTCATGGTGATAAACTGGATAAATTCCAGCGAACTGTTCCCGATCAAAATATGATCCGGAGAAACATTTTCACGTTCCGCGATAAGCTCAATAAGCGGCATATAGCCCGGAGAAGCCACATAACCCAGGGATTTGCGTCCGTCCTCCCGCATGGCTTTTTCAAATGCGGGGATGATCTCATTGATCGGGTAAGATTCCGGTGCGGGTACGCCGCGTGTCATTGTTATCATAATTATCCTGCCTGT
Source organism: Flexilinea sp. (assembly GCA_036723985.1). Taxonomy (GTDB): domain Bacteria; phylum Chloroflexota; class Anaerolineae; order Anaerolineales; family Anaerolineaceae; genus Flexilinea. The sequence goes on from DAIMGK010000009.1 coordinate 34,583, forward strand.
TTTTTAGATTATATATCCAACGCAGCTGCTGTGAAGCGTACCGTTTGAGCGCTGACCTCCGTCCGCTGCATTGTTATCCCTTTATTATATATAAATCTTCTCACGGCAAAAAATGACGGGTGACAATAAACTCCCCGAATAAGAGCCGGAAACAGGATATCCGGTCTCCGGCTCATGTTATTGTATACGATAATTATTTGATCCAGCCGCGGTATCGCATGGCATCAGCGACACGCTTGATGGAGACCATGTACGCGGCGTCGCGCATATAGGCCTTCTTTTCAACAGCCATTTCATAAACAGCGCTGAAAGCGGTGGTCATCTTGTAGTCCAGTTTTTCCAGGACTTCATCAACGGACCAGTAGTAGTTCTGGTCATTCTGGACCTCTTCGAAATAGGAACAGGTAACGCCGCCGGCGTTGCAGAGGAAGTCCGGGATGATGAACATGCCGCGTTCGCGGAGTACGGCATCCGCTTCCAGCGTCGTCGGGCCGTTGGCTGCTTCCGCTACGATCTTCACATTCTTGCTGATGAAGTTCACGTTATCACCGTTGATCTGCTTTTCCAGCGCGGCGGGGATGATCACATCCACATCCTGTTTGATCCAGTCGTCACCGTCCAGGATCTGATAACCGGCAGCAGCGGCCTTTTCGTTGGAAACCGTACCGTATCCATCGGTGATGCTCTTCAGGAAGAACGGATCGATCCCGTCTTCCTTAAAGAAAGTGAAGGATTTCTTCTCATCGCGGTTCCAGCAGGATACACACTTTACCTTGCCGCCCAGTTTGCCGATGAAATGGATGGCGGCGTACTGCGCGACATTGCCGAAGCCCTGGATGGCGGCTGTTGTTTTGGTGGAATCGATGCCGAGCTGTTTCATGGCTTCGCGGATGCAGATCACCACACCGAGGCCGGTCGCTTCCGTCCGGCCGAGAGAACCGCCGCCGCCTACCGGTTTGCCGGTAACGGTACCCGGAGTATAGCAGCCGGTCAACAGTGAAAATTCATCCATGAACCAGCACATATCCTGGGCATTGGTACCCATATCCGGCGCGGGGATATCATTGCGGGGACCGAAAGCATGGAACAGCGCCCTGACATAACCGCGGACCAGACGTTCCCGTTCGCCCATGGAGAGATCCCGGGGGTCACAGATAACGCCGCCCTTGCCGCCGCCCAGAGGGATGTTGGCAACGGAGCATTTCCATGTCATTTTCATGGCCAGCATGCGGACGGTGTCGAGGGTTTCATTGGAAGCAAAGCGCAGGCCGCCCTTGTTCGGTCCCAGCGCGTCATTGTGCTGTACCCGATATCCGTCAAAAATCTTCAAAGAGCCATCATCCATCCGAACCGGGATGCGGACATGGTATTCTTTCTTCGGGTCCCGCAGGTAATTGCGGGCTTCGGCATCCAGATCAAGCATATCTGCTACATGATCAAATTCCTGCTGAGCAATTTCATATGCATTATTAACAGCCATTTGTTTCTCCTTGATGATCCTGTCGGAATCGGGTTGCATACATACTCAACACAAAAAACAACAACCCGTCAAACAGTTGTCTAACAATTAAATTTTAACCCGCCTTGTCACTTCATACATCTGACGTTTGTAATAAACGCACTGACATTAAGTAATATATATTTCCAAACAATTGTCAGTTCTTATCTGATATATGTTTTTTCGGACCGGTTCCGGAAATCAGCGAAAAATGCCGGATCCGGCGGTTTTTCCCGGCTGATCATGACATTTTACAGCTTCTGCTTTGCATGTTGTCAGGTTCAAAATATGACAGATGTCAGGTTTTGGCTTCTTTTCCCCATCACAGCGAAAACGGTCCGGAAGTGTTACCGGAATATGACCCCTTTTTGAATTTCCCCGAATGGTTTATAATACAGTCAAATTAAATCGAAACCGTGTCTCCCTTCAAATCATACTGAAGAGGGCGAATGGTGACCGCCGCGAAAGCGTGTGAGTCTAATAAAGAGCCTGTTACCTTCTTAAGCGGAGGTATGGGGGGCGAAGCTCCTGTCCCGAATCTGACCGGACGAAGTCCGTACTTTACGGGACAGGTTTACAGCCCCCGGAAATCAGGTGCAGGAAATAGCTTTTGCAAACACACGAACATACATTCCCGCACCTTGCGAAGCATACCATCTCGCACGCGGAGGGCAAATACAAACTGAGCTCTTATAGCAGAAAACTAAGGAGAATTTTTTTATGGCAACATCATTACTCGGCCGTGACATCCTCGATGTCCAGTCCCTTTCCAACGAAGAAGTAAAGCTTATCATGGACACCGCTGCCCGCTTTGAACGTGCAATGGATAATGGCGGCCGTCTTATGAACATGTACGGCAAGACCCTTGCCACGCTGTTCTTCGAACCCTCCACCCGCACCCGCCTTTCCTTTGAAACCGCGATGCTCCGCCTGGGCGGCAATGTCATCTCTGTGGCAGACGGCGGCGGTTCCTCTTCCGCGAAGAAGGGTGAAACAGTTTATGACACCGGTAAGATGATCGAATCCTACGCCGACGTTGCGGTCATCCGCCACCCGGTCACCGGCTCTGCCGCCGAACTGGCCGCCGGTTCCTGCAAACCTGTCATCAACGGCGGTGACGGCGCCGGCCAGCACCCGACACAGGCCCTGCTTGATATGTACACGATCATTAAGGAAAAAGGCCAGGTGGAAGGCCAGACCATTTGTCTGGCAGGCGACCTGAAGAACGGCCGCACTGTCCATTCCGGCGCCGCGCTGCTGGCCCGCATGGGCGTCAAATTCGTCTTCACCGCTCCGGATGCCCTTGCCATGCCGGAAGCGATCACCGAAAGCCTGCGGAAAGACGGAATCTCCGTTGATATCATCCCCGACCTCGACGAAGCGGTCGCTGTCTCCGATGTGCTGTACATGACCCGTATCCAGAAGGAACGCTTCACTGACCCCGCCGAATATGAACGGCTGAAGGGCTCCTATGAAGTGACACTCGACACCGTCAAGAAGGCGAAACCGGGCCTGACCATCATGCACCCGCTGCCGCGTGTGACTGAGATCAAGACGGAAGTCGATGACTATGAAGGCGCTGCCTACTTCCGCCAGGCTGCCAACGGCGTCCCGGTCCGCATGGCGCTGCTCTCACTGGTCTGCGGCTGCGAATAATTTATCCGCATTTGTTTTGTAAAACACTGACGGGGGGCAGATCTGCCCCTCGTTTTAAACTCAAAAGGAGCAACCGATATGCAATGGGATCATGTAATTCTGAACGGTACCCTTGTAAATTCCACGGATACCTTCAAGGGTAATATCTATATCAAAGACGGCAAGATCTACGCGATCACCGAAGGCCTGCTGGACGGCGACGCGAAAGAAGTGACCGACGCCTCCGGAAAGTATGTGCTGCCGGGCTTCATTGACAGCCATGTCCATTCCCGTGACGGGAAAAACGGCGCCCATCACAAGGAAGATTTCTTCCATTCCTCCATGGCCGGAGCCTGCGGCGGCGTGACCACCATCATCGAACAGCCTAACAGCAACCCGGCTGTTTACAATGTCGAAATGATGGATTCCCTCATCGAAACCATCGGCCCGAAAGCCCATGTCGACTTCGGCAACTGGGGCCTGTGTATCGGCAAGCTGAACAATGCCGACCTGATGAAACTCAAGGAACACGGTGCCGCGGCTTTCAAATTCTTCTGGGGCTACGCGCTGGACCTTGCGACATATCAGCTGATCTACAACTACAAGGAAGGCATGCAGAACGTCCTTCCTCCGCTGGATGACGGCGAAGTCTACACCATCTTCCGTGAGATCGCCAAAACCGGCAAGCTCATCGGCATCCACGCGGAAAACTTCTGGCTGATCAAGGAACTGACCGCCGAGGTCATGGCGACTGATGAACGCGATTACAACGCGGTCCTCAAATCCCGCCCGGCTGTTTCCGAGCTTACCGTTATCGAGACCGCCATCGCCTTCGCGAAGGCTACCGGCGCCCATCTGCATATCCTGCACCTTGCCACCGGCGACGGGGTCGAGGTCATCCGCCGTGCCCAAAAGGACGGCATCAATGTCACCGCCGAGACCTGCCCGCATTACCTTTTCCTGACCGACAAGGATTTCGACCGGGTCGGCGCCCAGATCAAGGGATATCCGCCGGTACGGACGCAGCGCGACCAGGATCTGCTCTGGGAAGGGCTGAAAGACGGCACACTCTCCATGGTCGTCACCGATCACGCCCCGCATACGCCGGAAGAGAAGATGAAGAACTACTGGGAAGCTCCCGCCGGCATGGCAGCCATCGAGACCTGCTCCATGCTGATGCTGACAGCCGTCAATGAAGGGAAGATCACCCTGAACCAGGTCGCGGCATGGATGTCCGAAAACGTCGCGAAGATGTTTGATTACTACCCGCTGAAGGGTTCCCTCCAGGTCGGAACGGACGCAGACCTTGCCATCGTAGACCTTGATCAGGAATATGTATTTGATCAGGCGACGCTGCACTCCCGTACGAAGCTCTCCCCGTACAACGGCATGAAGATGAAAGGCCGTGTGGTCCAGACCATCCTCCGCGGCATCACCACATCCAAAGACGGTGATATCGTCGGCGGTCCCCAAGGCCGCTGGGTACGCCCGCTCAAATAAAGAAAGTTTTAAGAATTTCGCACAGTCTCCGAGGATCTTCGGAGACTGTTTCTTTAATATAAGCAGTTTTTCTTCGGAAATCTCCCGGAAAAAATATTTCCGAATTCTTAATAATTATCCACAGTTTTCCGTTACTTATCAACAGTATTTCTTAATATTATCCACCGCAGGAGCCAGGTTTTCCACATATCCACACCATTTATCCCGAACTTATCCACAGTTTATCCACACCCGCCAATGAATTTGAGTCAGCAGGGACGGTTTTCGTAAACCCGGGGCCGGGCACACTGATACATTCCATTTTTCTTAATTAGTCACAATAAAAACATTATAAATGTCATATTTGTTCGGACATTGGATATAATTTACCTCATCGGGAAAGCGTTCTGAAAACATGGTTTTTCAGGACACGGAACGAAATATCCGACAGGGAGGTGGAACATCCGCGGCAGATTCCGGCAGCTGAAAAATTCTTTATTTTTCTTATGCTATTATGGCAGTTTTATTATCATCAGCGATGAAAAACACCGCGGATCAAGGAACGATCTATGATCAATGTATTTATCGACGGCAGCGCCGGGACGACCGGGCTGCGTATTTATGAACGGCTCAGTGCGCGGGCAGACCTGCGGCTGATCAAGCTTTCCGAAGAAAACCGGAAAGATCCGAACGCCCGGCGGGATGCCATTCGCATGGCTGACGCGGCATTTCTCTGCCTTCCGGACGCGGCGGCAGTGGAAGCCGTGGAACTGGCGGAAGGCAGCGATACGATCATCATCGATACCTCGACTGCCCACCGGACCGCTGAAGGCTGGGCTTACGGTTTTCCGGAACTGAAGGGATACCGCGAACAGATCCGCAATTCGAAGCGGATCGCCAATCCGGGCTGCCATGCCAGCGGCTTCGTCGCCCTGGTAAAACCGCTGATGGATGCGGGACTGCTCGATCCGGATGTCTGCCTGACCTGCTTCTCCCTTACCGGTTATTCCGGCGGCGGCAAGAAAATGATCGCTGAATATCAGGACGCGGAACGGGACAGCCTGCTGGTCGCCCCGCGCCAGTACGGCCTGACCCAGCAGCACAAGCACCTGAAAGAAATGTCTTATGTCTGCGGACTGCAGGTCTCTCCGATCTTCAGCCCCATCGTCGCGGATTTTTACAGCGGCATGGAAGTCAGCGTCCCGCTCTTCGCCAAAGACCTGAAGGGAACGATCTCTGACGTCCGGGAAGCCTATAAGGCATATTATCCCGGTCCGCTGGTCCGCTTTGAAGAGACCTGCGATGAGGCAGGCTTCCTCTCCGCTTCCGCCCTGTCCGGCAGGGACGACATGCAGATCACAGTCACCGGCAATGAGGAAAGGATCGTTTTGACCTCCCGTTTTGACAACCTGGGAAAGGGCGCTTCGGGCGCGGCGATCCAGAATCTGAACCTTGTCCTCGGCCTGAACGAAACAGAAAGCCTGAAGTATTAAACGCACAGATCACGAATGAGGTTTGAAATGAAAAGTATACCGGGCGGCGTTTGTGCCGCTAAAGGATTTAGAGCAAACGGGATCCGCTGCGGGATCCGCAAAAACCATACGGATAAGGACATTGCCCTGGTCGTCAGCGACGTCATCTGCAACGCGGCGGCGGTCTATACCACCAACCTGGTCAAAGGCGCCCCCATCGCCATCTGCAAGGAGAACCTTGCCGACGGCAAAGCCCAGGCGATGATCTGCAACAGCGGCAATGCCAACACCTGCAATGCCGACGGTCCGCAGGTCGCCCGTGCCATGTGCGAACTGACCGCTGATGCCCTCGGGATCAGCGCGAAGGACATCATCGTGACCTCCACCGGTGTCATCGGCCAGCCCCTGGACATCACCCCGATCCGGAACGGAATGCCGGAACTTGCTGCCGGACTGCGTTACGACGGCAACAGCGATGCCGCGGAAGCGATCATGACCACCGATACGATCCAAAAGGAAGCCGCGGTGGAGTTTGAACTGGACGGCAAAGTCTGCCATATCGGCGGTATGGCCAAGGGCAGCGGGATGATCCACCCCAACATGGCCACCTGCCTGATCTTCATCACCACGGACGCGGCGATCTCCTCCGAAATGCTGCAGAAAGCACTGAGCACGGATATCCGCTCCACTTTCAACATGGTCTCTGTGGACGGTGACACCTCCACGAACGACACCTGCTCGATCCTCGCCAACGGGCTTGCGGGCAACGCTGAGATCACAGATGAGGGCGAAGACTTCAATACTTTCATGCTCGCCCTGAACAGTGTTTCCATGAGCCTGTGCCGCATGCTTGCCGGTGATGGGGAAGGCGCCACGAAACTGCTGGAATGCAGAGTCAGCCATGCTCCGGATGAAACCACCGCGAAGACCGTGGCGAAGAGCGTGATCTGCTCCAGCCTGGTGAAAGCCGCCATGTTTGGCGCGGACGCCAACTGGGGCCGTGTCCTCTGCGCCATCGGCTATGCCGGTGTTCCGCTGGATGTGGATAAGATCGACGTGCGCTTCGAATCTCCGAAGGGCTGCATCCAGGTCTGCGAAAACGGTGCCGGTGTCGCTTTCTCCGAGGAAAAGGCCAAGGAGATCCTGCTGGAAAAGGAGATCGACATCCTGGTCGACCTGAATGACGGTGAAGCCGGAGCGGCCGCATGGGGCTGTGACCTGACTTACGATTATGTAAAGATAAACGGGGACTACAGGACCTGATCTGAAGTGAAATAACGGGAACCCGGGCGTAAAATACCCGGGCCTCCGTATCTTTAAGGAAAAACGAATGAATTACGATATTACAAATGCGGAACGCGCGGAAGTGCTGGTCCAGGCCATGCCGAACATCCGCCGTTATTATAAAAAGATCATCGTCATTAAATACGGCGGCAATGCCATGATCAATGATGAGCTGAAACAGCAGGTCATGCAGGATATCGTGCTGCTCTCGCTGATCGGTGTCCGTGTCGTTCTCGTTCACGGCGGCGGTCCGGAGATCAGCAGCCTGATGAAGCGTCTCGGCAAGGAAGCCGTGTTTATTGACGGGCTGCGCGTGACAGACCGGGAAACGGTCGACATCGCCCAGATGGTCCTGGCAGGAAAGATCAACAAATCTCTGGTCAATATCCTGGAGTATTACGGCGGCGACGCCATCGGACTCTCCGGCATCGACGGACACATGATCCAGGCGGAATTCAAGGATGAACGGCTCGGTTATGTCGGGAACGTGACCTGCGTCAACGCCCAGCCGATCCTCGATATGCTGGACAAGGGATATATCCCGGTGATCGCCACCCTTGGCTGTGATGACGCGGGGAATACCTATAACATCAACGGTGATACCGCCGCCGCATATATCGCCGGCGCGCTGGAAGCCGAACGCCTGCTGATGATGACGGACGTTCCGGGCGTGCTGCGGGATAAAGACGATATCTCCACGCTGATCCCGGAAATGACCGTGGCAGAAGCAAAAACACTGCGTGAAGAAGGTATCATCGCCGGCGGAATGATACCGAAGGTAGAGTGCTGCGTCGAAGCGATCCGCTCCGGCGTGAAAAAAGTCGTCATCATGGACGGACGTATCCCGCATTCCATTCTTATGGAACTGCTGACAGATGAAGGCGCTGGAACAATGGTAAAAGGTGACGAGTCTTCTAAAGAGCCTGATACCTATTAAGCGGGGGTATGGGGCTGCAAGCCCCCGGAAATCAGGTGCGGAAAGAATCTTTGGAAAACACACGAATAATCTTTTCCGCACCTTGCGAAGCATACGATCCCGCTTGCATAGAAAATAAAGAAATAAACTCTTATAGGAGGAGAATAAATAATGAGCGAACTGCAAACCCTTGACAAAACTTATGTGGCCAATACTTATGCCCGCTTCCCGGTTGAGATCGTTTCCGGGAAGGGTTCCGTACTGGTCGACAGTGACGGAAAGAGTTATATCGACCTCGGTTCCGGTATTGCCGTGAACGCTTTCGGTGTCGGTGATGACACCTGGAAGGAAGCGGTCATCGAACAGCTGAACAAAGTCCAGCATACCTCCAACCTTTACTATACCGAACCCTGCGCGGAACTGGCGAAAATGCTCTGCGAACGCACCGGCATGAAGAAGGTCTTCTTCGGCAATTCCGGAGCGGAAGCCAATGAATGCTGTGTCAAAGTTGCCCGCAAATATTCCGCGGAAAAGAAAGGCCCCGGCTGTTTCACCATCGTAACGCTGCAGAACAGCTTCCACGGCCGTACGCTGACCATGCTGGCTGCCACCGGCCAGGAACATTATCACGAACTGTTCCAGCCGCTGACCCCGGGCTTTGTCCACACGCCCGCCAACAACTTCGAGGCGCTGAAAGAACTTGCCCTCGGGACCAATGCCGCGGGCATCATGATGGAATGTGTCCAGGGCGAAGGCGGCGTGATCGCGCTGGATGCGGATTTCGTAAAGAAGACCGCCGCGTTCGCGAAGGAAAATGACATTCCGCTGATCATCGATGAAGTCCAGACCGGCAACGGCCGCAGCGGCGCACTGTATTCATACATGAATTTCGGGATCGAACCGGACGTAGTTTCCACAGCCAAGGGCATCGGCGGCGGACTGCCGCTGGCTGCCTGCCTGATGGGCGAAAAAGTCCAGTATGTCCTGGGTGCCGGGGATCACGGTTCCACCTTCGGCGGGAACCCGGTCGCCTGCGCCGGCGCGCTCAGCATCCTCAGCCGCATCGATGACAAACTGCTGGCGGAAGTCCGTGAGAAGAGCGCGTACATTTTCAGCGTTTTCGAAGGCGCCGCCGGTGTCGAATCCGTCAGCGGCATGGGCCTGATGATCGGCATCAAACCCGTCGGACCGGCTGCGAAGATCGTCAAAGCGGCTATCGATAAAGGCGTCCTCGCCCTCACCGCCAAAGACCGCATCCGCCTCCTCCCCGCTCTGAACATCCCCATGGATCAGCTGGAAAAAGCCATCTCGATCCTCAAACAGCTCTGCGAGGAAATTCAGGAATAAACATTTTGCCGGGGACGGTTTCCGCAGGGAACTGTCCCCGTTACCATACCCGGACTCGTCCGGATAAACCGGAAGGGACGTTTCCCAGTAAATCAGTAACGATTCAACGGGAAACGTCCCTTCTGTTTTACTCTCTCAGGCTTTCGGTACGGCCGTGCTGCGAAGATCCTGACGGGCAAGGTTACTGGCATGAAGCAAATCCCAATAGGACCGTCACCGGGACTGAAACGGGATCACATTCTTCATTGTACTTCTTCCGGTGACAGTTCTATCTGACTATGTCAGACAGTAACTGCTTCCGTTGGCAAACCCTGATACACGCAAAACCGCTGAAATAAATCAGATAAGTTATAAATTCTTTAAGCAAGGATCAAATCATCCCGAAGTTCAGCAAGTTTTTCCAACTCGGCTGTATATCCATTAAGACTGAAAAGAACATACCAGGTCCTGCGATCGGCATTTCGCCATAACACGTTCTGTGACTTGTTCTCAAGCGCATAAAAAACATCCGGCCCGATCGGATCCCTGTGGTATTTGCATTCACCCAGGATCAGATTATTCCCATCGGGATCGATCGCTGCGATGTCAATTTCTGTCCGGCTGTCCCAATAACTGCCGATCCGCGAGAAATGAAACGGCCATTTGCCGTCAGCGTTCATCTCCCACATTTTTTCCCGGCAGATATCCTCATAGACAAAGGCGATATGGCTGCTTATCAGGCTTTTCCTGATTTTATCCATGACGATTTTTACCTGTCCGCTTTCAAGAAAACTGCGGTTTGGATAAATAAAGGCAAACCAGAATCTGAGATAGTTATCCTTTATTTTATACAAACCCTTTTTACTTTTATCCGGATCCTCTTCTGTCGCGGGAACCTCACGTTCCAGGATATCCAGATCGATCAATGTTTTCAAATATTTTGTCAGTCCGGTAGCTTTTACTTCCAATGCTGCGGATATCGCGGATAATTTACAGTTACCGGCAGCGATCGTTTTGATGATCGAAAAATAGCTGCCGATCTCACTGACTTCCTGCTGTAAAAGAAAATACGGCTCATCATACAAAAACCCGGATCGGTTCAGCACATGCCGTTCGATTGCGGTATAAATATCTTTCTCCGCGGAAAATGATTCAATATACTTTGGCACACCGCCCGTGATCGAATACATTTCGATGTATTCCTGTTCGGGCTTCCCGGGAAAAAACGATCGATAATATTGAAAAGGGATCTGCTTCATCCGAATCTGAGCGGTGCGGCGGCCATAGAGAGGGCTGCTGTAAGACAGCGTTTGGGATTCCATCATGGAAATCAGTGATCCGCAGAGGATCACCATAATCGCCTTGTTTTTCAGAAATTCATCCCATATCCGCTGGAAAATTGAAGGAAATGCGGGATCAGCTTTGCCGAGGTATTGAAATTCATCGATCACAATGACAGGTTTTGTGTCAAAATACGAATCCGCAATTGTTTTAAAAATCATTTCCCAACCGGCTGCACTGGCTTCACGAAGGAGGCCGTTGTCAATAAAATCAGCAGCTTTGTTTCTGAAATCATTACGATTTTGCGTTTCAGATTCTTCACTGGCAAGAAAGAACAGTGCCTTTTTATTTTTGATAAACTCGGAAATCAATGATGTTTTTCCTACACGCCGTCTGCCGTAGAGTATGACAAGCGAAGCGCCATCCCTGCGGTATTCGTGCTCCAGCGCGGTTAATTCTTCTTCCCGATCTATGAATTTTCCCACGATATTCATTCCTCTTTTGCTTTATTATAATTTTATTTATTATAATTCAAATTATAATACAAAACAACAAGTTATCATCCGATAAAGATAAGCAGCTGTTTGACATACTTCATGGATGCGGAAACATTGCCGGATATATTGCCGATTCCCTTACTTTCACAGGTGCGGTCATTGAACCTTTTGCGATCTGCCTGATCGACAGTTCACATCTTTGACGATGTCCATTTTGATTTCCGCATACAGGGGATACCGGAACAGTGTATCGCTGCCGGGTTAAAAAAACACCGCCGGCATTCGGGGATATAAAGTTTCCGTCCGGATTGCCGGGGAGCGTATACCGGTGCCGGCCGTTCAAAGCGTGACCGGAATGGGAAAAATCATTTTAAAAATCGGATGATGCTGTCAGGCAGACAGCAGACAGGCAGACAACAGCCGCGAAAACAGTGAGAAAGAACAGTTTCATCTTCACAGAGAATTCTTTTTCCCCGTTTTTCCCGTGACGATCCGGGGAATTGCCGAAGCATTATCCGGCGCGGGGTGCCTTTATCGATATCTGAACCGGATAAAAATTCAGGCCGCGGCTATTTTCCTACAACGCTCCATGGGGTAAGCATGGACAGGATCGGTTCATCGGGCCGGCCGTTTTCAGTGATGAAGACCGCCACCAGACGGCGCCCCTTGCTGTCCCTTTTTTCAAAAGCCTCATCAGCTTCATCGAAGGTCGCCTTTCGGGGCATAAAACGGTAATATTCATTTCTGTGCTTATCGATCGGAAGATAGGGCTTCATCGCCATGACTTTCGTAAATTCCGTCAGGATCTGCATACCCTGCTCCGCGACGAACTCGAAAACCGCATACGCACTTAAAACACCGTACAGCTTATTATTCTCGATAACGGGGACCTGAGAAAAACCCCGTTCCTTCATGACACGGATGACCTTGAGCAGCCCGCTATTCAGGGTCGCCTTATAGACCTGATCCGATTTCACACCGAAATCGATCGCCAGTTTCGGATGCTCCACCAGGTTGATCACTTCCCGAAGCACATTCAGAATATCCTCGGAGGGTGTGATGATGTAATGCCCGTTCAATTTCGGACGGTGCTGGAGCAGGTTGCGGATCTCGCGGATAGAACCGAGCTCATCCTTCAGATTCCCGCATGCCCTTGAATTCTCAAAGCGGGCAACAACACTGTCATACTGCCCCCTGTCATTGGCATAATATATTTTCAGCGCCTGTTCAAGCTGTTTATACAGATCCAGAAATTCATCTACCCGGTTATCCGCCATATGAAAACTCCCATGATTCAGCCATACCTGCCGGTCAGCCTGCCTTCAGCTGTCCGGCGGTAATAATTCCCACGATAACAATCTGTACGATCATGATCAGGGGGATCCCCACTGCAAAATGTTTATGCCGTGTCTTATGATGAAAGACCTTCATCCCAAGAAAAGCCCCGATACCGCCGCCTAAGATGGCCGTCAAAAACAAAGTACGTTCACTGATACGCCAGCGGTTTGTCATCGCCTTGTATTTATCGATGCCGAAAGCGGCAAAGGAAACCAGTGACATTACAGCCATAAATACCAATATGATCCTGATCATGCCCGCCTGAATTTTTCCTTCCGCGCTTTCAGATAAGCGATCAGTTTCTCCGCGTCGGTATTCATCACCAGTTCCATAGGGAAACCCGCCTCTTCCAGGATCGGCTCATTGTGTTCATGGACGCCAACAAGGTCCATAAAATGCGCGTCGCTGCCGATGGCGACCGGGACGCCGTACTGTTTACAAAGCGCAAGATAACGCAGCGCGTTTTCCTTACAGTTTTTCCGCAGTCTCGGCTGGCGGTAGGAATTCTCATTCAGTTCCATGATCGTTCCCGTTTCAGCAGCTTTCGCCACGACCTGTTCGTAATCCAGCGGCCAGTCACTGCCGTCCGGATGGCCGAGGATATCCACATACGGGTTTTCCATGACCCTGAGGATGTTGGCGGTGTTGCGTTCAAGGCCTTCATTGTCATAGCACTGGCCATGAATGGACGCGATCACAATATCCTGCTGCTTCAGCGCCCTCTCGCTCAGGTCAACCACGCCGCCGTTCAGGATGTTAACTTCCGCTCCCATCAGCAGGTGGATCCCTTTGATAAACCGCGGTATAACGTGGAAATTACGGAAATAGATATCTCCCGGCGCTCCGTCCATCGCGTGTCCAGGAACACCTCTTGTGTGGTCGGTAATGGCGAGTGCCTTCAATCCTTTATCAGCGGCCGCCTGTACCATTTCCATGATGGTATTGTAGGCGTGCCCGCTGGCGATGGTGTGGGTATGGGTATCAACTTCGTATCTCATTTGTTCTCCGTTTGCTTTTTACCGGCTGCGGCACCGGATCATAATTTTTACTTGTGGATTTATTCAGTTTTTTTTTGACTTTATCTGTGATCATCCATATATAACAGACTGATTTTATTTCCTGCTTAAACTTGACAGTTAATAATACGAGAAATGTATCGTAAAAACAAATCACCCGGACAGCCCGGAAAAATGCCTTCGAGGTATCATGCTTCGCAGAGGCGCGGAGCGGAATCACTTCTGCCTGCCAAAGTACTATCCGCGTCTTGTATTTTTCAGCCGGGGGCCACGCGCGCCGCAAGCTCCCGCGTGGCCCCCGGCTCCCCTTGTTTTGATTATGCAGAAAACCGGCTTACTTGGATTTTGTAAAAATGTCAAGGCTCTTATTATTCCCGACAGTTATGACTGAAATTCAACTTTCGGGTTTCAGTTTCCTACTGAATATTTTATCATTTCCGGAGAAAAAATCAGGATAGAAACCTTCATCTTTATAACGTGCGTTTCGATCTGCGTTTACAGTTCATACGTTTGCCGGAGACCGTTTTCCAAAACGATCCCTTCGTATAAGTCACGGCAGACGCCGGCGGAGTCCTGCACTGTAAGGTGCAGGCTTCCCCCGGCCTATCCGATCCACAATCCACAGACTCTGCCGGTCACTGACTGCCGAAAGGCGGACGTTTCTTTTCCGTACATGATATAATAGACGATTAGCCATCCGTTTCAGAATTAGGCGGACAGCGAAGACAGGAGCGTTATGTATAAGGGCGTGATATTTGACTTTAACGGCACATTGTTTGAAGATTTTGATCTTCAGGCGGATGGATGGGAAGTTGTCATACGCAAGTATTTCAACCGGGATATGGGCCCGACAGAATTCCGGGATAATTTTCACGGGCTTGGCAACATGGATATTTTGACCTATATAAATTCCCTCGACCCGGAAAAACAGTTTGACGTCAGCATCACAGACGAAAAAGAGATCGCTTACCGGCAATTATGCCGGGAAAATCCGGAAAGGGCAGTCTTCATTCCCGGTGTGGAAGAGACACTCGACGCGCTGAAGGCTGCGGGTATCCCGATCGCGATCGCCACCGCCTGTGAGATCAGCAATGTCAATTTTATGATCGAAACGTTTCGTCTGGAACGCTGGTTCAGCCGGGACAGGATCATCTATGACGACCGGACTTTTCCCTCAAAACCCGCCCCGGACGTATATCTCCACGCGGCCGCCCGGCTCGGCCTGGATCCGGCTGACTGTGTTGTATGCGAGGATTCGCCTAACGGGATCAAAGCCGCCGAAGCCGCAGGTATCGGACGCCTCATCGTCCGCCGGTCCGAACCGCGGGTCGAAAGCATTTACCACGATCCGCTGGTTTACGCGTACATCGATAACTTTATCGGGTTTTATCCGAAATATTTACAGCGCGGCTGAACAGATCTCAGTTCCTTCAGCCGGACTGAAGCGCTGACATAAACCGGTCTTTACGGTACTTCTTTTCTTTCAACAGTTAATAAGGGGGATCTTATGAATGAACAATATGAAAATTACGGGCAGATACCCGAAAACACAGTCGTCATATCCGGGGAAAGTCTGCTGAATAAGCGTCATATGCCCACACCGCCGGATCTCCGGACCGTGATCCGCGGACCGCGGCAGCCCCGGCTCCTCTTTGAGATATTGCGGGAAGAGTATCCTGCGGATCATCCGCTGGAATTACAGACCGCCGCGGAAAAGAAAGAGCTGCTACTCTCCGATCTGGATACGGAAGCGGATCTCTTCTCCGGATCCGACATTCTGATCATTCCGCCGCTCCCGGACAGCGTCTCCTTTGAAACCTTTCAGAACACTGTCGCCATCCTGCGGGGACCGAACGGCTGTCCCTGGGACAAAAAACAGACACACCAGAGCATCCGGGATGATTTTCTGCAGGAAGTATACGAACTGCTGAACGGCCTGGACCGGGCGGATACGGAGATGATCGTCGAGGAACTGGGAGATATCCTGCTGCATATCGTGCTGCAGACACAGATGGGCATAGATAACGGTGAATTCAACATGGGTGATGTGATCGCCCACATCAATAAAAAGATCATTTACCGCCATGAACATGTTTTCGGCAATCCTGAAAATATCACCCCGGAACAGGTAATGGTCCGCTGGGAACAGTTAAAACAACGGGAACGGGCACAAAATCATAAGAAGGGCGGCCTGCTGGACGGCATCAACAAAGCCATGCCGGCCCTTTCCATGGCTTATTCCTACCAGAAACGGTCATCGAAAGCCGGTTTTGACTGGGAAAGCGAAACGGATATCCGGGCAAAACTGGATGAGGAGCTGGAAGAATTCCAAAACGCGCAGACACCGGAGGAAAAGGAAGCGAAACTGGGGAACATCCTTTTCTGCATCGTCAGTCTTGCCCGGGCAGAGAATATCGACCCTGAAACCGCGCTGCGAATGGCAGACCTGAAGTTTTATGACCGTTTTCATTATATCGAAAACAGCGTACAGGAAGCGGGAAAAGACCTCTTCACGATGAGCAAAGAAGAAAAATTGGCTTACTGGAAAGAAAGCAAAGCCCTTGGACATGCCGGAAAATAAGACCAAATCCCCTTCTCCGGCCGCCGGGGAATTGATCCTTCTGATCCTGGCGCTGCTCTTTCTGCTGCCGGGAATATACATATACGCATGGTACGGCCTGACCTATATTCCGGTCAAACAAACCTCGGAATTTCCCGCCCATCGGGTGGTGATCGGCTCGGATGACCGGCACTGTACGCTGGATATTCCCGCCGGCAGGCTTACCATCCGCCGGCCGTCCCGCACGGCGGTCGGCAGTTCCTATAAAATGGACGCGCTCGTGACCCTGGATCATCCGCTGAAATTTGACAGCTGTGTCGGAAACCTCCCGAACTGGAGCGTGTATCTGGAAGCGCAGAGCACACTGGTGGCTTCCGCCGTCCAGCCCTTCGCTTCCATCCGGCAGCCTGCTTTTGACCGGGACTCTTTTTCTTTCCGCTGGACATTTACCCCGGAGGAACCGGTCCCACCCTATCAGTCCCATTTGTGGCTGCGGGCGATCGTCACCGAGCGGGAAGAAACGGTCGAAAACTGGAACCTCCTGGTGCGCGATTTCCCCATGGAAAACGCGGAGCTGATGGGACAGCCGACGGTTTTCTGGCTTATCGGCGGAGGCTTTTCACTGCTCTTCGGTATTCTCCTGCTGATCCTGTTTCTGCAGAAACGCGGCCGTGGAACCGGACGAAAGACATAAGACGTCAGACGTTAGCTGGCGGTTGACGCTTCGCGCGCATGTAATGACACACGAATGGATCCTGAACTGCTTTGATGAGGTTTTTCCCGGCAGCTAAGAATGGGACAAATCTCTGTGAAATTTAGGGGACAGTCACCGGCGGCTCAATACTGGTTTGGGTGTCAAAACACCACTTTATTTGATAATGGATAAAG
>DAIMGK010000010.1:0-10647 GCA_036723985.1 Flexilinea sp.
ACAAAAGATTCCGGAAAAGCAACTTTTTTCGGGGGTGCCGGGGGACACGCGTGAGTTTGCTCAGCGCGTGTCCCCCGGCTAAATCAACCCAGGCGCGGAAAGGATTTAGGCAGGCAGAAGAAATTTCGTTCCGCGCCGCTGCGGAGCATAGTATTTTAAAGGCATTTTATTATTCTGACGGTTTTCAGTTTTCTATCTGGATTATTAAAACAATGAGTTTTTTTCCGCCTTCGGAAGTTTATGCTTCGCAAAGGCGCGGAGCGGGAGACCGTCTGCCCTCCGGAGAGAATTCCGCGCCTTGTTAAATCAGCCGGGGGCGGCGCGCTGAGCAAGCTCACGCGCCGCCCCCGGCACCCCCGGGAAGGAACTGCTTTCCGGCCGTGCCGACGATTCCCATGCACGCCGTCCCGGCCTCCGCCGGGATGAGATTGATCATTCTTGACCAGTGTGGTTTGTGAATAATTTATCTTTATGATTTTCCAATGATTTTTTGCGTTCGAAAATTCGGGCTTCGTATAGATGGGGAATAGGAAAAAATACAGGGAAAACTATATGACAGTTTTAACAGAGAGAGGTATGACTATAATAATTTGACCGAAAAAGGAGTGTAACACTTGACATTTGTCATACTTTCGTTATGATTGTCTATATCACTCAGAGTGACAATTTTCAGATTTATCAATCGTTTGAATTCCGCTATAATTTTTTTTGACCAAGTATGAAAAGCGTGTCATGCGCTTATTATTCCGGGAATCGGATGTTTCCGGGGAAAAGGAAGAAAAATGAAAAAGTTCTTTGTGTTATTATTAGTTGTCTGCTCTATTCTGGCTTCTGTTGTTCCTTCCATGGCGAAGGACATTCCGGATGAGATCAAGATCGGCTGGATGGGCACCATTTCCGGTTCCCAGGCGATCGATGGCTGGAACATGACCAACGCGATCAAACTGATCGAAAAAGAAATCGCTGACGCCGGCGGCTTCTTCATCGACGGCAAAGAAGTCAAGATCACCTTCATCGGTGAAGATACCGAAGGTAAGAACGACCTGGCTGTGAACGCTGCCCAGAAGCTCGTCTACCAGGATGGCGTCCTCGCGATCCTCGGCGCGAACAACTCCGGTGACACCATCGCCGCTGCCCAGATCACCCAGGCAGCCGGCGTACCGCAGATCTCCAACACCGGTACCAACATCAAAGTGACCCAGCAGGGTGACTTCATCTTCCGCGCCTGCTTCATCGACCCCGTCCAGGGCAAGATCGCCGCTTCCTTCATCAAGAACGAACTCGGCATGACCAAGGCTGCCATCATCTACGATAACGCCGACACCTATTCCACCGGCCTGAAGGAAGCTTTCGAAGAATCCTTCAAAGCCATCGGCGGCGAGATCGTCGAAGCCCAGGCCTTCTCCGGTGCGGATGTCAAGGATTACAGCGCCCAGCTGACCAACATCAAAGCCGCGGATCCGGAAGTCGTCTATGTTCCGTGCCACATCGACAACAGCCCGCTGATCGTCCAGCAGATGCGTGCCAACGGCATCATGGTCCCGGTCTTCGGCTGCGAATCCTGGGACTACCAGCAGTTCATCGATGTTTCCGGTGCCGAAAATGTTGAAGGCGCCTACTACACCACCGGTTTCTCACAGGATGCCGAGACCGCGAAGGATTTCGTCGCCGCCTTCGAAGAGATCGCCGGCGAACGCCCGGGCTTCAGCGGCGCGATGATGTATGAAGCCGCGAAGATCCTGCTCGACGCCATCCAGCGTGCCGAAACCATCGATGGTGAAGGCGTCCGCGATGCGCTGATGACCACCAACCTGGATCTGCCCTCCGGCCCGAACGTCACCTTCGACGCCGACCGCAACCCGACCAAGGCGATGGTCGTCCTCCAGATCCGCGACGGCGTCGCAAATTATGTGACCACCGTTGCAGCCGGAGAATAATCCACTGTAAATCATAAGTAAGTTCGATCCGGCATAAACTTTTATGCCGGATCGATTTAGAAAAGCATTGATCCATGAGTCAAAGGGGAGGGCTTTTATCCCGCTCAATGCTGAGTCAGCAAAAACCGTCCTCTTTGACTCATCTTTTTCGAAAACCTTTTACTGTTTTGCTGCTATTCGAAACCCGCCGCAGGGGCGGTCATGATCCGAAGGATGGATCGTTACCCGTTTCCATCAGGCGCTTTTTCCGGTGACAGTTCCGCTGACGCGCAACCGTTCCCCTCTGAATAGATACACCGTTTTCATCGTAAGAAAGGAGTGAAGCTTGGCCAGATTTCTGCAATTGATGGTGTTCGGCCTGCAGCTGGGCAGTATTTACGCGCTGCTCGCGATCGGCTACACAATGGTGTTCGGTATCATCCGAATGATCAACATGATGCACGGCGACTTCCTGATGATCGGTTCCTACTGCGTTTATTTCGCGGTGAGCCTGCTTTTCGGGAACCAGCTTATCGGTCCGGCAGCTGCCCTGCTGGTGCTGATGATCAGCGGAGCTGTTACCGGTTCCATCGGCGTCGGGATCGAACGCTTCGCCTACAAACCGCTCCGCGCCCGTGCCCCGATCTCCAGCATGATCTCCGCGATCGGCGTCGGCCTGTTTGTTGAGAACCTGTTCCGTATTATCCCCTTCATCGGTCCCAATCCGAGGACCGCTCCGAAACTGCTGGCGGATAAGATCTATACGATCGGCGGGGTCGACCTCAACATCGTCAGCGTCGTCGTGATCGTGTTTTCCCTGGTCATCATGGGGATCCTCTACTGGGTGATCCAGAACACAAAGATCGGCATGCAGATGCGTTCCGTCGCCTGCGATAAAGACGCCTCCGCGCTGATGGGGTCCAATGTGGACCATGTGGTATCCGCCACCTTCTTCATCGGCGCCGGGCTGGCCGCCATCAGCGGTGCCTTTTACGCGAACCGCTATCCGGTCCTGACCGTCACCATGGGCGCGACCCTCGGGAACAAGGCGTTCATCTCCGCGGTGGTCGGCGGCATCGGCGATATCCGCGGCGCGGTGCTGGGCGGGTATATCATGGGGATCGTGGAGATCCTGGTCTCCAGCGTTCTCCCTGATTTCGCTTACGGTATTTCCTTCATCGTCCTGGTCATCATCCTTCTCTTCAAACCGGAAGGGCTGCTGGGCAAACCGCAGATCGAAAAGGTATAAGGGGTGATAAGATGAACTGGCTGAAAAACAATAAAAAATTCATTGTCATCCCGCTGATCTACCTCGCGATCCATGTGCTGAACCAGGCGAAGATCCTGAACAACTACATCCTGCAGGTCCTGACGCTGATCGGCATCAA
This sequence comes from Flexilinea sp., assembly GCA_036723985.1. GTDB lineage: Bacteria > Chloroflexota > Anaerolineae > Anaerolineales > Anaerolineaceae > Flexilinea. Next base: position 3,305 of record DAIMGK010000010.1, read on the forward strand.
CCTCATCATGACGGAATCCCTGAATGTCCTGACCGGCATGACCGGGCAGACCTCCCTGGGGCAGGCCGGTTTCATGGCTGTCGGTGCCTATATCTCCGCCCTGGTCACCAGCGTCCTGATCCCCGCGAAGAATTTTTCATCCGCCGCCCTGGTCAGCTTCAAGATCGGGAAGATCGGTTTCCAGATCAACTCGATCCCGCAGACCCTGATCTTCCTGCTGGGAACGCTGGCTGGGGGTCTGGTCGCGGCGCTGTTCGGCCTGCTGATCGGCTGGCCGTCCCTGAAGCTGAAAGGCGACTATCTCGCGATCGTGACACTGGGCTTCGGTGAAGTGATCCGGCAGATCATCCGCGTCACACCGGTTTTCGGGAAAGCCTTCGGCATGACCGGGATCCCGAAACTGGCGAACTTCTTCTGGATCTATGTCTTCGCGCTGTTGGCGATCTTTCTCTGCCGGAACTTTATGGATTCCTCTTTCGGACGGGCCTGTATGGCAGTCCGCGACAATGAGATCGCGGCGGACACCATCGGGATCAATACCGCCCGCTATAAGGTGATCGCTTTCGTCTACTCCGCGTTCATCGCGGGGCTCTCCGGCAGCATGTTCGCCCATACCATGGTCTACCTGCATCCGGATACCTTCGCATACACCAAATCCACGGACTACGTGATCTACCTGTACGCGGGCGGCGTCGGAAGCATCTCCGGCGCGTTCCTGGGGGCTGCCGCGCTGACAGCACTCCCCGAGATCCTGCGGCAGATCAGCAACTGGCGTCTGGTGATCTACGGCGCGCTGCTGGTCCTGATCATCCTCTTCCGCCCCACCGGCCTGTTCGGCGGCAGGGAATTCTCATTCCTGGGCCTGAAGACCGGCGGCATCAAGGTGTTCCGTTTCTCTGACCTGTGGAGCTGGATCGGGAAAAAGAATTCCGGAAAGGAGGCCGCGAAATGAGTGTCTTAAGAGCTGACCATATCAGTATCCAGTTCGGCGGCCTGCGGGCTGTGAATGATTTTTCCATCGACCTGAACTTGGGTGATATCCACGCCATCATCGGCCCGAACGGCGCGGGGAAGACTACGGTCTTCAACATGCTGACCGGGATCTATCAGCCGACGGAAGGCAAAGTCTTCGTCAATGAAAAAGATATGTCAGGCTGCAAACCGTTTCAGTTTACGGCCGCAGGGCTTGCCCGGACGTTCCAGAACATCCGCCTGTTCAACAGGTCCACGGTGCTGGACAACGTAAAGATGGCTTACACCTTCAAGATGAAGTACGGTTTCTGGGAGATGCTGACCCGTTCCGGCAAGTATCACAGCGAGGAAAAGCGTGTGACGGATGAAGCGATGAAGCTGCTGGAGATGTTCGACCTGACGTACGCGAAGGACTATTTCGCGAACAACCTGCCTTACGGTGAACAGCGGAAGCTGGAGATCGTCCGCGCGCTGGCGACGGATCCTCAGGCGCTGCTGCTGGACGAACCGGCAGCCGGCATGAACCCGAATGAGATCGATGACCTGGTATGGCTGATCCGCCGCATCCATGATGAAATGGGGATCGGGATCCTGATCATCGAGCATCACATGAAAATGGTCATGTCCATCGCGGACTATATCAAGGTGATCGACTTCGGCGAAACGATCAGCGAAGGGTCTCCGGCAGTCGTCCAGAAGGATCCGAAGGTCATCGAAGCTTATCTCGGCCGCCATGCCAATGAAGGAGGATCGGACAAATGAGAATGCTGGATGTGAATAACCTTCATATTTATTATGGCGCGATCAAAGCCGTAAAAGGGATCACCTTCCATGTGGATCAGGGCGAGATCGTGGCGCTCATCGGCGCGAACGGCGCCGGGAAGACTTCCACGCTGCGGGCGATCACCGGGCTTGAAAGGACCGCCGCTGGGTCCATCAAATTTAAGGACCAGGAGATCACCAAAGTAAAACCTCACGAGATCGTCCGGATGGGGATCACCCACGTTCCGGAAGGACGCCGTATTTTCACCAATATGACGGTCCGCGAAAACCTGCTGATGGCTGCCCTGACCGTGAAGGAAAAGGGTGAGGTCACCCGGCGGATGGAGGAGGCTTTCGAGCTGTTTCCCCGGCTGAAGGAGCGGATCAAACAGTCCGCGCTGACGCTTTCCGGCGGTGAACAGCAGATGCTGGCGGTGGCACGGGCGATCGTGACCGGCGGCGAACTGCTGCTGATGGATGAGCCTTCCATGGGCCTTGCCCCGATCATCGTGGATGAGATCTTCGAAGTGATCCAGCGCCTGAACAAAGCCGGAACGACGATCCTGCTGAATGAACAGAATGCCTATATGGCTCTGAGCGCCGCCGACCGTGCCTATGTCCTGGAAACCGGAAACATCCAGTTCGAGGGGACCGGTCAGGAACTGCTGCACGACCAGCGTGTCCAGGATGCCTACCTCGGCAGCTGATATAATGAGGCGAAGGGGACGGTTTCCGCAGGCTCAGCCTTGAGCCTGCGGGAACTGTCCCCCCGGTTTCACCGGCTCAGACCCGAAACCGGTACCACCAATCCCAGGGACCATTCCCAGATTACGAATTTTGTCATTTAAATAATTGCAAAAAATGAATACTTATGGTATATTTTTCCCTTGCGAGGTTTATTTCAAGGCGGTCTTGAAATAATGAATAAAGGAGTTAATTATCAGTACACAAGATTTTCGCGTTAACGAGATGATCCGTATCCCTGAGGTCCGTGTCATCGATAACCAGGGCAGCAACCTGGGAGTTATGTCATCCAAAGAAGCGCTTCAGATCGCGCGGGACAGAGATTTAGATTTGGTGGAAGTATCACCGAACGCGAATCCTCCGGTCTGCCGGATCATAGACTTTGGCAAGTTCCTTTACGAACGCACCAAGAAAGAAAAGGAAGCGAAGAAGTCTCAGGTCAAGATCGAGGTGAAGGAAATCCGGCTTCGTCCCAAGACGAATGAGCATCATCGCAGTTTCAAGACCCGTGACGCCCGCCGTTGGCTGCTTGAAAACAAAAAGGTGCGCGTAACTGTCCGGTTCCGCGGACGCGAAATCAGCTATCCTGAACTCGCGCTGGAAGATCTGAAGGAAATTGCAGAAGAGCTGAGCGATATTGCCAATATTGAGCAGCCCCCGGCAATGGAAGGCCGGGTGATGAGCATGCTCATGGCCCCGAATTCGAAGAAGATCGCAAAGTATAAAGCCGATCTCGCCGCTCATAAGATCGAAGAAGAGACTTATGAGGAAGAAGAATTCGACGAAGAAGATGAAGATATCATTGAGGATGAAGATATCGATGAGGTTGAAGAAGAAAAATAACATTTCTCTTCATTGATTTCGAAAACCGTGTATAATATCTTAGCTAATCAAATGGCATTCTTTTAGAGTGCTGTTTAATATTGTTGTAGGAGGTTTGTTGTGCCACGCAAACAAACAGCAGGAAAATATAAATTAAAGACCCATAAGGCAACGTCCAAACGTTTCCGCCTGACCGGGTCGGGCATGCTTGTGCGCACGAAGGGCGGTAAGAGCCATTTCCGCCGCCGCACTTCTGACCGTGTGAAGCTGCTTTTGTCCGAGATGGTCACCGTCGAAGGGAAGAAAACCATCGCCCGTGTGAAGCGTCTCGCTCCCTATATGGAGCACTGATCGTATTTCAATTTTTTAGTACGGCTGTCGGGTGTTTGCAACGGATCGTGAGATCGACGCCCGGGGGTTCGTAAAGGAGTAATATATGGCACGTGTCAAGGGAGGTCCTCAGGGACATCTCCGCCACAAAAGATTGTTGAAAAAAGCTGAGGGTTATGCCCTCACCCGCCGCAAGTTGTTCCGCCGTGCGCATGAAACAATGCTGACAGCGCTCTGGTATGCGTATCGCGACCGCCGCGTACGCAAGCGCGAACTGCGCAAATTGTGGATTGCCAGAATCAATGCGGCAGCCCGGCTCAATGGAATTTCCTACAGCCGCCTGATCGCAGGTCTCAAGAAGGCCAATGTCATGCTCAATCGCAAGATGCTCGCTGACATCGCCGTCCGCGACCCGCAGGCGTTCAGCAAAGTTGCCGAAATGGCAAAAGCTGCATAAATTAGCGAAAAAACAGCCCCCTTCGTGGGGGCTGTTTTTTCGTTTAAGAGTTCAGAGTTCAGATGTGTAAACGAAGACTCATCACTGAGACAGAGGTGAATGTTCCTCGAAAACAGAGTTCAGAGATTAGGGTTCAAAATTGGGAGCTCAGATTCTTTCAGAGATCTGATCCACGCCTCCGCGATGGCCTGATGCCCACGGGCGGTCGGATGGGCTCCGTCGAGCGTTTCATACCGGGCATCCGGCGTGCCGATATCCGCGAGATAACAGCTGTTTTCCCCGCAAACTTTCCGAATGACCTCGTTATAGGATCCGAACGGGATATCAAAATAGTATTCGGGAAAGGTCCATCTGTCCCTGTCTCTGACCGCTGTACGCATCAAAGTCCCGCATACGATCACTGACGAGGGGTATTTTTGTTTGATTTTTTTGAGCATGAGATCATAAGCATCGGAAAAGCAAAGCGGATCCCGGTGCGTCCGGTTTTCCAGTCTGACTCCGTAACCGAAGTCGTTGAATCCCAGATAAATCAGAATTATGTCGGGATCATACCCGGATGGACTCAAATGATCGATCCGTTCGTCAGAGCATCCCGCTGGGAACCGATCGCCTGAGACGCAGCTTCCCGAGTACGAATTGTTCACACACAAATGTGCCTGAAGCGCCCGGTTGACTTTCGCCCACCAGGTGTCGTACACACTTTCCAAGCCGTTCAGGGCTTGTAATTCTTTGTCGTAATAGACAGCATACCCTGGAGGATTGAATCCTTCGAATGTACTTATGGAATCTCCCAGAATCGATACCAGTTTCATCTTCCCAAATCTCCGATCCCTCTGCGTCCAAACTTATCTAACTGAGCATCCCTGTCATCAAAAAAACTCAGCTGCCAGCCACCAACCACCAACTAATAACTGTTGACTATTGACTATTGACTAATCACTCCCCCTATATTGGCGGAACTTGCTGGTGGTGTAGCCGGCTTTGACCATGCCGACAGCCATCATCATGGCGCAGATGATCCCGTCCAGGACCGGGACATTGAATCGTTCCTGTATTTCTTTGTCGATCCCCGCCATACCGGCGCAGCCGAGGACAAGAACTTCGGCTGAATCTTTCTCTATGGCTGCTTTGGCGGCGCTCATGAAGAGGTCCGCGCTGTTATAACTTGTGACGTCGGATTCCGGGGCACGGACGGATGCGGCGCTGTTGTCGAGACCGTATTTATGGATGAGCATTTCCTTGTTGGGGATGGAATGGGAGCCGGTGGAGATGACGGAGAAGGAATGTCCCAGCATGCTGGCCATTTTCATGGATGCTTCCCCGATGCCGATGACGGGTTTATCGCAGACTTCCTTGAGCAGATCCAGGTTTGGATCGCAGTGGCAGGCCACAATAAAGGCGTCATACTCGTCGTAATTCTCCCGGACGATCTGCAGCATGCCGGGCGCGGCCAGGGCGGCGTCAATATAGTAATCGATGAATTCCGGTGCCCCGGGGGTGGAGACGGTCTTTACAGTATATTCGCCGTCCGCGTAAGCCTCTGCCACGCGCTGAATGTCTTTTGTCATCTCTTCACTGCTGTTGGGATTGATGATCAATATTTTGATATCCCTGATTTTTTTCATGGAGCACCTCCCTTTTTGTTATTCATTATACATTATACATATTTCGAACGGTTACCGATGAAACAGGATGTTTGAAATTCAGGATCAAGGGACAAGTGACAAGGAGTAAGCCGGGAATCAGGATTCAGGAACAAAACGATCTGAAACCGGTATTCATTATAAATTAAAATTCTCAGAGCCGGCTGTCTGTTTCGGCTAATGAATTCTGCATTCTGCATCCCGAATCCTGCATCCTGCATTCTGCATCCTGTATCCTGCATCCTACATCCTACATCCTTATATCCTGCATCCTGATCCGCTGATCCCCCGTGATCCCCCGTGATAAATTTAAATTGATATAAATATCGTTCGTAAATGTCATTTTCATGTATAATTAGTGTAGTTTCAGGGGTGCATACCCTAAAAAAATTCATAAGGAGAAATATGATGAAACGTTTAGCTTTATTGGTTCTGGTTTTTGCGCTTGCATTCACCGGCATCGTTTGCGCCGAGGATGACATCCGCATCGGTATCTATGCTCCGCTCTCCGGTGACTCCGCCATGGTCGGTAAGTCCCTGGTTGACGGCGCAATGCTTGCCATTGAAGAATTCAATGCCGCCGGCGGTATTGACGGCCACACCATCAAGGTCTTCACCGAAGATGATGAACAGACCCCGAAGGTCGCGAACAACGCTGTCAACAAACTGATCTACGAAGATGAAGTAATCGGTATCATCGGTACAGTCGCTTCCGGTTGTGTTCTGAGCTCCATGGAAATTTCCTGGGACGCTGAAGTTCCGCACATCACCCCGATCGCTTCCGGTACTGCCATTACCCACATGGGAGACCCGTGGATCGCCCGTACTCAGGCTTCCGATGAACTGCAGGCCGGCGCTATCGTCCGCTATGCTGTCAACGATCTCGGTGCCAAGAAAGTCGCTGTCATTTTCCAGGATGGTGACTACGGTACCGGCGGTGCCGAAACCGTCAAGCGCATCCTGAAGGATGAATTCAATATGGAACCGGTCGCTTACGAACAGTTCGAATCCTCCGCCCTGGATGTCTCCGCTCAGGTTCTGAACATCAAGAACGCTGATCCGGACGCCATCATTGTCTACACCATGTACCAGCAGGGTGCTCTTGTCGCGAAGAAAGTCCGCGAACTCGGTATCGACGCTCCTCTGATGGGCTGCGGCGGTCTGACCAACGCGAAACTGTATGAACTGGGCGGCGACGCTGTTGTCGGCCTTGCCAACACCCAGACCTTCTTCGCCGATGCTTCCAAGGCTGCTCCGTCCGCCGCGGAATTCATCACCAAATTCCAGGAAAAATACGATGGCCGTATTCCTGATTCCAACAACGCCATGTCCTATGACGCTGCCCGCATCATGATCGAAGGCCTGAAATATTCCTGGGAAAAGGAAGGTGCCTTCGTCAATACCGCCATTATGGAAGGTATCAAGTCCGTGAAAGAACTCCCGCTTGCTTCCGGTACCATCACCATGGATGAAAACGGCGACGCGAACCGTGATATCCTCATCATCGGTATCACCGAGGGCGGCGGCTACGAACTGCTCAAATAGTTCGCGGCATAAGTGACTTATCAGAAAGGAGGAGGGCAGCGCCTCCCTCCTTTCTCTTTTTTATTTAT